>NZ_CP050152.1:3837040-4156794 GCF_011617245.1 Brevibacterium atlanticum | reverse complement strand
CTCACCCAGCAAATCTCCACACGGGTGGATAAGGTTGTGGAAAACTACACGGGTGTGACTTGTGGACGGTGCTCGGCGTCGGGGATGTGAACCCCGGTGAATTTCATGCGAGAGTGACGTGAAACATGACTCCGCCGTTTGACCGCCCGGTTGCGACCTCGCTAAGATGGAGTGTCCTGTGTACCGGGCTTCATCCGATTATCCTGATCATCTTTGGCTCTTATGCACAGGAGTGCTCGGCGGTCGAGACTCTCACCGCCGTTTTTTGTGAGAACGCACCGGCGTTCACCCGCAACCTAGAAATCGGAGACTGAAGTGAGCAAGCGTACATTCCAGCCCAACAACCGCAAGCGCGCCAAGAAGCACGGCTTCCGTCTGCGTATGCGCACCCGTGCGGGCCGTTCGATCCTGGCCGCACGTCGTCGCAAGGGACGTTCCGAAGTTTCGGCCTGAGTGTGCTCGACGCGGCACACCGGATCCGCAGCGGCGAGGACTTCAGACGAGTCTTCAAAGCGGGAGTCCGGGTGCGCTCAGCGCATCTCATGGCACACAGTCTGAGAGACACCGATGACGCCCACGCAACTCGCGTGGGTTTCATCGTATCTAAGGCCGTCGGCAATGCCGTGGTGCGCAATCGCACCAAACGTCGGCTGCGCGCGATCATGCGTGACCGCCTCGGCGAGCTGAGGCCGGGAGAGCTGTTCGTGCTGCGGGCCCTGCCGCATGCGGCCGAGGCGGAATTCTCCGTCCTCGACTCCGAGGTCGTCGAACTCATCGACAAGGCGCAGAAGAAGCTGGAACGCCGTGGACGCCGAGCATGATCTGAAGCATGTCTCCGAGGTGCCCCGCCGGCCGGTCGGATTCTGGCCGACGGTGGGCTGGATATTCACGATCGGGCCGAGGATGCCGTTCGTATGGTTCATCAGGGCCTATCGCATGATCATCTCACCGCTCTACGGCCAGGTGTGTCGGTACTATCCCAGCTGCTCGATGTATGGTCTCGAAGCCTTCGAGATTCACGGAGTTCTCAAGGGGATGGTGTTAACTGGGTGGCGTGTGCTGCGGTGCAATCCGTGGTCCCACGGCGGGGTCGACCACGTGCCGGGTTCCGCACGGGGGGCCAGATCGGCAGACATCCACGGCGACGACCATCGCAGCTGAGACCTTTTCGACTATGCAGGCCCGACCTGTACGCGACGCGGGACTGCCTCGGGGCACAGAAGTCGTGTCGCGAAGACCTGTGAACAATGGCAAGATTAACGACGCGCAAGAGTCGTTGTAACGAGGAGAACTGAATGGACTGGATGGACAAGCTGCTCTACCCGCTGCAGTGGGTAGTTGCTTGGATCCTCGCGATCTTCCACGAGATCTTCACCGCCATCGGCCTGCCCGCCGACAGCGGTTGGACCTGGGTGCTCTCGATCGCCGGACTGACCGTGGTCATCCGTGCTCTCCTCATCCCTCTCTTCGTCTACCAGATCAAGTCTCAGCGCAAGATGCAGCTGCTGCAGCCGGAGATCCAGCGTCTGCAGGCCAAGTACAAGGGCAAGAAGGACCAGTACTCGCGGCAGGCCATGGCCGAAGAGCAGATGACCCTGTTCCGCGACAACAAGACCAGCCCGTGGGCATCGTGTCTGCCGCTGCTCGTGCAGATGCCGATCTTCTTCTCGCTCTTCCGCGTCATCCACAACATGCCGAAGGTCGCCAGCGGCGACATCGGAGCCATCGGCGGCTTCACACAGCAGTTGGCGATCCAGGCGGAGAACTCCTCGATCTTCGGCATCCACCTGTCAGAGACCTTCGGAAGCCCCGGCGTCGCAGTCAAACTGCTCACCGGTGTGCTCATCGTCGTCATGGCTGCGACCATGTTCATCACGCAGAAGCAGATGATGGCGAAGAACATGTCCGAATCGGCCATGGCCAATCCGATGATGCAGTCGCAGAAGATGCTTCTCTACGTCATGCCGCTCGTCTTCGGCATCGGCGGCATCTACTTCCCGCTCGGTGTCCTCATCTACTGGCTGGTCTCGAACACCTGGACCATGGCGCAGCAGCACATGGTGATCCGCAATATGCCCGCCCCCGGCTCCAAGGCGGAGAAGGAGATGCTTGAGCGCAAGGCTCGCAAGGGCAAGACGGTGAAGCAGAATGAGATCAAGGGCGAGACCGCTGCCGAGGAGGCCCCGAAGAAGAGCGGCCAACGGCAGCAGCCTGTGAGCAAGAACCGCAAGAAGAACAAGAAGCGCTGAGGACGAACATGACCGAAGAGAAGATCGACGAGACCTCCGAGCAGACCCCAGAGGAGACCTCGGCGAAGCCCAGCCGCGCCGAACTCCTCGAAGAAGAGGGCGAGATCGCCGCGGACTACCTCGAAGAGCTGCTGGACCTGGCCGATATCGACGGTGACATCGACATCGATGTCGCCGACGGTCGCGCCCAGCTGTCCATCGTCTGCGAAGACGAAGAGGACACGAACCTCGGCACTCTCGTGGGCAAGGACGGACGCACCCTCGGTGCCCTGCAGGAGCTCAGCCGTCTGGCTGTGCAGACCCAGACCGGTCAGCGCTCCTGGCTGATGCTCGACATCGACGGATTCCGCAACAACCGCCGTGAGGAGCTCATCAAGAAGGCTCAGCGCGCCATCGATGAGGTCAGGGACGGCGGCGAGGAGTTCGCCTTCAAGCCGATGAACAGCTTCGAACGCAAGATCATCCACGATCAGGCGGCACGTGCAGGACTGGTCTCCGAGTCCGAGGGAGAAGGCGACGGCCGCCATGTCGTCATCCGGCCCGCCGATGACTGACTGGGACGCATCCGAATCTGATCTCCCCGAGATCGAAACGCCTCCGGCCGGCACCGAGGAGTACTTCGGTGCGGCTTTCCCCGCGGCCCAGCGCTACGCTGAGCACCTGGCGAGCACCGGCATCGAATGGGGCCTCATCGGTCCGCGTGAGGTGGACCGGCTGTGGACGAGGCACATCCTCAACTGCGCCGTGGTCGCCGAATACATCGACGATGGCGATGTCGTCGGTGATGTGGGCAGCGGTGCGGGTCTGCCGGGCATTCCGATCGCGTTGCTGCGCCCCGAGGCCAAGGTCGTACTCATCGAACCGATGGAACGTCGCGTCGAATGGCTGAGGATGGTCGTCGACGACCTGGGCCTGGACAACGTTCGCATCGTCCGAGCCCGTGTCGAAGAGCTCGTCGACGAGGAGATGTTCACGGTCGTCACCGCTCGCGCTGTCAAGGCCATGACGACTCTCATCGAATGGACTCGCGAAGTCATCAGTCCCGGAGGAAGGATCCTCGCCCTCAAAGGCGCGTCGGTCGAGGGTGAGCTGGTCAAGGCGAAGAAGCTGATCAAACGCTATCGCCTCTCACAGCCCGCGGTTCATCTCGTCGATGGAGGCGGCCTCCTCGAGGTCCCGAGTCGTGTCGTCGAGATCGTGAAGAAATAGTACGAAGTAGAGTTGGTCTAGGCTGGATCAGAGTCTTGTGAAACCGATGGATGATGGAGTGCGCCCTATGCCGATCATGGACGAGTCGTCTCCCATTGGTGCCGCGATTGCCCGGGACAACCGGCGTGCGGATCGACTGTCGCAGACGACCTTCCCACGTCCGGACTCGACCCGGATCTTCACGATCGCGAACCAGAAGGGCGGCGTCGGGAAGACCACGACGGCGGTGAACATCGCAGCGGCCTTGGCCAATCAGGGTCTCAATGTGCTGCTCATCGACATCGATCCGCAGGGCAATGCGAGCACAGCACTGGGAATCGACCACTATTCCGAAGTCACGAGCATCTACGATGTGCTCATCGACGACGTGCCGATGCGCGAAGCCGTTGCGCAGTGCCCCGACTTCGACACGCTCAAATGCGTGCCGGCGACCATCGACCTCGCCGGTGCCGAGATCGAACTCGTATCCCTGGTGGCCAGGGAACAGCGTCTGCAGCGTGCACTGGGCATCTATCTCAGGGAAGAGGAAGAGGCCGGTCAGCGCGTCGACTACATCATCGTCGACTGCCCACCGAGTCTGGGACTGCTCACGGTCAATGCCTTCGTGGCCGCTCGTGAGGTCCTCATCCCCATCCAGTGTGAGTACTACGCCCTCGAGGGCCTGAGCCAGCTGCTGAAGAACATTCAGCTCATTCAGAAGCATCTCAACCCTGAACTCGCGATCACCACCATCCTGCTGACGATGTACGACGGACGGACGAACCTCAGCGCGCAGGTGGCCGAAGATGTCCGCACGCATTTCCCGGAACAGGTCCTCGGAACGGCGATACCGCGATCGGTGAGGATCTCGGAGGCGCCGAGCTACGGGCAGACCGTCATCTCATATGACCCACATTCGAGCGGTGCGCTCTCCTACCGTGAGGCCGCCGAGGAAATTGCGAATCGAGGAGTAAGTCGTGGCTGAACGCAAGAAACGGGGTCTGGGTCGAGGACTCGGAGCCCTGATTCCAGACGCGAACTCCAGCGAGCGTCCCGTGGACGTCTTCTTCTCCGGAGGCGAGACCGAACGGGAGGGCGAGCAGGCGCAGAAGAGTTCGCGGTCCGCTCGCAATGATCCGGCTGCGTCGATGCAGTCGTCCCGTCGTCGCAAGACGAAAGCGGGCAGCACGGCTAAGACTGCGAGTACCGAAAAGGCCACGGGTACGGCGAAGAGCGCTGCCGCGACGAAGAAATCCACCGGCAGCGCCAAGACCTCCGGGTCAACATCGGCCAACTCCGACTCGACATCGGCGAAGACACGTACGACCTCCGCGAAGTCCAGCGCATCGAAGGCTGGTGCGTCAAAGGCGGGGGCATCGAAGACCAGGGCATCGGACACCGGCGCCTCGAAGAATGCTGCTTCTCGCTCGGCATCCACTTCGACGACGGGAAAGACCACGAGCACCAAGACAGCCAGTTCGAAGACTGATGGAACGAAGTCCCCTCCCTCATCGACGAGCCGGGGCACGTCTTCGACTTCCTCGAAGGCTGCGACGTCGGGCGGTGCCAAGGCACCCTCAACGGCTTCTTCCACAACGAAGCGCTCTGCTCCAGCGAAACGAGCGCCAGAGCCCGAATCTGCGGCCCCGACGGCTCCGTTGGCGGATGAGGACATGACGACCGATAACGGGGCTCACTCAGGCTCTCAAGCCCCTTCTACGGCCGTTCCCGAAGTGCAGGAGGAGGTGCGAGAGACTCATCCGGGTGTGTACACGTCATCAGGCTACGACAAGGACGATGACGCAACGAACGCATCGTCAGCGTTCGACGACAACGCTGAAGCCTCGGCCGGATCCACTAACGCCAATACTACGGACGCAGTATCGGTCGGCGGTGATGTCGATACGGATACTGACTCGGATTCAGCGGGCTCTGCTGCTTCGACCTCCGCGTACTCAGTCTCAGCTGCTGGAGACGCCGGCGAAGACGATGACGGCGCGGCGGGTACTTCAACGGACTCTGATGAGCAGTATGACGGTGTCGAGTCGATCCCGGATACCGAATTCGGCGAGATCGACGTCCACCTCATTGATGCAAACCCGCGGCAGCCCCGTACTGTCTTTGACGAGGATCTGCTCGCTGAACTCGTCCACAGCATTCGCGAAATCGGCGTCCTGCAGCCCGTTGTCGTTCGACAGAAGCCCAGCGACCGCAGTCGCTTTGAGCTCATCATGGGTGAACGACGCCTGCGAGCGACAAAGGACGCGGGGTTGTCGACGATCCCTGCGATCATCCGGTATGTCGAAGACACTGATCTTCTTCGCGATGCGCTGCTTGAGAATCTTCACCGGGCGGAGCTGAATCCCTTGGAAGAAGCTGCGGCGTATGGTCAGCTGCTTGAGGACTTCGGGTGCACCCAGGAGGAACTCTCCGAGCGTATCGGTCGATCCCGCCCTCAGATCTCCAATACCCTTCGTCTTCTGCGTCTGCCACCCTTGGTGCAGCGCCGTGTTGCGGCCGGCGTGATCTCGGCTGGTCATGCGCGGGCCATTCTCGGCCTACGCGATCCGGAGCATATGGAAGTACTGGCGCAGCGAATCGTTGCGGAAGGGCTTTCGGTCAGAGCGTCGGAAGAGGCAGTGGTCCTCCTGAATCGCGGCGATTCGATCAATGTTTCACGTGCAACATCGAAGGTTGCGCCGGAGTTCTTGGCGGTAGCCGAACGTCTCGGTGACCGTTTGGACACGAAGGTCAATATTTCTGTGGGTAAGAAGAAGGGCAAGCTGAGCGTCGAGTTCGCTAACCAAGAGGATCTCGATCGCATTCTCGGTCTGTTGGGGATCGGCGAACCCAGTTCCGACTGATAGTTTGTGAGTTCATAGTAGTTACCCCTTGAGGGCCTCGGTTACGTTGGTTGCCGGGGCCCTTTTGCATAGGTTGAAAGATCTGCGGCTGTTGGTCGGCGCTGCGCGTTTTGGTCAGAGTGCGTCTTAGGGTGGTTGAATCCACCGACACAGTTCATATTTGTGTTGGATGCGCGGAACCAGTGCTCGATGTCATTGGGTGGGAACTGATTGGGTCGTCGACCGTCAGCCTGTTGCTGTGGTCGTTTCAATTGCAACCGTGCCCGCAATGGGACTGTCCTCGCTGTGCCGTTAGGTTTCTTACCTCATAGCGACGTTTGTGTTTTGTGAAGAGGTGTTTCATGTGAAACGTTTCCATGGTTATGAGAAGGAAAACGGGAAAGTTCGTTGTGTTTGGTGGGGAATCGTTTGGCAATCCAGGAGGATGCCTTTTCCCCCGTGTCTTGAGGTTTCACGTGAAACAATTGCCTAGGGTACGTGCGCGGCAATATAGATAGGCCTCCGGTGCGTTCGAGGTCGTTTAACCTTGAGGCGGTGCCGACTCCGCGGTTGTCGATGGGGTGAGCCTTTGTGCAGCGACGGTCAGTACCTGCCAGCTGCCTGCTCCCGGACCTGTCTTGCGATGCATGGGCCGCTCCTGGGCGGCCACGTGGCGGGCGGTTGGACCAGCTGTCGTTGTCGTATCGTCTTGCCTATCAATTGTGACGATGTGTCTGAGCTATTGGGCGGCGAGGACGAACGAGATTCGACATTGCGGTTAATGTGCATCTCGGTCGGTTCGCAGGATACGCGACATAGTGATGGATCTCTTGCAGAGAATACGCGGCTCGGATTAACGTTGAGATTGTGCTGGTTTCACGTGAAACGATCATCTGGAGACGGTCGGCGCTTGTACCGGTTGAGGAACATATGTCACCGTTGTTCTTTGTAGCCCTCGTTGATTGTGCCTCCTGGGCCGTTCAGGAGACCACCTCTGCCATGTTTCACGTGAAACATACCTCCCCCTTGCTGCCTTTTGATAGTGGAATTGGAGGTGCGGCGGTCGAGTTCAACGAAGAGCTTCGTTATGTGGTCGCAATCGAATCGTGTCTGTTGTCCTGGGCTACTAGACCGGAAACGGACTCGCAAGGCAATGAGTTTTCATTGCATGCCGTTCACCGGGACGTTTCACGTGAAACGTTTCTAGGTAAATCCGGTTCTATTGGCGGCGGGTCCGACTGTAGCGAGCTTGGGTCTCGACATTGGTGCGACCGTGAGAGTGTGTGTTGGGCACCGAACCGCGTTTCACGTGAAACAACGTCATTCCCGCTTCTCATGACCTATGATGGCGTCTAGTCGGGCGATTCTGCATCCACATCAAAGATGACCATCATCCTCGGAGGTCAATTGGAGCACGTGTCTCTTCAATGAGACTTCTTGTGACCCTAACTAAGCGGGCTGTTCTGTCTGCTGTTCTTCCGGCCACAGGGTGTGAGAGTGCAGCAAGCTTGATTGCAGTTGAGCGTGCGTTTCACGTGAAACATGGGCCGTAGGTGATCAATCCTGGGCCATTTGCAGGTCCGCGGGCTATCTTTATCCGGCCCCTTAATACTTAGGCTCACAAAATTGGCGAGATCGTCTGAATGATTTGTCTGCCGTGTCGTCGCCATACATTCTTGCGTCGCATACATTTGAGTGGTACTGAATGGCCGATTTAGCGATTGGCACCGCAGCGTTGTGTCAGCGGAGTGTTTCACGTGAAACTCGATCTGACGAGCCGCGGACAGCGGTTGAGTGGTCCAGGACGACAAAGATTCGCTGAGATGATCGGGCATTATTCGAGAATCTTGCCCCTCAACGGTGAGTCATCTGACTCCAGTATTGGAGATTGGAGGGCTATTACCATCGTTCATGAGTGCAGCCGGAAAAGGCGTCAACCCACCTGAGACTTGATGACCACGTTTCACGTGAAACATGGTTGTCGTCTGACTTCGGTGTCTACCTGGGCACAAGAACGCCTCCACATGATGAGTGGTCAAGGATGGAATCCTGGAGCCCTAAGAGGATCTGGTCGTGTGCGGTCTGTCGGGCGCATGTCGAGTTTGCAACGACGGCAGGCAGTCGAGTCTTCGGGACAGTGGTAGAACGGGAGTCGAGAGATCAGATGATCGTTGCGAACTACCGTCATGTTTGCTTTTGCCCAAGGAGGGTTACTCCTCCTGTCGATAGAGTCTAGACACCGAATGGGTGTGTTGGGAGTGAGGAGATAGGAGGCGGTGGGCAAAATCGGTTCAGGTTGTCTTCCAGCAGAACTGATAGAGAGTGAGACCGGTCCGCCGCTGCTCAATCAAGGGCGACCGGACCGCGGTTTGTCCACAAGGACGGAAGGATACGGACGGCTCAGCCGAAGGCTTTGATCTCTTCGAGGCTGAGAGTTCCGGTCTGGGGATCCCTGTCCTCAAGAATGTAGAGGCGCTGCAACCCGGCGGCAATACCGTCTGCAATCGAATCGCGTACGCTTGGCTCACTCAAGCGCTGCCGATCGCTCTCATTCGTCAGATACCCCGTGACAACGTGTACCTTCGGGGTCTTCAAACGCTTCAACGATGACCACGTTCGTGCATGCGTGCGGCAGTCCAGCATTCCGGTGCGTGCGACGACCTCACCCTGAATGAGTTCGGCAAGCTTTTCCCCGGTCGGAGAATTCAGGTCGGACTTGCGTTCATGTCCGAAGTAGAAGGTCGCGATGCCATTGGCATCCTTCGACTTGCTGACATCGGCAGTCACTGTGATGACGGCCGAGGCTCCGAGGCCATCCGCCCGATTGACCTCAGCTGCGTCGCCCTCGAGGAGTACCGCGCCGGCGCCGATCGCCTCAAGTCGGCCGACAAGGCGACTTGCTATATCGGAAGTGACCTGCCGCTCGAGTTCCGACTGCTTGTCGGTCATCGGAAGAGTCTCGAAGTCTACAACTGTAGTGGCCGCCTCGATGACGAACGTGCGCCCCACGAGAGATGTTCCGGAAGCGGCCACGCGCGCCCGTTCCTGCAGTGCGAAGAGATTGCCGGTATCCTGGTTGCGATCGATGGCGGCAAGTCCGCGCAGCGTCTGCGGACCAGTGACCCCGTCGACCTTTGTGCCGAGACTCATCTGCAGCTCTTTGACCGCTGATTCGGTGAGGGCAGCGTATTCGGAGTCGATGCGGCCCGGATAGAACCCGAGCCCTGCCAACTGGGTCTGCAGGCGGACGACATCGTCGCCTGTGAGAACCCTGACGGGGTCAAAACGGAGGACACGGTCACCCAGCTGGTATCTGGCCTGTTCGAGTTCTGAAAACGTCTCTGGACCGAGCACCCCATCGCAGAGAATTCCCCGGTCCTGTTGGAACTGTCGCACTCCGAGTTCGAAAGCTCTGTCGAAATCGGCTGATTCGACGTCACCGACACTGAGTCCCAAGCGGGCCATCTGCGATTTGAGGGTTGGCAGCATCTCAGAAATATCGCCACGCGCATAGCGTGGTTGGTGTGCGTTCGTCAATGCGGTGCCAATCGTGTGTGAAGCTGGTCGAGGGTCAGTGTGCTGGTGCAGATATGCCTAAGGCGCCTGTTGATACTACAACAGGCGCCTTAGAGATCGATCAGATGAACTCGGAGAGCTCATCCTCCAGCGCAGGCTTCGGGCGTGCCCCGATGATGGTCTTGGCGACTTCCCCGTCCTTGAAGACGTAGAGTGCCGGTATCGAGGTGATTCCGTAGGTGCTCGCGGTTTCGAGGTTCTCGTCGGTGTTGACCTTGACGACGTTGAGCTTCTCGGCGTTCTCTTCCGCGATCTGGTCGACGATCGGGCTGACCATGCGGCAGGGACCGCACCAGGGAGCCCAGAAATCGACGAGCACGGGCTTATCGGACTTCAGTACGGTCTCTTCGAACGTGGCGTCAGTGACTTCTGTCGACATGAGCAGCCTTTCTCCTTCAGGAACGGGTTTCTCTAACAGGAACAGTGGAGCATACGGTTTCATTCCCCACTCGCCCCTGAGCGGTGGTGATCAAGAGGCGACGGGCGTAGCCTCTGCGACTGCGGGCTTCCCGGCGGCCTCGAGGTCTGCGAGGTAGTGTTCGGCGTCGAGAGCTGCAGAGCAGCCGGATCCGGCCGCGGTGATGGCCTGACGATAGACCGAGTCGATGACGTCACCGGCGGCGAAGACACCTTCGACGGAAGTTCTCGATGAGCGGCCGTCCACGCTGAGGTAGCCGTCGGAGCGCAGATCGAGCTGATCGGCGAACAGGCTGGTGCGCGGATCGGAGCCGATGGCCACGAACATCCCGGTGACAGGCAGTTCTGAGGTCTCCCCTGTGACGGTGTTGCGGATGGTCAGCCCCGTGAGCGATTCCTCACCATGGACCTCAGCGACCTCGCTGTCGAACAGGAACTCGAGCTTCTCGTCGGCTTTGGCCCGATCCTGCATCGCCTGCGACGCGCGCAGTTCTTGGCGACGGTGGACGAGAGTGACCTTCGAAGCGAAACGGGTGAGGAAGGTGGCTTCCTCGAGAGCCGAGTCGCCTCCGCCGATGACGGCGATATGCTGGTCGCGGAAGAAGAATCCGTCGCACGTGGCGCACCAGCTGACGCCGTGGCCGGAGAGCTGCTTCTCGTTCGGCAGACCCAGCTCGCGATAGGCCGAGCCGGTCGCGAGGATGACGGCCTTCGCCGTGTAGCGGGCGCCCAGTGCGGTTTCGATCTCGTGTGCGCCTGGGTTGAGCTTGAGGCTCGAGACATCGTCATAGATCACCTCGGCGCCGAACTTCTCGGCCTGTTCACGCATGCTCTCCATGAGCTCCGGGCCCTGCACCCCTGCGGGGAATCCGGGGAAGTTCTCCACATCGGTGGTGTTCATGAGCTCGCCGCCGGCGGTCACCGATCCGGCGATCACGACGGGTGAGAGGTTCGCACGCGCTGCGTAGACAGCTGCGGTGTAGCCGGCCGGCCCCGACCCGATGATCACCAGTTGAGTATCAGTCATGTGAAAAGATCCCTGTTTCTGCTTGCTGTGCCCAGCGCGTCACGGCGTGCCGCGCGGAATGACATTCGTATCTATAACCGTACGGTGCCGAAGACTATTCCGCACCTGTCCGCCGCTGATACGGCCGCGAATATGGTCGCGAGCGACCGACCGGAGTCCCGGCGATTCGGCCGGGGCCCTACTTGAACTCGACGGAGCTGATGGTCGCCTTGTATCCGCCTTCGGTCTGCGGAAGCTCGGTCACCCAGAGGATGAGCTTGTCCGTGGTGACCTTCTCGTCGAACTTCACCGTCACACTGCCGTCAGCGTCGAATGTGCCTTCGCCGATGACCTTCGCGTCCTCCGGATCGTCACCGTCACGGATCTCGAACTTGCCGCCCGAACTGTCCGAAAAGACCTTGGCCCGGCTGACGGTCGCCTCATCCTCGAACGTGAAGAGCAGGCCGACTCCCGACTTGAGGTTGCCGAACTGCGCCGAGTTGTAGCGGTCGGTGTTCCACGCGCCCTCGGCCTTCGGGATCACGTTCTCGGTCTCGCTGTCGTGTTCCTCACCGTCACCCTCGGGGTCGAGAGACTCGACGGACTCGATCGTCACCGGCTCAGCCTTCGGTGCCTTCGTCTCCTTCTTCTTCGTCGGTTCCGCACTCGGCGCGGACGACTCGGTCACCGGTGCTGACTCGTCCTCGCCGGAGTTGAGATTGACGATGACGATGCTGAGGACGATGGCTGCAACGACGACGAGACCGAGGACCAACCACATGAACGGCTTGCGCGTAGCCGCCGGATCACGGTCATCCGATCCTGAGCCGCCCGACGAACCGGGTCCGCCGGCGGAACCTCCGCTCCCGGCGGCACTGTATCCAGCCCCAGCGGTGGCGGCAGCAGAAGCCCCTGCAGCACCTGCTGTTCCGGTCGAACCGGACGCTGGGTTCGAACCGCGATCACCGCTCGAACCGCGACCGGCTCCGGATCCGCTTCCGGAACCCGACCCGCCGGTGCCGGAAGAACCGCCTGCAGCAGCCCCGGCACCCACGGCCGCGGCACCTGCTGCGCCGGCCGCTGCCGCGCCGAAGCCAGCCGAGCGTGCCGACGGCTTCCTGCCTTCAGCAGATTCGCTGTGCTGTTGACGAGGTGCGCCCGCCGCCTTGCGTTGGGCGGGCTTCACCGAAGACGAACCAGCGGACGAACCGGAACCCGCGAACGAACCGCCTGATGAACCGTCAGTCGACGATGAGGCCGCGTTCTCGGCTGAACCCGGACCCGCCTCGGCGACGGTGTCCGGCGAGAGTCGGCGCATCTCCTTCAGAGGTGAGGAGGCATTGGCCTCCTCCTGCCGGGCCGCGGAGCTCGCTTCGAAGGCGGCCAGACGCCGGCGCGCTTCTTCTTCCTTCGCCTTCGCGATGCGGCGCTCACGTTCGTACTCTCGCCGCTGGTGTTCGCGCTGCTGTTCGTTCGTCTCGAACATCCCGCCGAGGAACCAGGAACCATCGTCCTCGTCGTCCTCGTTGTCCATGATCACGCGGGTGTCGTTCTCATCGCCCTCGTCCTCGGGGACGATCTCGAGAGCCTGGGTGTCCGGGTCGGGGTCGTCGTCCCGGTTCATGATCGGGGTCGTGAGGTTCTCGTCGTATTCGTGAGCGGCGTACTCCGAGTATTCGGAGTATGTCTGTTCCGGCTCCCATTCCTCCCATTCCTGGGCGGCGTTGTCGAGCTGTTCCTTGCCGATGGGAAAGCTCGAGGCCTCACGCATCTGCATCCGATCCGCGTAGCGGCCCGTGGTGTGGCCGACGACTCCTGCAGCCAGACCGCGTGTGCCGGGGCGAGTGATGCCGATGCGCACGAGGGCGGCGTGCACCTGGTCCTGACTGGCGCTGGCCGAACCCTCGGGGCCCGGACCGATCGACCGGGACCGCGGCGCAGGCAGGCTCGTCGCCTCGTCGAAGCTGCGTGGTGATTGGTTGAAGAGAGTCTCGTTCTCGGTCGCCGGTGCACGATTGACGTAGCGCAGAAGCTGCGCATCCCACGTGTCGATGTAGCCGAGCACCTCGGCGACCGAGCCGGGACCGGGATCCGAACCCGTGATGATGCCGCTGACGAAGTCGTCGAGTTCGTCGGAGACTTCGGGGTTCAGGGCCTTGACCCGTGCGATCCGGGCGTTCTCCTTCTCGGCCGGAGGAATGCCGTCGAAGGCTTCCTCGCCGGGCCAGTACCCGGTCAGAGCCGTGTAGAAGAGCTGGACGAGAGCCAGTGCGTCACGCCGTGATGCCTTCGTCGGCGTGTAGTCCTTCTGCTCGACGAGCCCGGTGTCCAGCGCCAGTGCCGCATCGATGCCGATGCCGGCGATGACCACCGCACCCTTCGAGGTCAGACCCACCACGCTCGGGCGCAGGAACATGTGGAACAGTCCGCGCCGGGCCGAAGTCACCAGTGCCGAGCCGACCTCTCCGATGAGGGCGCAGGCGGCGTCGACGGGCAACGGCGAACGTGGCAGGATCTGATTGAACGGGGTGACCGCGATCCGTTTGATGACGATGTAGTCCAGGCCGTTCGAATGACCGACGTCGAGCGTCGGGGCGATGCGCGGATCGCCGAGGATCGACACACGACGGGCCGCCTCGAGGACATCATGGGATCCATCGGCATCGGCGACGAGGATGAGCACGGGTTCGTCGAGGATCGCGTCCAGACCAGTGCAGACGGCGCCGACATCGGGCTTCTCGGGCAGCCAGCGACGGTCGACAGTCGATACGACGTAACGGCCGGCCACCACCATGCCGGGTTCGATATCGATCAGGGCGACCACCTCCGGTGGGGATTGACAGGGATCAGGCTGCTTTTCTTAGTTTTCCAGCAACCACGTCAATAATCGAATGCAACTCTCTGACTCTGAGCAAATAGCAAGCTCCGATGAAGAACACGAGCATCACGATTCCCACGAGCCCTGTCGTCACGAAGGCCTGCCAGCGACCGGCCAGGGAGAAATCCGGGAAGAAGAAGAGGAGTCCGTAGCCGGCCCCGCCGGCGACGATCGCAGCCAGCAGGAATTTGATATGTGAGGTGAGGACTTCGCGCAGATCGATTTCGCCGAGGCGCTTCTTCAGGACGGCGAACGAGATGATCATCGCCATGAGGTAGCCGAGGCTCATGATCAGACCGATGATCGCCACCGTCACCGACTTCGGGAAGATCGATGCCGAGAGGACGGCCAGGGACTGGAAGATGATCTGCGGCAACTGGATGAGGAACGGAGTCTTCGCGTCCTCGTAGGCGTAGAACACGCGTTGTGCCAGATAGTTCGCGCTGAAGGGAATGAGGCCGAAGACCATCGTGATGATGACCAGCCCGATGGCGGTCGCCTGTTCGCGACCGGTGCCGGCGATGACCATCGCCACCGGCGAGGCGAGGACGACTAGCGCAGCAACAGCGAAGGCGTTGACCATTCCGACCATCCGCACTCCCATCGAGAAGTCGCCGACGACCGCTGCGGTGTCCTTGTTCGCCGCATCTCTGCTCAGAGAGGTGAACAGGGCGGTGGACAGGGACACCGCGATGAGCGAATGCGGAAGCATGAAGACGAGGTAGGCATTCGTGTATGCCGCGTTCGAAGCGTTCCCCTCTCCGGGAACCGAGGCACCGGCGGCGACGCGGGAGATGACGAGGAAGCCGAGCTGTCCGATGAGCATGGCCGCGAACGTCCAGAACGCGACCTTTCCGGCCGAGCCCAGTCCGACCCCCCGGAAGCCGAAGGTCGGCTTGTACTTGAACCCGATCCGCTTGAGCGGCCAGATGAGGATGAATGCCTGAGCGACCACACCGAGGGTGGCGGTGCCGGCGAGGAGTGTGATCTTCTCCGGGGTCCACGTGTCGAGGGTGTGTGGGGAGGTATTGTTCGTGCCGAAGACGAGGATGAAGACGGCGAGGCCGGCGATCGCGACGACGTTGTTGAGCACGGGAGCCCACATGTACGGCCCGAACGAGGACTTCGCGTTGAGCACCTGCCCCAGCAGCGTGTAGAGGCCGTAGAAGAACAGCTGCGGCAGGCACCAGAAAGCAAAGGCCGTAGCCAAGGCCATTTGGTCATCGCTCCACCCGGAGGAATACAGCCATACGAGTACGGGTGCTGCGGCCGTGGCGATGATGCTCACGCCAGCCAGGATGAGGAAAGACAAGGTCAACAACCGGTTAGTGAAGTCCTCGCCCCCGTCCTCACGCTTCGACGCCCGCACGATCTGCGGAACGAGAACGGCATTGACCACACCGCCGGCGAGCAGCATGTAGAGGGTGTTGGGCACCTTGTTCGCGACATCGAAGGCGTCGGCCTGTGATGCGGTGACGCCGATCGCGGTCGCCAGCAGCGAGGCCTTGATGAGACCGAGGATGCGGGAGGTCAGGGTGCCCGCGGTCATGATCGCCGAGGACCGGGCCAGGGATGAGAATCCGGACACGTTCTACCTCTTTTCGTTCTCGTCGGTCTGAGCGCGGGCCATCGCATCGGCCAGCTGGTCTTCGGGAATCTTCGGGCGACCGCGGGCGATCGTCTTGACCAACCCGATCACGAACACCGCGGCCAGCGCCAATCCGATCACCGCAGTGCCGATGTTCTCCCAGTCCGCACGCACTCTGACCAGGAGTGATTCGTGTTTGGGTAGGACGACGTCATCGGCAGAGACCATGTCGATCGTCGTCGGAACGTCGGCATTCGCCAGCCCTTCGACGGGCACGTCGACGCGCATCGTCTCCGCCGGCGGAACCTTCACGGTCTCCGTCTCCTGCGCCCGCAGCTGCGGAGTCGCCGGTTTCATCCGGATCTTCAGGCTCGCCTCGGCGGGCGAATCATTGACGATCGTCACCGGGATCGTCGTCTCCTCCCCGGTCACGAGGAGGACCGAGGATCCCTTCCGCAGGTGCAGGCTGTCCATGAGCTTCGTGCTCTGCTTGCGCGCCGCCCCCGCACAGATGTTCGCGTTCCTGCCCAGGGTCCACGCCGCCGAGGTGCAGCTGAGCAGCTCTCGATCCATGCGGATGTCCGCGCTCTGTCGGTCGGTGAAGACGCTGTTGAAATCCTCCTGCTCGGCGCGGGTCTGGCCCAGGGAGCGCACGGCCCGTGCGCGGATGTGCGGTGCGTCGGAGACTTGTTGGAGGAGTCCGCGCTGGGTGGAGGGAGAGTCGAGCAGATCGTCGACCCCGGTGGGGGCGATCCAGGGCGCGGAGGAAAGCGAGTCGATCGCGTCCTCCCACCCCGCCGAGGCGGCCGCGCGTGGGAGCGGAACGAGCAGTTCGCGTGTGCGATAGGGAGCTTCGGATTGGATCGCTGCCGACTTCGCAACGAGCTCGGACAGCGCCGAGGCGGGATGATCGGCTGCGATCGCCTCGGCGCTCTGATCCGTCAGTCCCTTATCGGTGACGAGGGTGTCGATCGTCGACTCCCCATCGTCGGTGGTCGTCGTCTGCGAATGCGCATCGTCGCGGATGCCGGTCGTCGACGGCTGCTGCTCGTCGCTGACGATCGCGGTGGAGTTGCCTGTCTTCTCCAGTGCCCGCAGCCCGGACTTCGTGGCACTGCCGGCCACCGGCCAGGCGATGTCGGTGCGGGCGTCGGGGAAGACGTCGGACACGATCGAGCGCTGCTTCTGCGCGAAGTCGCTGAGCCGGTCGATCTTGGTCCCCTGCAGAGCGCTGAGGTCCGGGTCACCGTAGGGCAGGGCGACGATCGTGTGCTTCTGCGCCTCGGACACGAAGTCCTGGTACCAGGAGTTCAGGCGTCTGCGCTGATCCTCTTCGGCTTTGAGTTCGGCCTCGCTGGCGTCTTCGTCGGTGTCCTCGGCGGCACCGGCGGGCGGGGTCTGGGTCTCCGCACCGTCCTGATCCGAAGGCTCTTCGGTCTCGTCGGGGTCGTCGCTGTCGGGCGGTTCGGCGATCGCGGCTTCGAAAGAGGTGAGCACCCGCGGGTCGATGGCCAGTCCGAGCTTCTTGTGCTCGAGCAGCTTCTTCACCGTCGCGAGCGAACCGCCGTCGGCGATCGCGTCGTCGAGGCGGTCGGGATCGATGAGTCCGCCCTCCGAGTGCCCGGGCAGAGTGACGGGAGCGAGCAGACTGACCTTCGTCTGATCGAACTTCGGGCTCGGGTACCACGTGGTGAAGCCGATCTCCGAGGCGCGCAGGCCCGTGGAGTCGCCGAGCTGCACCGCCAGTCCCCGCGGACCCCATGAGCTTACGGGCGAGGACGTGCTCAGGCCGAGATCGTCGGCGGGGATCTTGATGGTGAAGTCGTACGAGGCGCCCGGGTCGATCTTGTCATCGAAGGTCGCATCGACCGCAGGAGCCTTGGAGTCGTCATCGCTGTTGTTCCCCTTCGCCTTCTTGCGGGCCTCGGGTCCGTTGTGTTCGAGGTCGGCGATGGTCCGGTGCCGAGCCTGACTCTGCTTCCACGCGCTGATGCGCGATTCCGAATCGAGGGTGCGCGTCGACATCTCGAGTCCCAGACTCGGCTTCTCGATCGCCTTCTCGGTGCCGTTCGACACGAGCCCGCGGACCGTGAGCGTCCCCTTCTCATCGACCCAGGGGGTCACCTCGTCGATGCGGACTGAGATGCCGGAGTCCTGCGCGGCGTCGCTGCCGGATCCATCCGAACCGGATCCCTCGGACCCCGTATTCGCGCTCGGGCTCGCGGCCGCGTTCATCGTGGCACTCGCCGAGGTGGCGGTGAGGAGCGGAAGTGCGAAAACCGGCCCTGCGAGCAGGAAGAGAGTGCTCAGCAGGGCGGTGAGGAAACGCAGGCGGCGGGCGGGAATGGGTTTCACTGCTCCATTCGGGAGACCATCGGTCGGGCGGCGGCGACGATGCGGCGTTCGTTGGCGAACGAGAGGCGCGAACGCAGCTCGTTGAAGGGCACCCATGCCGCATCGATCGCTTCTTGGTCAGGATCATTATCCACGGTCAGCGTTCCCGATTGTGCACGGAGCAGGAAATGGTGGACGAGTTTGTGGATCCGGATGCCGGTGACGGTGAACCAGTAGTCGACCGTTCCCAGCGGGCAGATGATCTGCCCGGTGATCCCGGTCTCCTCTTCGACCTCACGGCGGGCCGCCTCGGCGGGGGTCTCCGTCCCTTCGAGATGGCCCTTGGGAAGGCACCATTCGATCCGGCCGGCCCGATTGATCCGCGCGATGACCGCCACGGTCAGGTGCGGATGGGAGAAGTCGACGACGATGCCACCGGCGGAGATCTCCTCCACCGTGGTGCGGCGGGACGTTCGGGGTCCCGGCTTGGGCATCGGTGTGGTCATTCTCCTACCTTAGTAGGCGAAGCTTGGAAGTTCCGTGTCATCGGCGCCCGGTAGGCTTGTGGTGGCGAGAACTGCCGCCTGCACGCGGGCGGCACTTGCCGGACGCGCAGGAACCAAGAAGAAGGAGCTCGGTGGATCCGCAGACCGCGCACACCCGACTGCACGACAAGCTCGACGAACTCGAGCACATCCTCGGCCCGCTGGGCCAGAGGTTCTCCCAGGCCGGATTCGAACTCGCTCTCGTCGGCGGGTCGGTCCGTGATGCGCTGCTCGGTCGCCCGATGCCCGACCTCGACTTCACCACCGACGCACACCCCGATGACATCCTGGACCTGATCAGGGACTGGGTCGACACTCATTGGGACATCGGACGCGAGTTCGGCACGATCGGGGCGGTGAAGTCCGGCGTGCAGATCGAGATCACGACCTATCGCGCTGAGGCCTACGAGTCGGACTCGCGCAAGCCCGTCGTGCGCTTCGGCACCGACCTCGACGCCGACCTTGTGCGCCGCGACTTCACGATCGGAGCGATGGCGATCCGGCTGCCGAGCAAGACGTTCGTCGACCCGCATCACGGCTTCGACGACCTCGTCGCCGGACGCATCCGCACGCCGGGCGCGGCCGCGGACTCCTTCTCCGACGACCCGCTGCGGATGATGCGCGCCGCACGATTCACCTCACAGCTGGGCCTCGACCCCGTCACCGAGGTGGAAGAGGCGATGACGGCAATGGCCGAGCGGATCGACATCATCTCCGCCGAACGCGTCCAGGTCGAACTCTTCAAGCTCATGACGGGCATCGACCCGGCCGCCGGCGTCGACGTGCTCGTGCGCACCGGCATCGCCGACCACGTTCTGCCCGAAGTGGCTGGACTGCGCCTGGAGACCGACGAGCACCACCGGCACAAGGACGTCTACCAGCATTCGCTGACGGTGCTGCGTCAGGCCGTCGACCTCGAGGCCCGCTATGCCGCGGCCCAACAGGAGGCCGGGATGGCCGATGACGATCCGCAGCGGCTGCGCGTGCCCGACTTCGTCGTCCGCTTCGCGGCGCTCATGCACGATGTGGGCAAACCCGCGACCCGGCGCTTCCAGCCCGGCGGTGCGGTGACCTTCTACCACCACGATGCGGTGGGGGCGAAGCTCACGGCCAAGCGGATGAAGGCCCTGCGCTTCGACAAGGACACGACGAAGGCGGTCGGCCGCCTCGTCGAACTGCATCTGCGCTTCTACGGCTACGGTGACGCCGGGTGGACGGATTCGGCGGTGCGTCGCTACGTCACCGATGCCGGCCCCCTGCTCTCCCGTCTCCACATCCTCACCCGCGCCGACGTGACCACGCGGAACAAGCGCAAGGCCGACCGGCTGGCGTTCGCCTACGACGACCTCGAAGAGCGGATCGAGGCGCTCGCCGAACAGGAGGAGCTCGCGGCGATCCGGCCCGACCTCGACGGCAAGCAGATCATGGCGATCCTCGACATCGAACCATCGCCGCTGGTGGGCAAGGCCTACAAGCATCTCCTCGACCTGCGGATGGAACACGGACCTTTGGGACCCGAGCGCGCCGAGGCGGAGCTGCGGTCCTGGTGGCAGACGCAGGAAGGGTGAGAAACCCCCACTGAGCTCTTCGCAGCGTGGTGCTGATAGCTTCGGTATCGCGTAGATTTGTGCTCGACGTCACAGCATGTGACGGCGGCGATGATGTGAGGAGACAGCCATGACAGTGACCGAGGAGTTCCGGGCAGCCCGAGACCAGCTGATCGAGCTTCGCACCGACTATGAAGCGGCCCGCTCGACGTTCGAATGGCCGCGCTTCACCCACTTCAACTTCGCCCTCGACTGGTTCGACAAGGTCGCCGAGAACAACGACGACCCGGCCCTGTGGATCGTCGAGCAGGACGGGTCGGAAGGCAAGTGGAGCTACGCGGAGCTCTCGGCACGGTCGAACCAGGTCGCCAACTACCTCCGCCGCGCGGGAGTCAAGCGCGGCGACCATGTCATGGTGATGCTGGGCAACCAGGTCGAGCTGTGGGAGACGATGCTCGCCGGCATCAAGCTCGGTGCGGTGCTGCTGCCCGCGACCACCCAGCTCGGTCCCATCGATCTGGCCGACCGCGTCGAGCGTGGCCGGGCCGAATTCGTCGTCGCCGGTGCCGCGGACGCCGCGAAGTTCGACGACGTCGAGTCCGATGTCGTGCGCATCGTCGTCGGCGCCGACGCCACCCGCCAGCAGGACTACACGTACTCCGAGGCCGCCGAGGAGAGCACATCGTTCGACCCGCAGGGGCAGTCCCGGGCCGATGACCTCCTGCTCCTCTATTTCACCTCTGGCACAACGTCGAAGGCGAAGATGGTCGCCCACTCGCACGTCTCCTACCCCGTCGGACACCTCTCGACGATGTACTGGATGGGCCTGACCCCCGGCGATGTCCACCTCAATGTCGCCTCGCCCGGTTGGGCCAAGCACGCGTGGTCGAACATCTTCACCCCGTGGATCGCCGAGGCCTGCGTGTTCCTCTACAACTACTCACGCTTCGACGCGAACGCCCTGATGGAGACCATGGACCGGGTCGGTGTGACGAGCTTCTGCGCTCCGCCGACCGTGTGGCGGATGCTCATCCAGGCCGATCTCGGACACCTCAAGACCCCGCCGCAGAAGGCTCTGGGTGCCGGCGAACCGCTCAACCCCGAGGTCATCGACCGGGTCAAGAGCGACTGGGGTGTGCTCATCCGCGACGGCTTCGGCCAGACCGAGACGACCCTCCAGGTCGGCAACTCGCCTGACCAGCCGCTCAAGTACGGCTCGATGGGTAAGGCGCTGCCCGGCTTCGACGTCGTCCTCATCGATCCCAGCACGGGCGAGGAAGGCGATGAGGGTGAGATCTGCCTCCGCCTCGATCCCCGGCCGATCGGCCTGACCAGCGGGTACTGGAACAACGAGGAGAAGACCGCCGAGGCGTTCGAAGGCGGCGTCTACCACACCGGTGACGTGGCCCAGCGCGACGAAGACGGCTACATCACCTACGTCGGTCGCGCCGACGATGTGTTCAAGGCCAGCGACTACCGGCTCTCCCCGTTCGAGCTCGAGAGCGTGCTCATCGAACACGAGGCCGTCGCCGAGGCGGCTGTCGTGCCGTCGCCGGACCCGGTGCGCCTCGCGGTGCCGAAAGCCTATGTCGTCGTAACGAGCAAGTTCGCGGCCGACTCCGAGACCGCGCGGTCGATCCTCGCGTACTGCCGTGAACACCTGGCGCCGTACAAGCGCATCCGCCGCCTCGAGTTCGCGGAGCTGCCGAAGACGATCTCGGGCAAGATCCGTCGTGTCGAACTGCGGGCACGTGAGGATCAGCTCCACCCGTTCAGCGGCGAACCGGGCGTGACCGGCGAAGAATACGCTGACACGGACTTCGACCTCAAAGGCTGACGCGGACGGTCCGGCGGCGGGGCCACGCGTCTTCCCTGCTGCGGGGCCGCCTCGGTGATGGAGGGCTCAACAGTGCTCGCAGCGCTCGTTCAAGGCGGAGCGCGGTTGTGGATCGGTCCACGGGTCTGCAGAGGCGCTGCGCCTTGATCGACGGGATTCGGGCGGGGTGGCGAGGGATTTCGGCGGGGTGTGGACGTGATCGGGGCGGTGAAGGCGCGATTCGTCCGGCGGAATGGCCTTGGATCAGCGAGGTAAGGGAAGACTGAGAGCGTGAATGTGAGCAAACACGCACATGTCGTGGTTGAATCCGCCGCGGTGAATTAAAATGCCTGGTGAGAGTTCATATCAGGGGTTACTCGATATACCATTTGGTAACCTCGGCCGGTGATTGGGCGGGTGGTTCAGCACTTTTTCACGGTCTACTAAAGAAGGCGTGCGAAACTGTTTTGCGTCTTTAACCTTTTTCGGACCTCGTCGCCACGCATTGCGGCAGGCTGACTGACCTGGAGGACCTTGGGTGGCTAAGGGACAACACACAGCCAAGAACATCGGCAGGAATACGAAGAATCTGCTCAACTACCCCCGTGCGGGTGTGAGCGGATGGACTCGTTACCTGCCGAGCATCCGCATACTCGTCGTCGGCGGGCTCAGCCTCGTCATCGCGCTGTGCGTGCTCTTCGCCGTCGGATATGCCTCGACGGACATCCCCGAGCCGAACCTCGAGGCGACCGGTCAGACGTCGACTATCTACTACAGCGACGGCAAGACCCCCATCGGCCAGTACAAGGTCGAAGACCGCAAGTCCGTCGAGATCGACGAGATCTCCGAACCCATGCAGAAAGCCGCGATCGCCGCCGAGGACACCTCGTTCTACGAGAACCGCGGCATCTCGATCAAGGGCCTCTCCCGCGCCGTGGTCGGCGTGGCGACGAACAAGTACGCGGGCGGCGGCTCGACGATCACCCAGCAGTACGTGAAGAACTTCTACCTCACGAACGAGCACTCCTTCGATCGCAAGGTCAAGGAGATGTTCATCTCGCTCAAGATCGACCAGCAGCAGTCCAAGGACGAGATCCTCGCGAACTACCTCAACACCATCTACCTCGGTCGGCGCTCCTACGGCATCGAGGTGGCCGCACAGAACTACTTCGACAAGCCGGCCTCGGAGCTCAACGTCAGCGAGTCCGCACTGCTGGCCGCGATGATCCAACGTCCGGGCGCCGCCGATCCCTCGGACGACCCCGGTGCCTACCAGGACCGCTTCGACTACGTGGTCAAGAACATGGTCAAGGAAGGCTTCATCACCGAGGAACAGGCCGCGAAGGTCAAGATGCCCGAGGTGCGGAAGCAGAACAAGGAGTCCTCACTCTCGGGCCAGAAGGGCTACATGTGGGACTTCGTGCGGCGTGAGGCACTGCGCAAGCTCGACATCGACGAGGCGCAGCTCGACCGCGGCGGCTACAACATCGTCACAACCTTCGACAAGGACCGGATGAAGGCCGCCGAAAGCGCGATCAAGACACTGCCGCAGCAGCAGCCGGAAGGCATGCAGGCCGGACTCGTCTCGATCGACCCGGACAACGGCGGCATCGAAGCCTTCTACGGCGGCAAGAACTACCTCGACCAGGCGTTCAACGCCTCGACTCAGAGCCACGTGCAGGCCGGTTCGACGTTCAAGCCCTTCGCCCTCGTGGCAGGATTGGAGAACGGTGTGCGACTGACCGACTCCTATCCGGGTGCCAGCCCGACGACCTTGAACAACGACGGGACGCCGTGGACGGTCAACAACTTCGGCAATACGAGCTACGGGCCGGTCAGTCTGCTCAAGGCGACGCAGTCATCGATCAACACCGCCTATGCTGCACTCAACGTGCAGGTCGGTCCGGACAAGACCGTCGACGTCGCAGAACGTGCGGGGCTGACTCCGAACTGCACCGATAAGGAGATGAAGGCCGGCAACACGGGCGGTTGCTCGATCGGACTGACCGCGAACCCGTCGAACGTGCTGGGTACGCCCAGCGTCAAGCCCATCGATATGGCATCGGCGTATGCGACCTTCGCTGCGAACGGCGTCCACCACGAGACCCACTCGATCAAGAAGATCAATCAGGGCGCCGAGGACAAGGAAGTGTACAAGGCCGAAACGAAGGGCAAGCGCGTCTTCGACAAGGCTGTCGGCGCTGAGACCTCGTACGCGCTGAGCCAGGTCGTCAACGGCGGATCGGGCAGCTACGCCCAGAATCTCGGACGTCCGGCTGCCGGCAAGACCGGTACGACCAACGAGAACAAGGCGGCCTGGTTCTCCGGGTACACGCCGAACCTCGCGACTTCGGTCGTGCTCTACCGCGAGGTCGACGGAAAGTCCGTGTCGATCGGCTCCTTCGGCGGCCGCGGTGAGGTCACCGGTGGTTCGTTCCCGGTTCAGGTCTGGACGGATTACATGAAGCAGGCCCTCCAAGGCGAGAAGGTCGAACAGTTCCCCGCCCGCGGTGAACTGCCCGACAAACCCAAGCCGAAGAACACCAATCCTGCTCCGGCTCCGAAGCCCGAGCCGAAGGCCCCGTCGGGCAGCAACAGCGGCAGCGACGGGGACGAGACCAAGGCTCCGGTCGAAGAGCCGAAGGATGACGAGGACAAGAACAAGGACTCGGACTCCGAAGGCGATGAGAAGGGCAAGGAAGAAGGCTCGAAGGACGGATCGGACGACGCCAAGGACTCCGGCGACGACGGGAGCAAGGAAGGCGACGACGGAGGCGACGGCGATAAGTCCGGCGGGTCCGACGACGGAGACGACAAGGATTCCGGCGGCGGCAACGGATCCGGCAGCAATGAGGACCCACCGAAAGACGATGGACCAGAAGGCGGGATCCCGGTTGAACCGCCGAAGTCCCCTGGTGGCAATGACTAGTACCGGGAGTAACGACCGGTAACCTCGAGTCATGCCTTCGAAGCCCAGCACCCGGATCGCCGAGCCACTGCTCGGCGGTCCGGTCGGCATTCACCTCGGTGTCGCCGGACGGCGGTTCCGCAGTTCGCAGGCCTATGTCCTCGCCGCACTCCTCGGGCTGACCACATTCCTCGGTCTGGCGCTCCAGGGACCGTGCCTGAACTCCGGCTACGCACAGCCGTCCGCCTCGGCGAGGATGTGCGCCGGCCCCCTGTCCACGGCGTTCGCGGGTGAGGTCAACCCCGAGGTGTTCGGCCGCGCTCGTGGCGGAGCGGCGGGGCTGGCCCCGCTCGAGGCACGCCTCGTCGACCTCATCCATCTCCTCACCGACGACGTCTCACTCTTCATGGTCGTGGTCCTGCTGCTCAACACGGCCGGGGTGGCGGCCCTCAGCACGGGGCTCCTCGTCCTCGCCCGTGAACGGGCCTGGCTGGTCGCAGTCTTCGCCTCACCGCTCATCCTCTTCACCCTCGGTTCGACGCTCGATCCGCTGGCGCTGGCGTTCGCGGTATGGGCGATGGCCCTCTTCTTCGGCGCGCCGCCGCTGCGACCGCGTGGCTGGTTGGCCGGAGTCCTGCTCGGCATCGCGACGTTCATCAACCCGCTCGCGCTCCTCGTCCTCCTCGCCCTCGTCCTGTCCGGACCCCGCCCGGCCCGCGGCCTGAAGCGGCGAGATCCGCGGATGATGCTCGCCTCGGCCACGGTCACCTCGGCGATCCTCCTCGTCCTCGACATGACGGCGATCGACCGGCTGATCCACTGGTACTCCGATGCCGTCGACGGCGGATCGTTCGCCTCGATTCTGGTCATGGCCCAACTCGGCGACGCTGCACTGTGGGCCCCGTTGTGGATCACCGCCAGCGCCGGCGTGGTTCTCGCCGTGACCGTCAGCCTCTACATGGTCCGGCGCACCGGGCTGGACCCCGCAGTGTCCGCCTGCCTGCTCATCGGCGGCTGCCTGCTGCTCGCGCCGGGCATCATGCCGTGGGACAGCCTGTGGCTGCTGCCCTTCGCCGCGCTGGCCGTCCGACGCTGGTGGGTGCTCATCGTCTGGACACTCGCCGAGGCGGTCTTCGCCGTCGGAATCCAGCTCGGCGACGTCTCCGGCTTCGAAGCCGACAAGGGACTCGACCCCGGCTTCGTCGCCCTCTTCGCCCTGCTGCGCCTGCTCGCCCTCGTCCTCCTCATCATCATGGCCGGTGAGAACCTCTACCGGCGACGGATCCGCGGTGTGCCGGCGCCGGCGGCGCCACCTCGGCGAGAGGATGAGAACGACCCACCGTTGGTGGTAAGGAAGGCCACGTGAACGGACATGACAGCGCGCGGGCGGTTCGACTAGACTGGTGAGGTCTGTTCCCATTTCGTGACCAGCACGGAAGCGGGACGGACAGGCATATACCCTCCTGCCATGGACCGACCATGGCCGCAAAGACCAGAGGAGGTGGGTGACATATGCGTAAGTACGAGCTCATGCTCATTCTTGATAACGACCTCGAAGAGCGGACGCTGGCTGACACCGTGAACAACCTGATCAAGGTTGTCCCGGCTGAGAACGGCACCGTCGACAACGTGGATATCTGGGGACGTCGTCGCTTCGCGTACGAGATCCAGAAGAAGTCCGAAGGCTACTACGTCGTGGTTGATTTCCACGCCGAGCCCGCAACGACCAAGGAACTCGATCGTCAGCTCGGACTCAACGAGTCCGTTCTGCGCACGAAGATCCTCCGCCCGGACGCCAAGTAAGGCATCTCAGCTACCTCGCTTCAAGGAGCATTCAATGGCAGGCGAAACAGTCATCACGGTCGTCGGGAACCTCACCAGCGATCCCGAACTGCGCTTCACACCCAACGGTGCTGCAGTCGCAAACTTCACCGTGGCCTCGACGCCGCGTATCTTCGACCGTCAGGCCAACGAGTTCAAGGACGGGGAGACCCTGTTCCTCCGCTGCTCGGTCTGGCGTGAAATGGGAGAGAACGTCGCCGAATCGCTCACGCGCGGTAGCCGGGTCATCGTTCAGGGCCGACTGAAGTCCCGGTCCTTCGAAACCAAGGAAGGCGAGAAGCGCACCGTCATGGAACTGGACGTCGACGAAGTCGGCCCCAGCCTGCGACGGGCCACCGCCCAGGTGACGAAGAACAACCCCGGCGGCGGAGGAAACTTCGGTGGCGGCGGAAACTTCGGCGGAGGCCAGGGCGGAGGCGGCCAGCAGGGCGGCTTCGGCAACCAGCAGTCCTCCGGATGGGGCAACAACCCGCAGGGCGGCCAGCAGGGCAACCCGCAGGGCGGTCAGCGCCAGGGCGGCTACAGCCAGGGCAACAACGGTCCCGCCGATGACCCGTGGGCATCATCGAATCCACAGAGCGGCAACGGCGGCTGGGGCAATCCCGGCGCCGATGAACCCCCGTTCTGATCCACGTTCAGACATTTCGTTAACAGGAGATACTCATGGCCAAGCCAGAGATCCGGAAGCCGATCAAGAAGAAGGCTAATCCGCTCAAGAAGGGCGAAGCGGCGAACATCCACTACAAGGACACCGCTACGCTCCGTAAGTTCATTTCCGACCGCGGCAAGATCCGTGCACGTCGTGTCACCGGTGTGACCGTGCAGGAACAGCGCGTCATCGCAAAGGCTGTCAAGAACGCCCGCGAGATGGCACTTCTGCCCTACTCGAGCTCAGCTCGCTGATCGGAGGGAAAGAATAATGCCTAACCGCAAAGTGATTCTCAACCAGGAAGTCGACGGCCTCGGTGCCGCCGGCGATGTCGTCGAGGTTCGTGCCGGATACGCACGCAACCTGCTGCTGCCCCGTGGCTGGGCATCCGCATGGTCCGCAGGCGCGGAGAAGCACATCGAGGCTCTCCGCAAGGCCCGCCAGGCCAAGCAGATCGCCGACCACGATGAAGCAGTGAAGGTCAAGGGCGAACTCGAGTCGACCACGTCTCGCATCGAGATGAAGGCCGGCAAGAACGGTCGCCTCTTCGGCGCCGTCACCCCTGCCCTCGTGGCAGAGGCCCTGCACACGGCCACCGGTCGCGATTTCGATCGCCGTCAGGTCGCTCTGACCGGTCACGTCAAGACTCCCGGCAGCTACAACGCTGTTGTGCGCGTCAGCGACGAGATCACCGCGAAGATCAAGTTCGAGGTCATCGGCAAGGCCTGATCCCGAACACTGCACCACCGCCGAGGCGGCACCTGAGTTCAGGTGCCGCCTCGGTGTTTCTTATGGGTGGGTGCGGGTGCTGCGCGCTGGCCTCAACCGAAGAGCTTCTGGCCGACCATGGTGTCCGACTCGCCGATTCCCGGTGGGATCGCGAACAGCGCCGAGGCCTGGTGCTGGAGGTACTCGGTGAGCAGATCCTTGTCCGCCATGGTCTTGAGGATCGGGTAGAACTGGGTGCGCGGGTCCCGGACGAAGGCGATGAAGAACAGACCGGCGTCGAGGCGGCCGAGCGAATCGTTGCCATCGGTGTAGTTGTATCCGCGGCGGAGCATCATCGCGCCGTGATTGTGCTCGGGAGCGACGATCGCGACGTGCGCGCGAGGGTCGATGGCCGTGTCACCCTGACCGTTCTTCGCCGCGAAGTCCAGCGGGGTGAACTCCGCTTCCGCATCCGGTGAGGCCACCGATTGTGGGGCCCCGTAGCGTTTGTCGCGGCCGATGATGTCTTCCTGCTCGGCGAGGGAGACCCGGTCCCAGATCTCCAGATACATGTGGATCTTGCGGGCCATGAAATAGGTGCCGCCGGTCATCCACGCATCCGAGGCGTCATCGTCACCGGACTGCACCCACAGCTGCTTCGCAAGCTCCTTGTCCCCGTTTTCGGACTTGATATTGTTCGTCCCGTCCTTGAACCCGAAGAGGTTGCGCGGCGTCTCCTGCGCAGTCGACGTCGACGAGGTGCGTCCGTAGCCGATCTGACCCCAGCGCAGCTTCGCGGTGCCGAAGGCGATGCGGGTGAGATTGCGGATGGCATGGACGGCCACCTGCGGATCGTTCGCGCAGGCCTGAATGAGGAGGTCTCCGTCCGAGGCATCCTTGCGCAGCGCCTCGTTGGCGAACTTCGGCACGCCGTCGCGCAACACTGGCGGCATCCTCTCGGCGAATCCGAAGCGGTCTCGGCCCTGATCGTCGACGAACAGGGAACGGCCGAAGCCGAAGGTGATAGTCAGTCCGCTGGCCGGATAGCCCCATGCCTCACCCGAGTCTTCGGGTGGGAACTCGCGGTTGGCGTTCGGGGCGCCGCCGACGAGTTCGCCGGCAGTCATCTGTTCGGCCGCGACGGTCCAGTCCTCGAGGAGGAACTTCAGTGAGTCGATGTCCTCGTCGGTGACGTCGAATGCCGCCGTGTACATGTTGTCCTGTGCCGGAGTGAGGATCCCCTGCTGGACCGTGCCCCGGAACGGGTAGCGCAGCTCGGTGGCAGACGGTTGGTCCTGCTTCGACGCGCGGAGCCCGTAGCCGATGGCGCCTCCGCCGAGACCGGCGAGGCCGAGGGCTCCGGCGGCACCGCCGAGGGTGAAGAGATGTCTGCGGTCGATGCCGCGAAACCGGCCGGAGGATTCTTGGTCCTTTCCGGCCGGTTCCACGGCGTCATCGTTCGGGGTCAGTGCAGCACCGTCCCGGCGACCTTGGACAGCGGCTCGCTCAGTGCGTTCACGGCATCGGAGAACTCCTGCTGAGTCTTCGTGTAGTCGGTGTCCTTCGGCGCCTCACCGGCGTCCTTCTGCACGGTCGCGACCTTCGCGTAGTCCTGGTAGAGGACGTTGCCGTCGTCGTCCTTGCCGTCCTGCTGCTTCTTCAGCAGCGTGTTGACCTTGTCGAAGTTGTGCGTGATCCGCTTCGCCAGGTCGGGGTCCTGGTCTTCGACGAGCTTCTCGACGTTGCCGTAGGCCACCTCGGCGCCTTCGACATTGGCCTTGAAGTCGTAGAGGTCGGTGTGGGAGAAGGTCTCCTCCTCACCGCCGATCTTCGACAGGGCGACCTCTTCCATGAGGTCGGAGGCTCCGGTGGCGACGTCGGAGAGCTTGAGCTCGAACTTCCCGTTCGCTCCGTCGACCTTGCCGTAGACGAGGTCGTAGAGCTTCTTCGTGTCCTTGTTGAGCTGGTCGGTGACCTTCTTCCGGTCGGCATCGGAGTCGAAGGCGAAGCCCTCGGACTGATCTGCGAACAGGTCGGCCTCGATGCGGTGCCAGCCGGTCCAGTCGGCGAGCACCTCAGGGTCATTGGGCTTCTTGTCGGCGTCGGCCGAGAGGTCCTGGACGCGGGCGTCGAGCGCCCCGTCGAGATCGCCGGCTTCCTTGATGCCGAAGGATTCCGCGGTCGGCTCGATGCGTTCGTAGTGCTGGCGGGCCAGCGGGAACAGGGCCTTGGCCTTCTCGGTGTCGCCGGAGGTGTAGGCGTCGGTGAACTCCTGCGTGGCGTCGACGAGCTGGCCGACCTGGTCCTTGACGTAGCCGGTGTAGTTCGTAATCGCCTTGTCCTCTTCGGCCTGCACGTCCTTCGAGACCTCGACTTTCTCACCCTTCGTCACGGCCAGTTCGGCGAGTCCGACGAAGTCGCCGACCATGTTCGGCTTGCAGGCGGTGTAGTACGTGCCCTCGTCGAGGGCGGTGGTCAGGGTGGCGGTCGTGCCGGGGCCGATGTTCTCGCGTTCGGATTCGATCTGGAGCTTGTTCTCGGCGAGGATCTCGAACTCGTTGGGCTTGGTGCCGTTGTTCGTCACGGTGAAGGAGACCTTGCCCGAGGGGAATTCGGCCGGTGAGACTTCGCAGGAATCGTCGGTGATCGTCACGGTGATGTCGCCGTTGCCGTCGGCATCGTCGGACTTCTTGTTCTGCGGGTTGTCGGTGCACGCCGCCAGCGACAGTGCCAGCAGCGTGGCGGTCGGCAGAGCGATGAGAGCGCTGTGTCGTTTCATGGGTGTCCTTGTGTTCAGTTGGGATGGAGCGATGAGGAGGGATGGGTCGGCTCAGGGGTCGATGTCGCGCGCGTGCGGCCGTGGATCTGGCGGGCGAAGAGGATGATGACGGGGATGATGTAGACGATCCAGCCGATCGTCTGCAGCACCGTGGGTTGGACGTTGACCTGGAAGATCGCCTGGCCGAGGACGTAGAGCCAGTAGATCGGCGACCCCGGGCCGGGCAGGGATGAGCTGAAGTCCCAGGTGTGATTCATGATCCCCGGCAGGACGCCGGCTTCCTGGAGGTCGCCGATGCCGTAGGCGAAGATGCCGGCGGCGACGAGGATGAGGAAGTAGCCGGTGACGGAGAAGAAGAGCTTCATGTTGATGCGCCTGGATCCGCGGTAGATGATCCAGCCGAGGACGACCGCGAGGACGAGGCCCGTGATGACTCCTGCGGTCGTGGCGAGCACGCTGTTCTCGACCGACGAGCGCACCGTCGCCCAGATGAACAGCGCTGTCTCCGCGCCTTCACGGCCGACTGCCAGCACGGCCAGTCCGACGATGCCCCAGCCGGAGGAGCGTTTGGTCAACGAGGCGGCCATCGACGATTCGAGTTCGCCCTTGAGCTGGCGGGAGTGCTTGCCCATCCAGAAGATCATCCCGGTCACGAGGGCGACGGTGACGATCGACAGGGAGCCGCCGATGATCTCCTGCGCCTGGAACGTCAGCGTCTTCGGACCCCAGGTCAGCGCCGCGCCGATCGACAGTGGGATGAGCGCTGCCACGCCCACACCGAGCCAGAGCTTCGGCAGCACATCGCGGCGATCGGTCTTGACCAGATAGCCGACGAGGATCCCGATGACCAGGGTGGCCTCGAGTCCCTCTCGCAGCGCGATGAGGAGATTCGCAAGGAACATGCGACCTTCTTCTGTCTGTCCGCCGAGGTGGCAGCACAGCGGTCGCCTCGGTGCTTCACCGGAGACAAGGGGGATCCGGTGGAGAAATGGATGAGTACGAATTTAGCCTTACCTAAGGTCAGGCGAAAATAAGTGTACATCCCATCGCGGGGTGCGCAAGGTCACGGGCATGCCTCGATTGTCCGGGCGGGGCAGCAGCGCGAGGGACCGAAACCGGCCGGCCGAGGGCCGGTCGGTGCCGTCCGGACTCAGGCCTCGCTGAGGTCGCTGATGAGCGCGTCGATGAAGGTTTCGCAGGCAGCGATCTGTTCGAGCTCGATGAACTCGTCGGGTGCATGAGCCTGGGCGATGTCTCCGGGCCCGCAGACGACGGTCGGGATGCCGGCCTCGGAGAACAGACCCGCCTCGGTGCCGTAGGTGACCTTGTCATCGGTGGCGATGCCGCCCCAGTTCGCGGCGAGTGCCACGATGTCGGCATCGGCAGGGGTCTCGCAGCCGGGGGCGGTGGACTCGATCGTGAAGTCGACCCCGGCGGTCTCGTTCTCGGCGGCCATGGCGCGGCCCAGGCGCTCGGCCTCGTCGCGGAAACGGGTGATGAGGGCTTCGCGATCAACGGAACTGAGCGAGCGGAACTCGAACTGCACGGTCGCCTCGGCGGGGATCGTATTCACGGCGATTCCGCCCTTGAAGGTGTTCGCCGTGACCGAGGTGTAGGGCACGACGTAGGCCTCGTCGAAGGGCCCTTCGGTGCGGAATTCGGCGGCAACGGCGTGGACGAAGGCGACGAATTCGGAGGCGTAGGCGATGGCGTTGACACCTTCGGTCGTGAGCGAGGAGTGCGCAGCGACGCCGTGGAAGTCGACGCGGAAGACGCTGATCGACTTGTGGCCGCGGATGACGCGCATGCTCGAGGGCTCACCGACGACGCAGCCGCGGGGCGCGAGTTCGGCGTCGGTGATGGCCTTGACGAGGTCGATGGCGCCGACGCACCCGATCTCCTCGTCGTAGGAGAACGCGAAGTGGATGGGCTCGCGCAGCTTCGCGGAGGTGAGCGCTTCGAGGCGGGAGAGGATGACACCGACGAAGGACTTCATGTCCGCGCTGCCGCGGGCGTAGTACTTGCCGTCGCGGATCTCCGGCGCGAACGGTTCGGACGACCAGTCCTGGCCGTCGACGGGAACGACGTCGGTGTGTCCGGACAGGACGATGCCGCCGGTGGTGGTGCCGTCGGCGGCGGGGATCGTGGCGAGGAGGTTCGCCTTCGTGCCTTCGGCGTTCGGGATGCGCTGGAAGCTGATGCCGGCGGCTTGGAGGCGGGCCTCGACGTGCTCGATGAGCGGCAGGTTCGTGTCCCGGCTCGTCGTGTCGAAGGTGATGAGATCGGTGATCTCGGCGATGGTGGCCTCGGCCGGTTGTGCTGGCACGACTGCTCCTGACTCTCGGATGCTGATGGCGTCGATCCGGTCGGTGCGCTGCTGCGTTCGTTGAGGGCTCGGGTGACCCCGGGGCTCTTCGGGGCCGTGGACTCCGTAGAGGAATCATGCGTGGTCCCCGTGCGCAGGACAGCGGTGACCAGACGCTTCCCACTCTACGGGGCTGGTTCCGGCGGCGGTGGACCGGCCCGATCAGTGGGACGGCTGGGCGAGGATGAGCAGGGCGTCGTTGCGCGCTTCGAGGCCGCCGGCTGGGATTTCGGCGTTCATCTCTTCCCGCATGACTGCTCGCTTGACCGGATCCATCGTCAGTTGAGCCGAATGTGTGAACACCATCGACAGCCAGTCGTGCCGCGAATAGTGCAGGTCTTCGGTGAAAGTGGACTTCCGTGGGATGAACTTCATGGCGCGCAGTTGGGCGAGTGCCGGGTGCTCGATCGGTTCGAAATTGTCCGGCGTCGTCGCCGCCGAAGTCCCGTCAGAACCGTGGTTCGCTGCAGATCCTGCGCTCGCCGCAGTGCCGAGGCTCGCTGTGGTTCCCTCGGCATGGAAGCGTGCGGTGATCGCGTCGAGTCGGTTCCGCAGCTCTCCGAGCGGTTCGATATCGTTCCAGGCCAGAGCCAGTCTCCCGCCCGGTTCGAGCAGGCCTCGGATCTTCGGCAGAGCGACCATCGGGTCGACCCAGTGGTAGGACTGGCCGAAGCTGACGAGGTCGAAAATGCGGCCGCGCGCATTCCAGTCTTCGAACGAGGAGACTTCGACCTTGAGCCCTTTGGACCGGGCAATGGCGGCCATCTCTTCGTCGGGTTCGACCGCCACGATCTCGGCCCCGGCATCCCTGAGTTGGACGGCGAGGATGCCCGTGCCCGAGCCGACATCGAGGACGCGCGGAACACGTGAACCGGCCCCCGCCTCGGCGGCGTTGATCATGGCCGAGATGAGCGCGGCAGGATATTTCGGTCGGTAGGCGTCGTAGTCCGTGGCCACCTCGCCGAAGGATTCCGCCCGCTCACGATCCTCGAAGTACTCCATCCACCGAGCCTACCGTTGACGCGGGTATTCTCGCGGCTCTCGCGAGCCGGAGTCGATCGTCAGACCTCTTGGGTGGGCAGGTGGGCTCATCTCCTACAGGTAGCGGCACAGCCACCCGGTGCACCGGGGCGTTGTGTCGCCAACGGTGCCCGATGATGCTTGCGGGTGGAAGTGACGGCAGCGGTGGTGGACGCCTGATTGCGCTGCAGCGGATCTCGCGGCCGGACGGCACGCCTCCCGGACGGCACGCTGAATTCCCAGCCGAGAATGCGCCGGCGGATGCAGGTCGAGCGGCGTGGTTTCGCTAGAGTCGATGACAAGTGACAAGGGGGAACGATGTCGATCGAGAATGCACCATCCGTGCCGCGCTTCGGTGCGGGCGGCGACACCGGCGGTCCGGCCGAGCTGACGCCGGAGGATCAAGAGCGCGCTCGCGGGCTGAAGAAGATGCGCACTCTCGCGCTGTCGCTGCTCATCCTCGCCACGCTCATCTTCCTCTCCACCCACCTCTTCACCGACAACACCGGCGTGTGGGGCTTTGTCTCCCGCGCCTCGGAAGCGGCGATGATCGGCGCGATCGCCGACTGGTTCGCCGTCACCGCGCTCTTCCGCCACCCGCTCGGCCTGCCGATCCCGCACACCGCGATCATCCCCCGCAAGAAGGACACCCTCGGGGCGAGCCTGTCGGCCTTCGTCGCTGCGAACTTCCTCCACGCCGAGGCGGTGTCGACGAAGATCCGATCCGCCGAGGTGTCCCACCGTGCCGGCCGGTGGCTGGCCAAACCCGGCAACCGGGACATCGTCGTCGACCGTGCCGCAGGAGGGCTCGAGTATGTGCTCGCCCGCATCGACGATGACTCGATCAAGGCTCTGACCAGGAACGTCATCATCCCTCGACTCGTTGCGACGCGGAAGACTCCGGTGTTGGCGCAGCTGCTGCGTCAGATCGTCCTCGACGGAGCTCACCATCGACTCGTCGACCTCGTCGTCACCGAGGCGTACGCGTGGCTGCAGGACAATCCTCAGGTCATCGACGAGATCGTGCACAATCGGGCACCGTCGTGGGTGCCGGACTTCGTCAACGAACAGCTGGCGAACCGTCTGCAGCGCGAAGTGCTCGGCTGGGTCGCCGATGTCCGCGACAACGAATACCACAAGGCCCGGCAGGCCCTCGATGCCTGGCTCGTCGATCTCTCCGACGACCTCGAGTCCGATTCGTCGCTGTCAGAGCGAGCCGAAACCATCATCAATGATCTGCTCAGCCAGGACGGCGTCGTCGACTCGGTGCTCGAGATCTGGACCTCCCTCAAACAGCTGCTGCGGGAGGCCATCATCGACGAAGGCGGTGAGGTCCGATCCCGGATCTGGCAGCTCATCGGCGAATTCGCCGACCGCCTGCAGTCGGATTCGGACTTCTCCCGGCGTATCGACGACCGGATCGCGACGACGGCCGGTGACCTCGCCGAGAGCTTCGGTCCCGAGATCGCCAGCGTCATCTCCGACACCATCGAACGCTGGGATGCGAAGGAAGCCGCTGAGCGCATCGAACTCTACGTCGGCCGCGACCTCCAGTACATCCGCATCAACGGCACCGTCATCGGCGCTCTCGTCGGTCTCCTCCTCCACACCGTCATCGTGCTCCTGCCGGGGTGACAGCCGTGTCCGCGCGATCGGGCACACCCGCCGGCCGCCTCGGCGATCATCCGCTCATCACTGACCAGAAACGTCCTGGTGGATGAGCTGGATGAGGTTGCCGACCGTGTCGTCGAGCACTGCCGTGGTCATCGGTCCCATCGTCGTGGGAGCCTGCGTGAACGTCACTCCGGCGGCGACGAGGCGGTCGTATTCGGCTTGGACGTCGTCGACGGCGAACTGATTCATCGGGATCCCGTCGGCCACGAGCGCCTCGGTGAAGGGAACTACCGCCGGGTGAGAGTTGGGCTCCAGCACGATCTCAACCCCGTCGGGGTCCTCGGGTGAGACCACGGTCAGCCAGCGGGCGCCGCCCAAGTCGATATCGTGCTTGAGTACGAAGCCGAGCTTCTCGGTGTAGAAGTCCAAGGCCTTCTGCTGATCGGTGACGAAGATGGATGTCCAGTTGACCTTCATGATGGCTCCTCTGTTTTGGTGGACTCCGGGCGCACGCCCTCGGACGTGGTCGACGACGATTGAGGTGCATCCTGCGGCCAGCGATCGGCGATCGCAGCCAGTGGGGTGGGATCGATCTGGTGATACTTGAAGCGACCCTCTTTCCTCGATCTGACCAATCCGGCGGATTCGAGAGTCTCGAGGTGCTGTGACACCGCCTGCCTCGTCAGTCCGAGGCCGTGCTTGTTGGTCAGGCGCGCGCAGATCTCGAACAGTGTCTGGTCGTCCCGTTCGCAGAGTTCGTCGAGGATCGTGCGCCGCGTCGGATCAGCGATGGCACGGTAGATGTCAACCACACTCACGACAATAGGCAAGTATATGCTTGCCTGTCAATAGGGCGGCCGCTGCCGGCGGACACCCGAATCGGTTTTCCATCAACAGGGGTTGGGTTTTCCTTCCCTCACTCGTGGGCTGACTTCATGGCTCGCGCAGACGCGGCGAGAAAACATGGAGACATGACTTCTTCACCGATTGCTGCACAGCACCCTGCCCGCCAGAACCCCGCCATCATCACCGCCGGCAACGTCACGAAACACTTCAACCAGACGTATGCGCTCGCGGGCGTCGACCTCACCATCGGCCTCGGCGAATCCCTGGCGATCATGGGACCCTCCGGTTCGGGCAAGACCACCCTCCTGCACTGCCTGGCCGGCATCATCAGCCCCGACAGCGGCCGCATCGCCCTCTCCGCCACCGACCGCAGCGCCGCCGCGGACATCACCGGGCTCAAGGAATCCGGTCGCACCGCTCTGCGCCGTGAGGTCTTCGGCTTCGTCTTCCAGCAGGGTCTGCTTCTGCCCGAACTCACCGCCGTCGACAACGTCGCGCTCGCCGCCATGCTCGCCGGCATGAACCGCGCCGATGCCACCCGACATGCCCACGCATGGCTCGACCGCCTCGGACTGGCCGAGCACCTCAACAAGCGGATCGGCCAGCTCTCCGGCGGTCAGGCCCAGCGAGTGGCCATCGCCCGTGCCCAGGTCACCCAGCCCGTCGTCACCTTCGCCGACGAACCCACCGGGGCGCTGGACTCCCACACGTCGGCCGAGGTGCTCACCGAGCTGCTGGGATCGACGACCGGTCGCGGCTCCACCCTCGTCGTCGTCACCCACGACGAGAACGTCGCCGCCCGCTGCTCCCGAGTCGTCCGGCTCGCCGACGGCCGCATCGTCGCCGACTCCGCGATGCAGGAAGCCGCGCACTGATGAACGTCCTTCCCCTCCTCGTGTCTCGACAATCCCTGACCTCGACGACAGCGAAGCTCGTGGGCATTGCGTTCTTCGCCTGCTCGACGATCTTCCTCACCGTCGCCGGCGGCGCCTGGGCATTCACCGACCGCCCCGCAGTCTCCGGATACTCCGAGATCGCCGACCTCTACCGATTGCTCGCGATCTTCGCCACCGTGTTCCTCATCGTTCCCGCCGTCAGCCTCGGAGTCGCCTCGGCGAAATTGAGTGCCCGCCGACAGGACGAACGCCTCTCCACCCTGTCCCTGCTCGGCGCCGGACGCGGCACGATCCGCCTCATCGCCGTCGCCGAACCCGTCATCCCCGCCGCGATCGGCATCATCGCCGGCATCGGGGGCTACCTGCTGGTCTCCTGGCCGCTGAGCTTCATCACCTTCACCGGTGTGCCGCTGGGATATTCGGCACTGCTCATGCCGGCCTGGCTGCTCGCAGCCGTCGTGACCGGACTCGTCCTCATCTGCCTGCTCGCCTCACTGCTGGGACTGCGCAAGATCACGGTGTCCCCGCTGGGCGTGCGCACCCGCGCCCTCGAACGTCGATTCCCGCTCTTCCGCGTGATCACGGCGATCCTGCTCGTCCTCGTCGTGGCCATCGCCGCCTATGTCTCCACAAAGATGGAACTGTCGATGACGGCCACCATCGTCTCGAGCATCGCCACGACCGGTCTCGCCCTCCTGCTCATCAGCGTCCTCGGGGTGCTGTGCATCCGCATCCACGCGGCAATCGCGGGCAAGACCGCCCGCGGTCCCGCCTCGGTGATCGCCGCCGGAATGGTCGCCGACGCCCCCGGTCAGTACTGGCGCCGGGTCGCGGGGCTGGCGATGATCACATTCATCGCCGTCGTCGGCGGGACCGGGACGGCGATGATGCGCAGCGGTCAGAGCAATCTCACCGCGGAAGAGCGGGCCATCATGGGTCCCTACCAGTACCTCGGCGACGATATCTTCACCGGACTCATCCTCACCCTGGCCATCGCGTTCATCCTCGTCATCGTCTCCGCCACGATCAATCAGGCGGCCGACATCCTCGACCGGGCCGACACCTACCGCGAGCTCCACGCCGCCGGGATGCCGCAGACGATGATGCACCGCGTCACCGTGCGGGCCGTGATGTCGCCGATCCTGCTCGTCACCGTGGTCTCCCTGCTGCTTGGCGGAGCACTCGCCGCTCTTATGGCTTCGGTCGGCGACCTCGGCGATCCGCTCACCATCGGCACCGTCGCCATCGTCGTCGTGGCCGGGGTGGCGATGGTGTGGCTGGGTCTGCAGTTCACCCGTCCTCTCGTCCGCCGAGTCACCGCGGTGCCGGCCTGAAAGGAGCACTCATGTCCACCTCACTTCGCACCGTTCCCCTCGTCCTCGGCCGCAGATCACTGACCTCGGCGAGCTCCCTCCTCGTGGTCGCCGCGTTCTTCGCCTGCGCCACACTGTTCCTCACGGTCGCCGCCGGGGCATGGATGTTCTTCCAGATCCCGCCGAGCACCGACTCCGCCGAGGCGGGCATGGACATCATGTACAAGACCCTCGCCGCACTGGCTACCGTCCTCCTCGTCATCCCCGCGTCCACCCTGGCGTCGGCCTCGGCCACACTGTCGGCCCGTCGGCAGGACGAACGACTGTCGACGATGTCACTGCTCGGTGCCAAGCAGTCGCAGATCACGGCGCTCGCGGTGGCCGAACCGCTCCTGCCGGCCCTGGTCGGGATCGTCCTCGGCGTGGTCGGCTACCTGGGCCTGGCGCTGCCGGTCAGCCTCATCCACTTCATGGGCGAGCCGATCGGCTACGGCAACATGCTCATGCCGGTCTGGCTCATCCTCGTCGTGGTCGTCTTCCTCGTCCTCGTCTGCGCGGGTTCGGCGCTGCTCGGCCTGCGGAAGGTCGCAGTGTCCCCGCTGGGAGTGCGGACGAAGAGCCTCGAGCGGAAGTTCCCGCTGGGCCGCGTCATCGTCGCGATCGCCGCCGTCATCGCCCTGCCCATCGTCTTCGCGCTCACGAAAGCCGGCCTGGGCGTCGGCTTCGTCCTCGGCGTGACCGTCGGTTTCCTCGCACTCGGACTCGTCGTCGTCGACCTCGTCGGCGGTCTGCTCATCCGCTGGTTCGCCCATCTCAGCGGCCGGCGCGCGGCCACCCCCGATCGACTCATCGCCGCCCGACTCGTCTCCGACGAACCGAAGAGGTTCTGGCGGCGGGTCTCCGGCCTGGCGATGGCGGCCTTCATCGCCGCCGTCTGCGGGTCCGGAGTCGCCCTGTCCCAACTCGGCATCGACACTGCCGAGGACTCGGAAGTGGGAGTGAGCGAGGCCGAGAACCATCTCTTCCACGACATGTTCACCGGGGTGCTGCTCGTCATGGGCATCGCGATCGTGCTCATCGCGGTCTCGGCGGTGATCAACCAGGTCGCCGACATCTACGACCGAGCCGACACCTTCGCCGACCTCTATGCCGCCGGAGCCGATCCGACGCTCATGCACCGAGCCCTGGTGCGGGCGGTCATGTCCCCGGCGATCTGGGTTTCGCTCGTGGCCGGCGGGCTCGGACTGCTGCTCGTGTTCCCGCTGGCAGGCGCGGCGCTCGTCTTCAAGCCGGTCACGTTCCTCACGATCCTCCTCACCGTGGCCGTGGGCATCGCCATCATCCGCGGCGGTCTGCAGCTGACGAAGCCGATCCTGCGGTCCGTGGCCATCGCCGGGCGGGCGCGGGACTGAGGATCCCACCCCATCGACGAGGCGGCTCACCGGGTTTCGGTGGGCCGCCTCGGTGACGGGGTCCGTTGGAAACCATGGGGATTTCCGTGTCATGGCCGCAACCTACGATGGTCGGTGAAGGGTCGATGGGACCCTCGCCCGGTCTCCGGGTACAGTTGGAGCGCACCACCTGCGGGTGGGCGTCTGCAATGCTGTGAGGAAGAGGACGACGAGTGAGCAACGACCAGGGGTATGACGGTCTGAGGACCCCTCCGCAGGACGTCGAGGCCGAGCAGAGCGTACTCGGTGCGATGCTTTTGTCGAAGGACGCCATCGCCGACTGCGTCGAGACGATGAAGGGCGATGACTTCTACAAGCCCGCTCACGAAACCATCTACGAAGCCGTGCTCGACCTCTACTCCCGAGGCGAACCCGCCGACTCGGTGACGGTGGCGAACTATCTGACGAAGACCGGCGACCTCGCCCGCGTCGGCGGTGCCGCCTACCTGCACACGCTCATCTCCTCCGTGCCGACCGCAGCCAACGCCGGCTACTATGCCGCGATCGTCAGCGAACAGGCCGTGCTGCGTCGCCTCGTCGAAGCCGGCACGCGCATCGTGCAGATGGGCTACGACGCCGAAGGCGACACCGACGACGTCGTGAACTCCGCGCAGGCGGAGATCTACAAGGTCACCGAACGCCATACGACCGAGGACTACGTCATCCTCTCCGACATCCTCGGCGAGGTGGCCCAGGAGATCGAACGCAACGGCAACACCGACAGTCAGACCGCGGGTGTGCCCACCGGCTTCACCGAGTTCGACAACCTCACCAACGGTCTGCACCCGGGTACGATGATCGTCATCGCCGCCCGACCCGGTGTCGGCAAGTCGACGCTGGCGCTCGACTTCATCCGGTCGGCGGCGATCCACAACAATGCGGCCGCCGTGTTCTTCTCACTCGAGATGGGCAAGAACGAGCTCGTCATGCGTCTGCTCTCGGCGGAGTCGGAGATCCCGCTGCAGAATCTGCGCCGCGGCGAACTCAGCCCGCACGATTGGACCACCCTGGCCGCGACCGAGGCTCGGATCAACGGTGCTCCGCTGTTCGTCGACGATTCGCCGAACATGGCGCTGACCGAGATCCGTGCGAAGTGCCGCAGGCTCAAGCAGCAGCACGATCTGCAGATGGTCTGCGTCGACTATCTGCAGCTGATGTCCTCGGGCAAGCGTGTCGAATCGCGTCAGCAGGAGGTCTCGGAGTTCTCCCGTTCGCTCAAGCTGCTGGCCAAGGAGCTCGAGGTCCCGGTCATCGCGCTGTCCCAGCTCAACCGTGGCAGCGAGCAGCGCACCGACAAACGACCGATGATCTCGGATCTGCGTGAGTCCGGTTCGATCGAGCAGGACGCCGATATGGTCCTCCTCATCCACCGTGAGGACATGTACGACAAGGAACACGAACGCGCCGGTGAGGCCGACATCATCGTCGCCAAGCACCGTGCCGGTCCGACGATGGACATCCCCGTGGCGTTCCAGGGTGCGAAGTCCCGCTTCGTCAACATGCCGCAGTGATGAGCACCGATCAGATGAAAGGCAAGGTGAGACGAGGCAGTCGGAACCCCCTGACGATCATCATCGTCGGCGCCGTCTTCGTCGTCTGCCTCGCCGGGCTCTTCGCCCTCGCGTACTTCTTCCCGTCGGCACAGCTCATCACGTTCGTCATCGGCGTCTTCGTTCTCATCGGGATCGTCGGCGGAATGCGGGCGATCATGGGGAACTTCTGGGCCTATATATACACGACCCCGTTCGTCGCCTTCGCGCTGCTGGGGGTGATCATGCTCGGTGAGGACATGGCGCTGACCAAGGTCGGTGAGCCCACCGAGGTGGTCGTGCTCGAGGATCACCTCGAGCAGAAGACCGAGCGTGACAGCACGGGTTCGCATCAGGTCTACACGCACGAATACACACTCGAACGCACCGACGGCTCCCCGGTCGACGAGCAGATGATCTACCGCGGACGGAACGGCTATGACGGCTTCTCCGAAGGCGACACGATCACGGTGCTCATCGACCCCGACGGGGAGGCCCCGATCCAGCCGGCCGACGAGATCGACGTGGACGCCGATATCGGTATCACCGCGGTCGGCGTAGTCACCTCGGGGATCGTGTTCCTCATCTGCGGAATCGTCGTGCTGGTCAGGTGGACGCGAAGGCCAGCACAGATAGTTCGCTGATGCCCCCACCTGCAACGCGGCCTCCGGTGGCCGTCTCAGCGGCAGCCTTCGTCTCGAGCTTCGACCGGTTCGCGGTCAGTCCCCTGCTCGTCCTCGTCGCCGCTGGTCTCGGAGCCACACTGACACAGAGTCTGTCGGTCGCGAGTCTGTACTACCTCGCCTACGGCATCAGCCAACCTCTCTGGGGTGCCCTGTCCGACCGATTCGGGCGGATCCGACTGATGCGGCTGACGCTGTTCGCCGCCGCTCTGGCCGGGGCGGTCTCCGCCGTGGCACCGAACCTCATCACACTCATCGTGGCGCGGGCGTTCGCCGGTGCCTTCTACGGGGCCGTCGTTCCTGCCTCGTTGACCTACGTCGGTGACACCGTGGCTGAAGAGCGTCGACAGCCCGCCCTGGCCGATCTCATGGCGGCGATCGCACTGGGCACCGCCTCGGCGACTGCGATCTCCGGCCTGCTCGCCGACTGGCTCGACTGGCGGATCGTCTTCGCCGTTCCCGCCGTCCTTGCCGTCCTCTGTTCCTTCGGTCTCATGCGACTGCGCGAGCACCGACCCGAGACCGGCAGCAGCATGCTCTCGACTCTCCGGTCTGCCCTCACCCACCGTTGGGTGCTCGTCGTCATCGGCCTCGCCTTCGTCGAAGGTGCGGCCGTCCTCGGGGTTCTCACCCTGCTCGCCCCGGCGCTGCAGTCCCAGGGGATCGGTGCCGGCGCGGCCGGGCTGGCCACCGCCGCCTACGGCCTCGGAGTGATCATCACCAGCCGTTTCGTCAGACCGCTGTCGGCCAGGATGTCCATGCCGCGCCTGATGACTCTCGGCGGCTGCGCGCCGATCATCGGCTATCTCGTGCTGACCATCCACATCTCGCTGGCCACCGTCTTCATCGCCGGTCTGCTGCTCGGCGCGACCTGGTCGTTCCTCCACTCCTCCCTGCAGACCTGGTCGACCTCGGTCCTCCCCCAGGCCAGAGGCACAGTGGTCGCGCTCTTCGCCGGATGTCTCTTCGCCGGCAGCGCCCTCGGAGCGGCGGTCGGCGGGCCGTTGGGCCACGGCGATCACTGGGGCGTCCTCTTCGGCTCGTCGGCACTCGTCATGGCCGTCCTCACAGCCACCGCCGTCCTCAGCCGCCGAGCCTACGAACGACGATGACGCACCTACCATGGCAGGTATGGACACCACGCCCAATGACCTGCTCGTGCTGCTCGCCGTCTCCCGCACCGCGAAGTTCACGACGGCCGCGCACAACCTCGGGCTGACCCACACGACGGTCTCGCGCCGCATCACCGCCTTGGAGAAGTCTCTCGGAGGGCGGGTGCTCGCCCGCTCCGCAGACGGCTGGGAGCTGACGGAGCTCGGGCAGAGGGCCGTCGCCGTGGCCGAACAGATGGAGGCCGCGGTCGCCGACCTCGGACACACGGGACAGGGACCGGACGCGGTCACCGGAGTCGTACGGATGACCGCCACCGACGGGTTCAGCGCCTACATCGCCTCTCCGGCGGCGGCCCAGCTGCGCCGTCGACATCCGGGACTGAGCGTCGAGATCGTCACCGTCACCCGGCAGGCCCTGCAGCAACGCTCGGGACTCGACATCGAAGTCGTCGTCGGCGAACCCCGCGTCCATCGTGCGGAGGCGATGAAGCTCGGCGACTACGTGCTCGGCCTCTACGCCTCACGCGAGTATCTGGAGGCAAACGGCACCCCGACCTCGGTGGACGAATTGGATGACCACCGCCTCGTCTACTTCGTCGACTCCATGCTCCAGGTCGATGACCTCGATGCGCCGAGGCGGCTCTTCCCGACCATGAAAGATGCCCTGACCTCGACGAACGTCTTCGTCCATGTGGAGGCCACCCGTGCCGGTGCCGGCATCGGATTCCTGCCGTGTTTCATGGCCGACCTGCACCCGGACCTCGTGCGCCTCTTCCCCGACACTGTGGCTGAACGTCTGCCATATTGGATGGTGCTGCGGCCCGACTCGATGCGTCGACCCGCTATCGCCGCGCTCGTGCAGGCGCTGAAGGATCAGATGCTCGTTCACCACAATGCCCTCGAAGGACGAGCCGGAGGCAGAATATGAGTATGGATCAGCTCCGCAGCGACATCGGCGATGAACTGGCCGGACGACGCATCGTGCTCACCGCTCAGCGGCGAGCAGAACAGCTCGCCTCCGCTCTCGAACGGCACGGAGCGCAGATCGTGCACGCTCCGACCCTGTCCGTCATTCCGCACATCGACGACCCTGAACTCGCCGCCCGTACCGGGGACCTCATCGACCACAGGCCCGACACCGTCGTGGTCACGACCGGCGTCGGATTCACCGGCTGGGGCGAGGTCGCCGAGGCTGCGGGCATGCGCGACGAGTGGCACGCGATGCTCCGAGAAGCACGGATCGTCGTTCGCGGCCCGAAAGCCCGAGGTGCGGTCCAGGCGGCCGGTCTGACGGTCGACTGGGTCGCCGAGTCCGAGACCAGCGCCGAGATCGAACAGGTGCTCCTGGCCGAAGGCGTCAACGGCCAGCGGATCGCGGTGCAGCACCACGGCGCCGGAGCCGACGGACTCGATGGGGCCTTCGCCGCGGCAGGCGCCGACGTCCGCTCACTCGTCATCTACCGCTGGGGCCCGGCGCCCGATCCGGAAGCCGTGGTCGATGCGGTCAACCTCGTTGCGCAGCGCAGATGCGACGCCGTGGCCTTCACCTCGGCGCCCGGAGCCGCCGCCTTCCTCGCCGTGGCCGAGGAGCAGAGTCTGCTGCCCGCAGTGATCGAGGCGTTCAACAACGGTGTGCTGGCGGCGGCCGTCGGCAATGTCACCGCCGCGCCGCTGTGGGACCGTGGGATCAGAACCGTGATCCCGGAGCGGTTCCGCCTCGGCGCCCTCGCCCGAATCCTCGTCAGTGAACTCAGCGTTTCGGCAAGGGCAGGACAGTGAGTGCCGAACTGGGAGGTAGGTTCGGTGAGGATCACAGCCTCATCGAGAACACCTCGTGGATCGGGGAGGCATGCCGCAGTGACGGGTCTCGTCGCATGCCGAGCTTCTCGGCCACCCGCTGGGACGGCCGATTGTCCCGGTGGATCACCGCGACGAGAAGCGGCCCGAGTCCGAGCCTGCGTGCATGATCACGGCAGGCCAGAGCCGCCTCGGTGGCAAAGCCCTTCCCCTGAGCCGCAGCCGTCACGTGATACCCGACCTCGAGATGAGGAGTCCCGTTCACGGTCTGCCAGGTGAGACCGCAGTCGCCGACGAACTCGCCGTCATGGGTCTCGACCGCCCACAGCCCGAAACCGTGCTCCGCGTAATTGCGCACATTCCATTCGATCCACGCAGCCGCCTCGTCGCGGCCCTTGGGCGCCGGATAGAACTCCATGACTGACGGATCGCCGAGCAGTGCGGCCATGTCGTCGAGGTCGGTCAGCGACATCTCGCGGAACTTCAGACGAAGCGTCCGGGGAGGGTGCATAGACGTCAGGCTACCCTGTGGCCCTAGGCTGGGACGAGAGACGAAGGGACAGTGATGACACGAATCATGCAGGTCAGCGACAGTCTGGTGATCAGGGCGGATGCCGCCGCGCTGTGGGAGCAGGTGGCCGATCCGACGCAGATGCCGCGGTGGAGCCCGGAGAACACTGGAGCCAGCACATTCTCAGCCGCGGGGCCCCTGCACGCGGGTGACGTCTTCGAGGGCACGAACCGTCGCGGACCGGCGACGTGGGTGACCGAATCCGTCGTCACCGACTCGACGCCCGGGAAGCGCTTCGCCTTCACGGTGCGTCGGATCGGTCCCCGCTCGCCGAGCATCGAAGGCGCGAACGCGAGCTGGACGTATGAGTTCGAGGACCTCGGTGGGGCGACGCGAGTGACCGAGACGTGGACCGATGACCGCCGGAAGTGGCCCGACGCTCTTGCCTGGGTCTTCGACCACATCGTCACACGTGGGCGGAGCTTCGCCGACTTTCAGCGCCTGAACATCCGCCGGACACTCACAGCAATGAAGGATGACTTCGAACGCGAAGGATGACGTCGAACGGCGGTGACGCGGCCGAAACCCCGGCGAAACATGTGCTCGCTACCCTGATCGCATGACAGAGACGGCACAGCGCACAGCGACGGCATCGCACACCGAGAGCCCCACCGGCCACGTCGAGGGCATGAACTTCTACACCCGCAAATGGGTCCGGCCCGAGGACCTCAACGCCAACGGCTCGCTCTTCGGCGGCAGTCTGCTGCGCTGGATCGACGAGGAGGCTGCGATCTATGCGATCATCCAGCTCGGCAACCACCGCGTCGTGACGAAGCTGATCTCCGAGATCAACTTCCAGGCCTCGGCACGAGAAGGCGACCTCATCGAGATGGGGCTCATCGCCACCCACTTCGGGCGCACCTCGCTGACGATGACGGCCAGGGTGCGCAATATGATCACCCGCAAGTCCATCCTCACCATCGAGAAGATCGTCTTTGTCGGAGTCGATGAGGACGGCACACCGGTTCCCCACGGCTATTCGACGATCACCTACGACCGCGATCGGATGCCCCACCCACATGCGGAGCAGCTGCCGGAGTAGTTGCCGGAGACGCGGAAAGGGTGTGCAGCGGCCTCCTGAGAACTACGCGATGCCGAAGGAGTTGGTGAGAGCCTCGGCGAGGGGTGCCACATCAGGGTATCCCTCGATGGCGCAATCGGCTCTAGCCTGGAAGGCATGGACAACCGTGCCGAGGTTCGCGAATTCCTCATGTCGCGCCGAGCGAAGATCACGCCTGAGCGGGTGGGTCTGCCCGCTGGCGGGGCCCGCAGAGTTCCGGGACTGCGACGCAGCGAGGTGGCAGCCCTCGCCGGCCTGAGTGTGGAGTACTACGCAAAGCTCGAACGAGGGGCGATCGGCGGAGCTTCCGCCTCTGTGCTCGACGCTCTCGCCACCGCGCTGATGCTCGACGATACCGAGCGCAGTCACCTCGTCGATCTGGCCCGAGCCGCCGACGGCATCCCCGCCTCGGGCAGGCGCCGGCGTCCGGTCTCAGCGGCGAAGCCACCTCATGAGACCCTCTACTGGGTGCTCGACTCGATCAGGGACGCTGTCGCGTTCGTGCGCAACGATGCGCAGGACATCGTGGCGATCAAGGAACTCGGCCGCGCCTTCTACTCGCCGATCATCGGCGACGGGGGACGCACCCCGAACCTCGCGAGATTCCAGTTCCTCGATCCGGCTTCGCGCGACTTCTACCCCGATTGGGAGATCTTCGCCCAGATGTGCGTGGGAATCATTCGCAACGCCGCCGGGAAGGACCCGCACGACCGGGCGATCCAAGACCTCGTCGGCGAACTCTCCACCCAGTCCGAGACATTCCGCGAACTGTGGGCGGCCCATGATGTGCGCACGCATGGGTCGGGCACGAAGCGCTTCAACCACCCTGTCGTCGGCGAACTCAACCTCGCCTACGAGGAATTGAGCGTGACCGCCGAATCAGGACTGGCTCTCTATATCTACACGGCCGAACCCGGTTCGGACTCCTATCAGCGACTTCAGCTGCTGGCCTCGTGGAGCACCACGCCGGCTCCGGCGACCTCCTCAGCGAGCGATTCACTTACCGACGAAAGGAACTGACCATGCGTGGAATCATCATGCACGGACCCGGCGATGTGCGGGTCGAGGATCGACCCGATCCCGAGATCCAAGAGCCCACCGACGCCATCATCCGCATCGTGGCCGCCTGCGTCTGCGGATCCGACCTCTGGCCCTATCGCGGCGCGGACACACCTGACGGTCTGCTTATGGGGCACGAATACGTCGGCATCGTCGAGGAGGTCGGCGGTGAGGTCCGCACTGTGAAGCCCGGAGACTTCGTCGTCGGATCATTCGTCATCTCCGACAATACCTGCCCGATCTGCGCCGCCGGCTATCAGTCGCGGTGCGTCAACGGGACATTCGTGGACGGAAGCATCGGCACTCAGGCCGAATTCGCTCGCATCCCCTTCGCCGACGGCACGTTGGTCGCCACTCCGGGTCAACCCGATGACGACCTCATCCCCTCGCTGCTCGCCGCCTCCGATGTGCTGGGCACCGGGTGGTTCGCAGCCGATGCCGCCGAGGCGGGGCCCGGGAAGTCAGTCGCCGTCATCGGCGATGGCGCCGTCGGTCTCATGGGTGTTCTCGCTGCGAAGCAGATGGGTGCGGAGACGATCATCGCGATGAGTCGGCACGCGGATCGGCAGAATCTTGCCAGGGATTTCGGTGCCACTCACATCGTGGAGGAGCGCAGCGACGACGGTGTGTCCAAGATCAAGGAGCTCACCGGCGGACTCGGAGTCGACAGCGCCATCGAAGCGGTCGGCTCTCAGGAGTCGATGATGCAGGCGATCCGCTCGACCCGCCCCGGCGGGCACGTCGGCTATGTCGGAGTCTCACATGATGTCGAGCTGCCCGGGGGAGAACTGTTCTTCGGACTCGTGCATCTGCACGGCGGACCGGCACCGGTACGCCGATTCCTGCCTGACCTCATCGACCTCATCTGGAACAGGAGAATCGAGCCGGGGAAGGTCTTCGACAAGGCGATGAGTCTCGACGACGCCGCGGCCGCGTATGCGGCGATGGACAGCCGCGAAGCCATCAAGGTTCTGCTGCGACCCTGAAACCATCATTGCCGAGCACAGGAAAGGTGACACCGTGGACACAGCTGATCTACTGAACGCGCTCAATGCCGGAGAGACGATCACGGGCGGCTCGCCCCTGCATGAGGTGATGCACCGCAGCAGTCAGAGAGCTCTGCGGATCACGGCCGAGATCAACGGTGAGTATCACGAACCTGATGAGGTTCGGGCCCTGTTGGCGGAGCTGACCGGTCGGCCGATCGATAAGTCCGTGATGCTGTTCCCGCCGTTTCGCACAGACTTCGGGCAGAACATCACCATCGGTCAGCGGGTGTTCATCAATTCCGGGTGCAGCTTCCAAGACCAGGGCGGCATCACGATCGGTGATGACTCCCTCATCGGGCACAACACCGTCCTCGCCACCCTCAACCACGGAATGGAACCGGACCGTCGCGCCGATATGCACCCGGACCCCATCGTCATCGGCCGCAATGTCTGGATCGGGTCGAATGTGACGGTCCTGCCGGGGATCACCATCGGCGACGATGCGGTCGTCGCCGCGGCAGCAGTGGTGACCCGGGATGTTCCCGCCGGCACCGTCGTGGTCGGATCACCGGCACACGTCGTGCGCACCGTGGGTGAGTGACAGGCGTCAGCCGCCGAGGTAGGCCAGTGCGCCGATGGCCTGCGCCTTCGTCGCGATCTCGAGGGTCGGATCGATCTCGGGTGCGAAGAACGGCGAATGGTTGGCCGGAACGTCCGTGAGCACGGTTCCCGCCTCCTCGGCGTCTTTGTACTTCTCGGCATCGAAGGAGCCGACGAACCAGTAGGCGTAGGGGATGCCGAAGGCGGTGGGCAGTTCGCTGAAGTCCTCCGAGGCGGTCGCTGGAGTGGCGGGCTGCACCACCTCGTCGCCGAAGTAGCCGGTGAGCGCCTCAGTGACGGTGTCGTTGACGGCCTCACTGTTGTCCGTCAGTGGGAACTGGTCGAAGTATTCGAAGGTCGGTTCCTTCGGCGATCCGGCCGCTTCGCATTCGCCGCGGACGATGCGTTCGATCGAGTCGATCACGCGCTGCCGGACCGCGGTGTCGTAGGTGCGCACATTGAGCAGGAGTTCGGCCCGGTCGGGAATGATGTTCGACTTCGAACCCGCATTCGAGGCACCGACGGTGACGACGGCGAACTCGCCCGGTTCGGTCTCCCGCGAGACGATCGTCTGCAGTCGGAGCACGATCGAGGCCGCGAGCACGACCGGATCGACCGACAGGTGCGGCATCGACCCGTGCGCGCCACGGCCGAAGACCGTGATCTTCACCGAATCGCCGGCCGACATCACCGGGCCCGAGGCGGTGAAGATTCGCCCCGCGGGCATCGGCATGACGTGCTGAGCAAGGGCGACATCGGGTTTCGGCACCGCCGTTGTCAGGCCGTCGTCGATCATCGCCTTCGCGCCGGCCGCGTTCTCCTCGGCCGGCTGGAAGAGTGCGATATAGGTGCCCGACCAGGCGTTTCGGTTCTCGTTGAGGAGCCTCACGGCACCGAGGAGGGCAGTCGCGTGCATATCGTGTCCGCAGGCGTGCATGACCCCCTCGACGGTGGATGCGTAATCGAGTCCGGTGTCCCCGATGCGTTTGACCTCGAGTCCCAGGTCGGTGAGTTCGGACTCGATGCGCTCGGCGGTCTGATGCTCCTCGAGGCTGAGCTCCGGATGCTGGTGGAAGTGCCTGTAGAGATCACGCTGCCACGCGAGCTGTGAGTCGATGCTGTCCAGGAATTCCGGTGTCGTCATCACTTCTCCTCGCTCGTGTGCCGCCCGGGCAGTCCGGATGCGGACGATACTCACGCTACCAGCGTGGATTCGAATGCGTCAGGCGTCAGCCGAATGCGTTAAGAAGGACTCGACTCGAGCAGCCCGAGATCTTCAAGCTCCCGGCGCAGCGACTGTGCGTCCGTGAACACGTGACCGATGAAGCCGAGTTGCCTGGCCGCCTCGATGTTCGCCGGCAGGTCATCGACGAACAGGGTCTTGGCGGGGTCGAGATCGAAGCGCTCGAGCAGCAGTTCGAAGATCGCCGGATCGGGTTTGATGAGCTTCTCCCGTCCGGAGACTATAACGTCTTCGAGTTCGTCGATGGCCGGGGCGACGGCGGGCGCATGGTGGAAGGTTTCGGCCGCCCAGTTCGAGAGCCCGAGGAGCCGGGCTCCCGAGTCCTTGAGTTCGGCGACGACCTCGGCCATGCCCTCGATCGGACCGGTCAGCGAATCCTCGAAGCGCTCGTAGTAGCGGGAGACGATCTCACCGTGTCGCTCATCGACCGCGGCCGCGCGAGCGATCACCTCGGCGACGGGGACGCCGCTGTCCGAGGCGGTGTTGAGGGCCGCGAAATCGGCCTCCTCGGCGAAGGCGCGCCACTGCTCTGCACTCATCCGGTCAGCGAGCGGGCCGGTCTGGTCCCATCCGATGAGCACGTTTCCGAGATCGAAGACGACGGTCGTGGGTTTCTGGTCGGTGGACTGCGGCATCGCGGGTCTCCTTCGGTGAGGATTCGGCTTCGGACTCCTACGCTACAGAACATCGTGGCCCTCGCGGATGATGTTCGTGGCACATGACATCATCGGACCATTGTGGAATCGTCAGTGCTCGCCTAGGTTGGAGTCATGATCGGCTACGCGCCACTGCAGATCCGGGTGACGACGCCCCGACTCGAGCTCGTCGGTGCCGGTGATGACATGCTTGCGGCGCTCGCCCCGCTGGTGCGCGACGGCAAGGTCTTCGCCGAGCCCGCCCCCTATGACGACCCGATGTCCTTCTACGAATCGGACCCCACCGCACGAGTCAACAAGTGGCTGCAGAGCGTGTGGCGCGGCCGCGGCCGATTCTCGCGCTCCGAGTTCAGACTGGCCTTCGCCGTCCTCGTCGACGGTGAGGCCGTGGGCATGCAGGACCTCATCGCGGAGAAGTTCGACACGTGCGGCACGGTGCTCTCGTTCTCCTGGCTCTCGACCGATGTGCGCGGGCGTGGGCTGGGCACCGAGATGCGCAGCGCCATGCTCCACCTCGCCTTCGCCGGGCTCGGCGCCCGAGAAGCCGCCTCCGATGCCTTCGTCGACAACATCGGGTCGAACCGCGTCTCCGAGGCGCTCGGGTACGAACACAACGGAGTCGAATGGGACATCCGCCGAGGCGAACCCGGGCTGATCCAGCGATGGAGACTCACCCGTGAGGCGTGGGAGACGAGGCGGCGCGACGACATCGGACTCAGCGGTGTCGAGGACTTCCTCGAGCTGCTCGAACACAGCTGAATCAGGATCGGATCGCCGCGGTCGCAACCGGTGAGGCCCGCTCTGCGCCGAGCACTCGGTCCGCGACACAGAAACGGCGATCCTCCGCCCAGCAGCCGACCGGGTCCGGGGATACCGGATCGGACGGTTGTCCGGGCGAAGGATCGCCGGTGTTGCTCAGAGGTCTCGATTGAGACCCGCAAAGTCTCTAGGAGAGACTCTCAGGGAGTCTCAGAGGCCGCGGACGCGAGTCGCCTGCAGGCCCTTGGAGCCCATCTCCGAGTCGAACTCGACGTTCTGACCCTCGGTGAGCTCGCGGTAGCCGGTGGCCTCGATCGCGGAGAAGTGGGTGAACACGTCAGCCGAACCGTCGTCAGGCTGGATGAATCCGAAACCCTTTTCCGCGTTGAACCATTTCACGGTACCTGTTGCCATAATCTTTGTATCCTTATTTTTTAACTGAAGACCGCTGGTGCGGTCGTGATGGTCGAATCCATTGCTGGATCCGGCTTTCCCGCTGGATGGACTGAGTCTTGGACGCAGGTCCAGCGAAAAACTGTGGGTGAACCGGGACCTCGGATTCCGATGCGGTCGTGAGTGCTCTGGAGAGAGTTCTCTGTCTCGGACGAAATCGTGGGGATGCTCGGTTTCGATCATGCACTCGAAAGTGCTGGACGGAAGTCGCCAGGTGACTGAGCGTCAGACGACTGAGATGGGAAATATGAAAATCATGAGGGGCGCGGAAGGCAGACACGCGCCGACGGGCAAACACATGGTGCCGAGCTGAACCTACCTGCTCTGTGAGGCACCACCTGCTCCGCACGATGCTGTGCGAGAACTCTTCAAGCCTAACAGAAAGTTCGGCGGTCGTCGGCACAGACGGTGTTCACAAGCGCGATCGCCGTCGAGAGATGGCACACAGTGACGCAGAATCGCTGAGAAGCTCGACCCTCCGTGTCTAAGATTGTATGCAAAACGTTTTGCATACAATCTGCCACTATCCCCAACGCAGGAGCCGCCCAAACCGTGGACAACCGAGACGCACCTCTGACCATCGGACCCCGACGTCGCCGGCGTCTGGCCGCGAAGTACCGCAGGCGACGGACCTTCGTGGCGGTGGCAGCGATCCTCGTCATCGCGGCTCCGCTGACGATCGCGATCGTGGTGCACAACCTCGGCGCGAACATCTCCTCCTCGGCTCTGCGCGCCCATGATGGTACCGATGTTCCCGAGAAGCTCACCGACGAGACCAATGTGCTCATCATCGGCTCCGACACCAGGGATCTCGCGTCGGCACAGGACGACTCGGGGGCCGCCTCGGCGTCGGGATACGGCAGCGCCGAGGGAGCGCGCAGCGATGCGATGATCCTCGCCCACATCGCCGCCGACGGCAGCCGCATCGACGCCGTCCAGATCCCGCGTGACACGATCATGGACATTCCCGCCTGCGACGACACCGGCCACGGGGCCACGCAGGCCGTGCACGGGATGATCAACTCCGCACTCAACGGCGGACCGGCATGCTCGGTCTCGGCGGCCGAATCACTCACCGGCGTGCGCGTCGACCACTTCATCAACGTCGACTTCGACGGGTTCGCCGCGATCGTCGACGCGCTCGACGGGATCACCGTCGACCTCGACGAACCGCTGAAGGACCCGAAGGCGAACCTCGACCTGCCTGCCGGCGAGCAGACGATCGGGGGAACCGATGCGCTCGCCCTGGCCCGCACCCGGCACGCCGTCGGCGACGGCAGCGACATCTCCCGCATGGGCAACCAGCAGATGGTCATGAACGCCATCATCGACCGGGCCAAGAGCAGCCACGTGCTCACCCGCCCCGACCGCCTCTACTCCTTCCTCGACGCCGTGACCTCCTCGCTCGAGGTCGACGAGGACCTCGACTCGGTCTCGTCGCTGGCCTCGCTGGCTTCGACTGTTGCCGCGGTGCCCAAGGATGACATCACCTTCGACATCATGCCCTGGACCCCGGCCCCGGAAGACCCGAACCGTGTGGTCAAATCCGCACAGGCCGACGAGGTCTTCGCCGCCATCAACGCCGATAGGCCGATCACCGACCTCGTCGGGTGAGGGGTTCGGCCGGTGCGCCTCAGCGTGTGAGGCTCTCGAGATCATCGAGCAGTCCGGGCCGAGTCGGCGTCCACCCGAGAGCGGACCGAGTGTGCTGACTCGACGCCGGCTGGTCGGTGGCGAAGATCGGCCCGAGCGGACCGAAATTCTCCTCCGGCACAGTGCCCACCGGCAGTCCGAGTCGGCGGCCGAGCACCTCGGCGATGTCGATGACGCGCACCCCCTCGTCGGCGACGGCATGCCAGGATGTTCCACCTTCAGCGGACTCGAGTGCGAGCCGGAAGAGGGCCGCAGCATCCTGGGCGTGGACCGCGGGCCAGCGTTGGGTGCCATCGCCAGGGTAGCCGCAGATCCCTGATTCCTCCGCGAAGTTCGCGAGCAGGCCGGCGAAACCGCCCTCGCCGTCGGCGTGCACGGTTCGCGGCAGACGGATCGCCGAGGTGCGTACCCCCTGATCTCCGAACCGGAGAGCTCGGGTCACCGCGACGCTGCGCCCTCCGACGGGGCCGTCGGTCGGAAGCGGGTCCGCTTCGGTCGCGGTCCTGCCCGTCACAGCGGGTGTGCCTGCGACCATGACAAAGGGCTTGTCCGAGCCGATGAGGATTCTGCCGAGAGTGTCGATCGCCGAAGCTTCCTCCTCGACAGAGGCCGCCAGCGCTGCGGGTGAACTGAAATCGTTGCGGAAGGCAAGGTGGATGACACCGTCGGCCGCCTCTGCGGCCGAACGCAGGACATCGGCAGAGGAGAGGTCGCCACGGACCGCCGCCGCCCCGAGTTCCGCCGCCCGTTCGGCCGACGCATCGGACCGGGCGAGGATACTCGCGGAATGGCCGTTGGAGATGAGTTCTTTGGTGACCGCAGAACCGATCAGACCGGTGCCGCCTGTGATGAATACGTGCATGGTGTCTCCTCGCCGAGTGATGGGACTGAGTCTTATCAGGGTACCACCGCGATGGGACTCAGTCCCGTCATCGATCGCGTGCTCACCCGTTGCTACGATGACGGCATGCCCCGTTGGACCCCGAATGCTCGCGATCGACTCGTCGTCGCTGCTCTCGACATGTTCGCCGAAAACGGCTTCGACGGTGTGACGGTCGCTGAGATCTCAGCGCGTGCAGGACTGACGAAGAGCACCTTCTTCCGCTATTTCCCCGACAAGCGAGAAGTCCTCGCGGCAGGCCAGGACGAAATGCTGCGACTCTTGGTCGACGGCATCTCTTCGGCTCCCGCCGAAGTCGGCCCACTCGAGGCGGTCCGCGCAGGACTCGACGAGGTCTCGTCGTCGATGACCCCGTTCCACCGCGAACTCGGTCCACGGATCCGCCGCGTGATCTCGGAGAACGTCGAACTGCAGGAACGAGACGCCGCAAAGCATCGTGCCCTCACCGACGGAATGGCATCGGCGCTGCAGGAGCGTGGAGTCGAGCGGCAGGTCGCGATCATCGCCGCTCACCTCGGCACCGTGGCGTTCGGTGAAGCCTACGCGGCGTGGATCGACGCCGGACCCCAGACCGACCTCAGCGAACTGGCTCACACCGCCCTCACCGACCTCGGGCGAGCGGCCGGTACGCTGGCGGACTGATCGGCCCTGCCCCGCCTCGGCGACCATAGACTGATCTCGTGTTGATCGCCGAGGTCCTGCCGCTGCTGCTGGGCATCGCCGTGCTCGTCGTCATCGCGGTGATCATCCTTCGCCTCGCCGAGGTGGGGCTCGGGTGGCTGCCCATCGTCGCGATCCTGCGTGCCGTCGTCCAGCTCGCCCTCGTCGCGCTCCTTCTCCACGGTGCCCTCAACGCGTGGTGGACCGTCGCCGCGTTCATCGCCCTCATGCTCACCACCGCCTCGGTGACCTCCCTGCGGCGCGCCCGGCAGTTGCCGCGCGGCCGCCTCGGCGCGGTCACCGGTGTCATCGTCGGATCCCTGACCACTCTGGGGCTCGTGCTGGTCCTCGGTCTCGTCGACCGGGAATTCGAGCGGGTCATCGCCATCGCCGGGATCGTCACCGGCACCTGCATGACCGTGGCGACCCTGTCGATGCGGCGCTTCGCCGCGAACCTGCGCACCGGATCCGGAGAGGTCGAGGCGTGGCTGTCCCTCGGCGCCAAGCCTCGGCAGGCGGTGGCGCGTCTGCGCAGCGAATCCATCAGAGAGGCGCTGCTGCCGAACCTCGATCAGACGAAGAACACCGGACTGGTCACGCTTCCCGGAGCCTTCGTCGGCGCCCTCTTCGGAGGTGCGTCACCGCTCGAGGCCGCCGAGTTCCAGATCGTCGTGCTCGGCTCGCTCATCCTCGCCGGAGCGATCACTGCGGTCCTCGGCACCCACATCGCCGCCGGTGCACGCGTTCTGCTTGCCCCGGAGCAGTGAAAGCCCGTCCTGTCTGCCCCCGAGCAGTGAAGTCGCGCGCGCCTCACGTACGCCAGTGATGCCCCTGTCCAGTGAGTATTCATGGTCGGCCCCTAGACTGGCGCCCATGTCTACGATCGAGATCACTCAGGACACCTTCGAATCGACCATCAACGACAACGAGATCATCCTCCTCGACTTCTGGGCCGATTGGTGCGGCCCATGCAAGCAGTTCGCTCCGGTCTACGAGAAGGCCTCCGAGGACAACCCCGACATCGTCTTCGGCAAGATCGACACCGAGGCCCAGCAGCAGCTGGCCGGACTCTTCGGAATCACCTCCATCCCCACCCTCGTCGCCTTCCGCCAGGGCATCGTCGTCTTCGCCCAGCCAGGCGCGCTCGCCGCACCCCAGCTCGAACAGGTCATCACCGCCGTCAAGGGACTCGATATGGACGAAGTCCGCGCGGAACTGGATAAGCAGGCCGCCGCCGAGGCTGCCGAGCCCGAAGGCACCGGCCCGGATTCGATCCCGGCCGACCCGGGCGTCGATAGGTGACCTCCACGAACCGGTGAGCGCCGAACTCGAGGACGCCGTCCTCTCCGTGCGCCGGGTCGGCTCCTGAGAGCAGGAGCCGACCCGGCTTTCTGCGTTCCTAGTCTGGTCGCCGAGACCCGGTCTCACCTCGCAGGACGAAACCGTTTCACCACGGTCCTGCGGATGTGTTTCGCGGTCACGAAGGGCTATGGTTGAGCCATGGCTCGGTTCAGCTTCCTTGAATGGCCGGTACTCCGGCAGTTCCGCACGTCCGATCGGACGGGTCGCGGCGAATCGGTGACGTCCCAGAAGACCCGAGACACCACTCCTCGAACCGCTGAGGCCGACAAGGTCGTCCAGTCTGTGTGCCCCTACTGCGCCGTCGGCTGCGGCCAGAAGATCTATGTCAAGGACGACAAGGTCATTCAGATCGAAGGCGATCCCGATTCGCCGATTTCGCGCGGGCGCCTGTGCCCGAAGGGTGCTGCCAGCGAACAACTCGTCAACGCTCCCGGCCGCGTGACCGACGTCCTCTACCGCGCACCGCGGGCCAAGGACTGGCAGAAGATCGGACTGAGCACCGCGATCGACATGATCGCCGATCGCTTCCTCGAAGCCCGCCGCAGGCATTGGGAGGACTTCGACGACAAGGGCCACCCGCTGCGGCGCACGATGGGCATCGCCAGCCTCGGCGGGGCGACCATCGACAACGAAGAGAACTACCTCGCGAAGAAGCTCTACACCGCCGCGGGAGCCATACAGATCGAGAACCAGGCGCGTATTTGACACTCCGCCACGGTTCCCAGTCTGGGAACCTCGTTTGGGCGAGGCGGCGCCACACAACCCGTCCAGGATATGGCGAATGCGGACTGCATCATCATCCAGGGTTCCAACATGGCCGAGTGCCACCCCGTGGGATTCCAATGGGTGAGCGAGGCCAAGGCCCGAGGTGCCCGCATCATCCACGTCGATCCTCGATTCACGCGCACCACCGCGATTGCCGATAAGCACGTCCCCATCCGGGCGGGCTCGGACATCGTGCTGCTCGGCGCGCTCATCAACCGGGTGCTCACCGAAGGCAAGCACTTCGACGAGTACGTGCGTGCCTACACGAACGCCGCGAACCTCATCAGCGAGGACTATGTCGACACCGAGGACCTCGGCGGACTGTTCTCCGGCTTCGACCCGGAGACGAACTCGTACGACAACTCGACCTGGTCCTACCAGACCGATGAGCACGGTGCGCCCCTGACCGACCCGACGCTTGAGGACCCGCGGACGGCGTTCCAGATCCTCAAGCGGCACTACTCGCGCTACACCGCCGAGATGGTCGAGGAGAACTGCGGGATCAAACCCGCCGACTTCGACTACCTCTTCGAATCGGTGACGCAGAACTCGGGCCGGGAACGGACCACGTGCTTCGCCTACGCGGTCGGCTGGACTCAGCACACCCTCGGCGCGCAATTCATCCGCACCGCTTCCATCCTCCAGCTTCTGCTGGGAAATATGGGACGACCGGGCGGCGGAATCATGGCGCTGCGCGGACACGCGACGATCCAGGGATCGACCGATATTCCGACGCTGTTCAACCTGCTGCCCGGCTATCTGCCGATGCCCAGCGCCGGTGTCCACGACACCCTCGATGACTACGTCGCAGCCGTCGGCACCCCGGAGACCCACAAGGGCTTCTGGGCCAACGGTCGCAGCTACGCGGTCAGTCTGCTCAAGGCCTGGTGGGGCGATGCGGCGACACCGGACAACGACTTCGCCTACGACTATCTGCCGCGCATCAACGGCGCCCACGGCACGTACCAGACGCAGGTGCGCATGCTCAACGACGGTGTCGACGGGTACTTCCTGCTCGGCCAGAACCCTGCCGTGGGGTCGGCCAACGGCCGCATGCAGCGGATGGCGATGAGCCATCTCAAGTGGATGGTCGTGCGCGACTTCAGCCTCATCGAATCCGCCACCTGGTGGAAGGACGGCCCGGAGATCGAGACCGGGGAGATGAAGACCGAGGACATCGAGACCGAGATGTTCTTCATGCCCGCGGCCAACCACACGGAGAAGGCCGGCACCTTCACTCAGACCCAGCGTCTGGTGCAGTGGCGGCACAAGGCCGTCAACCCGCCGGGGGATGCGCAGAGCGAACTCGACTTCTTCTACGAGCTCGGTCAGCGGATCAAGGAGAAGCTGGCCGACTCCGATGATCCGCGTGATCGTCCGCTGCTCGATCTGACCTGGGACTACCCGGTCGACGAGGAGGGCGAGGTCGATGCCGAAGCCGTGGTCAAGGAGATCAACGGCTACCGGGTCGGCGGCGAGGACGATGGCCAGCCGTTGGAGAACTTCAACCAGTACGCCTCCGACGGAACCACAGCAGGTGGCTGCTGGATCTACGCCGGCGTCTATGCCGGTGGTGTGAACATGGCCGCTCGGCGCAAACCGCGCAGCGAGCAGGACGAGACCGCGGCCGAATGGGCGTGGGCGTGGCCGGCGAACCGGCGCATCCTCTACAACCGCGCCTCGGCGGCCCCGGATGGAACCCCCTGGTCGGAGCGGAAGAAGTTCGTCTGGTGGGACGAAGAGGCCGGGAAGTGGACGGGCAAGGACGTGCCCGACTTCCCCATCGATCGCGCCCCCGCGGCGAGGTCGGATCAGGCCTACGGCGGTCCTGCCCACTTGGACGGTGACGACCCGTTCATCATGCAGTCCGACGGCAAGGGATGGCTCTTCGCGCCCAGCGGCATGGTCGACGGCCCGATGCCCACGCATTACGAACCGCAGGAGTCGACGGTCGCCAATCCGCTCTACCCGCAGCAGAACAGCCCGACGCGGAAGGTCATGCGGCGCGGGGACAACCTGTCCGCATCGGGTGCCGGCTATCCCGGCTCCGAGGTCTTCCCGTACGTGTTCACGACCTACCGGCTCACCGAGCACCACACCGCCGGCGGCATGTCCCGCTGGCTGCCGTACCTGTCCGAGCTGCAGCCGGAGATGTTCTGCGAGATCTCACCGGAGCTCGCCGCCGAGGTGGGGCTCGAGCCCTACGGGTGGGCGACCTTGGTCTCCCCGCGGGCGGCGATCGAGGCCCGCGTGCTCGTGACGAAGCGGATGAACCCGCTGACCATCGGCGGACGCACCGTCCACCAGATCGGCCTGCCCTACCACTGGGGCGTGGGCGGTCAGGGCGCCGTCGTCGAGGGCGACTCCGCCAACGACCTGCTGGGCGTGACGATGGATCCGAACGTGTTCATCCAGAACAGCAAGTACGTCGCCGGCACGATCGTGCCCGGCAGGCGTCCGCGCGGACCGGAGCTCGTCGACTTCGTCGAGAAGTACCAGCGTGAGGCCGGTCTGACCACGGAGTCCGGAAACCAACAGGTCACTGCGCCCGAATCCGATGTCGAAGCGGCCTCCGCCGCCGGTGCCGGACACAGCGTCGGCGGCCACCCCCACCGCGGAGGTGACTCGGCAGTGGGCGTGACCCCGGGCAAGACGCTCGGCGGAGAAACAGTCGACGCTCCGACGGTCGAGAGCGCCGATGATCGCACCGGACGCGTCGATCTGCAGCCGGTCGACACGGCCGACGCAAATGCGGCCGATGACGGGGACACGACCGACGGCGATCCCGATCACGGCCGTGATCTCGACGGATCGGCCGTCACTGACTCCGAGGTCCGCGACGCCGAGGCGGAGCAGGCGCAGCGTGCGCAGGCTCAGCTCGACGAACGCGCCCGGGAGAAGGCCGAGGGCTCCGGCACGTCGGATGCCGGCACGGGCTCGGATCAGGTGGACAATGGAACCAGCGATGAAGGGGAGGATGACTGATGTCGGCTTCGACGTTGGACAGCGGCACGGTCGCTGACGGCCACTGGCACGATTCGACGCAGAATCGCAAGGGGTTCTTCACCGACACCTCGATCTGCATCGGCTGCAAGGCCTGCGAGGTCGCCTGCAAGGAATGGAACCGCAATCCCCAGGACGGAACCTTCGAACTGCTCGGCTCCTCGTACGACAACACGGGCAGCCTCGGCGCGAATACCTGGCGTCACGTCGCCTTCATCGAGCAGGACTCGGACCGGATCGAGAAGGCCCGCGAATCCGGGCGCAAGCTCGTCAACCTCGGCATGCCCACCATCCGGCCCCGCACCGATGAGAGTGCCGCAGCCCAGCCTCTGGGCGGGGCGCTCGGTGCCGCGGATGAGGGTCGGACCAGTGACGGACTGCCGACGACGCCGCAACTCGATGTCGATCTCCTCGCCCCCGGGGCACTCGAACCGGCGGATCTGACCGGGGTCGACACCACCCCACCGGACACCGCGGACTTCCGGTGGTTGATGTCCTCGGACGTGTGCAAGCACTGCACGCACGCCGGCTGCCTCGACGTGTGCCCGACCGGAGCGCTCTTCCGCACCGAATTCGACACCGTCGTCGTTCAGAACGACGTCTGCAACGGCTGCGGCACCTGTGTGGCCGGCTGCCCTTTCGGCGTCATCGAACGTCGTGACGACGGCACGATCAACACGCCCACCGACCGTGATGACCGCAAGGCCGCGGAGATGGACGTCCCGAACGCGGGCACCGCGAACAAGTGCACGCTCTGCTACGACCGCCTCGTCGATGGTGAGGAGCCGGCGTGTGCGAAGACCTGCCCGACTCAGTCGATCAAGTTCGGCGACCGGACGGACATGGTGGACAAGGCGCATGAACGAGTCGCCGAACTCCACGCGAAGGGTCTGACCGAGGCCCGGCTCTACGGAGCGAACCCCAACGACGGAGTCGGCGGCACCGGGTCCGTCTTCCTCCTCCTCGACGAACCCGAGGTCTACGGCCTGCCGCCGGATCCTCGGGTGGCGACGAAGGACCTGCCCGGAATGTTCGCCCATGCCGGTGTTGCGGCGCTGGGCATGGTCGCGGCGGTCGGCCTCGCGTTCCTCGGGAGCCGCCGTTCATGAGCGTCTCCGAATACGATTCCTACCGCCCACCCGAGCCCGAAGGCGGACGTAAGAAACGTCGCCGAGGTGGCCGCGGAGGTCCCGGTGGTCGCCGTGGCGGCGGGTGGAAGAACCGCGGTTCCGACGGCAATCGCGAGATGCCGATGGTCGAGGACGTCGAGTTCACCTCGTACTACGGTCGACCGATCGTCAAGGCTCCGCCGTGGGGCCACGAGATCGCGCTCTACCTGTTCCTCGGTGGACTCGCCGGCGGGTCGTCGCTGCTGGGCCTCGGCGCACAGATGACCGATCGGCCCGGTCTGCGCATCGCCACCCGGATGACGGCGATCACCGCGACCGGTGTCGGCGGCGTGGCACTGGTCGCCGACCTCGGCCGGCCCGAACGGTTCATCAACATGATGCGCGTGGTCAAGGTGTCCTCGCCGATGAGTCTGGGCACTTGGATCCTTTCGGGCTTCGGCGTCGGATCGGGTGTGACGTTCGCGGTCGAGCTCGACCGGGTCACGGGGGAGAAGCTGCTTCCGCTGGGACCGCTGCGCAAGGTGCTCCACGCGATGGAGACTCCGGCGGCCCTCGAGTCGGCACTCTTCGCCACACCGCTGGCCGCGTACACGGCGGTGCTGCTCGGTGCGACGGCCGTGCCCACCTGGAACGCTGCCGGTCGCAACGGTCTGCCGTACGTATTCGTGTCTTCGGCTTCCCTGGCTGCCGGGGGTTCTGCGATGGCGCTCGCTCCGGTGCGGGAGACGGGCCCGGCGCGACTGCTCGCGCTCACCGGGGCCGTTGGCGATATGGTCGCGATGAGCCGGATGAAGAAGCGCATGCACCCGGCCGAGGTCGACCCGATGGAAGACGGCGAACCGGGACACAAGCTCCACCGTGCCGAGAAGCTGCTCATCGCGGGCGCTGTCGGCGCCGCTGCCGTCGAGGTGGGCGCGCGGGTGTTCGCGAAGAAGCTCGGTGGGCGGGGTGCAGGCACAACCGGCAGCACCGTCGAGAAGATCGCCGATGCCGTCGGATCAGCAGGTGGCTTGGGTGGCGTGGGCCGCGTGGGCAAACGCAGCTGGAAGACTCGCGCCGTTCTGCGTGGACTGTCCGTCGTCTCGGGTGCCGCGTTGGCGGCCGCCTCGGCGTACACCCGTTTCGGGATGCTCGAGGCCGGTATCGAGTCGACGAAGGACCCCCGTCACGTCGTCGAACCGCAGCGCGCTCGCCTCGAAGAGCGCCGCGCCCGCGGCATCAACGACGACTCGATCACCACCGGCCAGTAGAGCTCGGGGACTGCGCGGGACCTGCGAAGTCCGGGACTGTGCGCGGGAATCGCATCGAGTCCGCCGCCGCGCCTGCTGCCACCTTCGCGCGGTCCGGAAGCACCCCGCACCGGTAGCGTCTTCGCCAACACTTCGCGGCAGCTCCTACAGTCAGCTCTGCGTCCATCACCGTTAGCGACATAACACCGCAGTGCAACGGGTGGTTGTGTGCCAAATGGTGACGGATGCCCGTGGTGCCCTCGGGCCGTCCGGCTGCGGGCTCCCGCTGTCCGCTTGTCACCATAACTCAGGACTTTCGGCGACCAATCAACCGATTGTCGTTTCACCATAGTCTGGTGAAACAAATGCGCGTCATGCATTCTGAGTTTGTTTCGTGGAATACTGAACCCCATTGCTAGGCGAGTCGTACTCTCGTGAGGAGCGATCAACCGCGGCGCTGATTGGATCGGCGGTCCACAGCAACTGGGCGTGAACTGGAAGGAGGCACCGATGTCGCAACGTGTTCGATCCTTGGTGATGGATCTGTTCGGGGAGTATTACAGGTACGCCGAAGGGGAGGCCCGCCTCGGAGGGCTTAGCACTTTGCTGGAAGCATTCGGAATCGATCCGGCAACGGCTCGGGTCACGATGGCGCGTTTGAAGAAGGACGGGTGGTTCACCACGCGTCGTGAGGGCCGAGAATCGGTCTATTGCCTAAGTGAGGCTATGTCGACGGTGATCGCCGAAGGTCGGGAGCGGATCTTCACGCGCGTCGACGCCGAATGGGATGGGTGGTGGACGCAGGTCCTCTATCAAGTCCCCGAGTCCTCCCGCAATGATCGAGAAGCTATGCGCAAACAACTCACATGGCTGGGGTTTGGGCAGCTTGCCACTTCGACATGGATGTCGCCGCACGAGATGGTCGATCGAATCGATAGGCTGGCTGCCGATTTTCCTGATGCGTCTCTTGATGTCTTGCGCACCCGGACAACGCGGGTGACTACGGACAGAGATCTTACCGAGCGCTGTTGGGATCTCGCGGAGCTCGCTGCAGACTACCGGGACTTCATCGCGGACTACTCGTCCTATGAAAGCGGAACCTCCCTCTCGAGCGGGCCCGAGGCTCTGCGCGTGCGCACGGCGATGGTCGCCGATATGCGACGCCTGACTTTTCGCGATCCCGAGCTGCCGATCGAGCTCTCTCCCGTCGATTGGCCCGGTCGCCCAGCGTTCGAGCTGTTCAGGCGTGTGCACGCATCTCTCGCAGAACAAGCTGACTCCTATTTCGAAGAAGTGGTCGGTAGGCGTCTCGAGCGCCCCGTGGTGTAGTCGCAGAAATTCTAACTCGAAACATATTGACGACGGTAGGACGAAAACTGTTACTCTTATGGCATATCGTCTATTCGAGGGAGAATCCAAATGTCTCTTCGCGTCGCATGTGTCGGAGGTGGGCCGGGTGGCCTCTTCTTCGCTACCCTGCTCAAGCGGAATGATCCCAGCATTGAAGTCACGGTCTTCGAACGCAACCGTGCAGAGGACGCTTTCGGCTTCGGCGTCGTATTCTCCGATGCCACTCTGCGCGCAATCAACGAAGCTGACGACGTGCTGCACCGGGGCCTGGCCGAGCACGGCCGTCATTGGGACGAAATCGCCGTTCTGTCCAAGGGAGAGAAGCGTGCTTTCCGCGGCAACGGCATGGCCGCAATCCATCGTCGCACTCTGTTGCCCCTGCTCCATGCTCGAGCTGAAGAAGTCGGAGTAGATCTGCGTTTTGCCAGCAATGTCCCCTCGCTCGAGGAACTGAGCGACTATGACGTCATCGTCGGAGCCGACGGAGCCAATTCCATCGTCCGTCGAACGGTCGAATCCGAGCTCGGCCACAGTGTGGAAGAAGCTGATGCGAAGTTCATCTGGTTCGGAACCGACCACATGTTCGACGGGCTCACTTTTGTTCACAGACGCAGCGAATTCGGCAACTTCGCCGCTCATGCCTACCCGATCAGCGATGAGGTAAGCACTTTCATCGTCGAAACCGATGCAGAGACCTGGAAACGCGCAGGACTTGACGAATTCGATGTCACGCAGCCACCCGGCGTCTCCGATGAGAAGACTCAGCGTTTCGTCGCCGAACTCTTCGCCGAAGACATCGATCACGGCAGCATCATCGTCAATAACTCCCGCTGGGCCAACTTCCGCACGCGCCGTTCTGAGACCTGGCACAGCGGCAACATCGTCCTCCTCGGAGACGCCGTGCACACCGCCCACTTCTCGGTCGGCTCGGGCACAAAGATGGCAATGGAGGACGCGATCGTTCTTGCCCGAGAACTCACCGCTGACCATCCGGACCTGTCTGCTGCCTTCGAAGCATATGAAGCTGAGCGAGTCCCCGCAGTGCGAAAGATCCAGGACTCTGCACGTGGTGGCCTGAGCTGGTGGGAGAACTTCGGTTTGTACCACGAGAACATGGACCCCACCCAGTTCGCCTTCCACTTCTTTTCGCGCTCCATCGGAATCGACCGAATCGCTCCCCGAGACCCCGAACTCGTCGAGACCGTAAGAAGTGAGTGGGCTTCCGAACATGGCGGTTCGGCCGCGCTGGACAGCTCCGTTCGCCTCGGCGGTACCGAACTGTCCGGCAGGCTGCTCCGGGATGCCGGCTCGGCCCTCGTCTGCGGAGACGACGAGGTTCCGGTCAGCGATATCGCAGGCTGTGGCCAAACCACTGGCACCGTAATCGGAACCGATGCCGTCCTGCGTCTTCAGCCGCCCAGCGATGTTCGGCGCGAATCGCCCGAGACGATCGCGGCTGGGACCCCTGCGGGCAGCACCGTCTACGTCATCGGTGGCGACTCCCTTGATCGTGTGCGCGTGAGCGAAGAACTGCGATTCCGCCGAGGTGCCACCACCGTCCTCCGAATCGATCCGGGTGACCGGCTCGATCCCGAGACCGTCATCCTCTCGGGACGCGCGGATGCGGTTGTCGTCGGAGGGGAAACCGATGACTGAGCAGTTGTCGAAACCGCGGACCGAGACCCTACAGTCCCTTTTCGAACCGCGCGCAATCGCTGTCATCGGAGCTTCAACCACCCCTGGCAAGCTCGGTGCCACGATGATGGAGTCCCTCGCTGAATTCCCGGGCAAAGTCGTCCCGGTCAATCCGCGGTCAGGTCCGTTCAGCTCGATCGATGCGGCTGTCGCTGCGCATCCGGACATCGATCTTGCTGTGCTGTGCATTCCCGCTGCCGCAACGGCTCACGCCATCATCGAATGCGCAGCAGCGGACGTCGGTGCTGTCGTAGTCTGCGCCGGGGGCTTCGTGGAAGCCGGGGAATCAGGTCAGCAGCACCAGACGGATATCGAAGCGGCGGTCGAGTCGACCGGGGTCCGCCTGCTGGGCCCCAATACATCCGGCTTCTTTGTTCCGGGCAGCGGTCTGTTCTCGAGTTTCGTCCCCGGTGTCACCTCGCTGAAACCAGGTCGGGTCGGAGTCGTCGCAGCCTCTGGCGGCGTCAACCACGCTGTGTCTTTTCGACTGGCCGATATGGGGGCGGGAGTCAGCCTCGGTGTCGGTATAGGAGGAGGAATCGACGTCACAGCACCGGATCTCCTTGACTATCTGGCCGATGATCCGGCGACCCGATGTGTTGCTCTCCATCTCGAGACCATTCCGGATGGGCCGAGGCTGCTCGCCTCAGTGCGTGCTCTGTCTCAAGTCAAACCTGTCGTCGCATTTGTCGTCGGGCGCAACGAAGTCGGTGAATTCGCTCAGTCGCATACTGGATCCTTGGCCACATCGTGGGCTACGACTCGTTCCCTGATTGCTCAAGCCGGTGCCGTAGTCGTGGATTCGGAAACTGAACTCGTCAACGCCGCGACGGCGCTGAGCGGTCGCCGCCTGCCTGCGAATGCGGCCGCCGGCATCGGACTGGTCACCGGGCAGGCCGGACCGGGACTCATCATCAATGATGAGCTGCTCAGTTCGGGAGTGGATCTGCCGCGTCTGCGCGACGACAGCGTCACTGCCCTGTCTCGGCTTCTTCCGCCACTGACGTTCCTCTCCAACCCAGTCGATACCGGACGACCAGGGCCGGAATATCCAGAGGTCCTCAGCATCGTCGCCGCCGATCCGGGTATCGACGCGGTCGGAGTCTATGGAATCACCGAACCGGTCGTCTCATTGCCAGAGGCAGTGGCGCAAGCTGACCTCGATCCCACCGTTCCAGTACTCGTCGGCGTTGATGGCCCGAGCGCTGAGGTCGCCGAGGTTCGTCGTGCCGCTGGGGAAGGGATACCTGTCCTCCTCGGCCCTACCGCCCTGGCCGAAGGCATGAGGGCGCTGTCCGCCGACGCGCGGTCGCGTGCGCTTTCAGACCACGGGGCCGATGGTGTCGTTCCGACAGAAGCGAACCGCACGAACGTGACAGACGAATATGATCTGGGGCCCGGGCCATGGCATGAGGCCGCCGCGAAGGACATACTCGAGACCGCCGGCATACGAACTCCCAGACGTTGGGTCATCGAGAATCTGGCTGAAAGCCTCGATGGCTCCGTGCTGGCCAACGCATCGCCGCCGGTGGCGATCAAGATCCTAGATTCCTCCATCTTGCATAAGACCGACATCGGGGGAGTTCATCTCAACATCAACGATGGTGACGAGGCAGTTGCGGCGCTGGTCGAACTCGCTGACATCGGCGCCCGCGCCGCACTCATCGAGGAGATGGCTTCATCCGGAATCGACCTGCTCGTCGGTGTGCACCGGGACCCGGTGTTCGGGGTCGTTGGAGTTCTCGCCCTCGGGGGCGTGGAAGCGGAGGTGTACGAAGACTCTGCGATCATCAGTCTGCCCGCAACCGAGGCCCACCTCCGTGCAATGACCGAGCAGCTGCGATGCGCCCCGCTGCTCGACGGCTTTCGCGGTGGCCCGACGCTCGATCATGGCGAACTCTCGGAGATCATTACTCGGCTGGGCCGCTTGCTGGCGGCGAACCCGCAAGTGCATGAGATCGAGATCAATCCGTTGCGCCTTACCGAGTCAGGTCTCATCGCTCTCGACGCCGTCATCACCGCGACGCCTGACCTTTCAGCACAACCTGCAGTTCTGCTCGACGACGAGGAGGAAGTCCGATGACAAGCCCGAGCACAGTTCATACCGTCCCCTGGCCCGCTGAGATCGCCGCTGAATACAGGTCACAGGGGCTGTGGCGTGGTAAGACTCTGTTCACCACACTGCTCGAGGTAGCTGAGCAGTTGCCCGAAAAGATCGCGCTGGTAGATGGCGATGTGCGGATCAGCTACCGAGAACTCGTCGACCGGGCAGAAGCTGGAGCCCGTCGACTGCTGGATCTCGGGCTTGCACCCGATGATCGGATCCTCGTTCAGTTGCCTAACTGCTGGCAGTTCGTGGTGCTCACCTTTGCTTGTGCGCGAGCGGGAATTGTTCCTGTCATGGCTCTGGCTGGGCACAGGGAAGTGGAGCTGTCTGGAATCGCAGAGGTCTCGGAATCCCGGGCAATCGTCGTTCCGGATACACTCAAGGATTTCGACCACCGAGCTCTCGCTCGCATCATTCGTGATGAGGCACCGGACCTAAAGACCATCATCGTCAGTGGACAGGCCGGGCAGGACGTCTCGCTCGATGAACTTCTCGCGCCCTCGGCAGGAGAACTCAGTGAACTCGACCATCCGGAAAGCTCATCGGTAGCACTCTTCCTACTCTCCGGTGGCACCACTGGCCTTCCCAAGTTGATCTCGCGGACACATGATGACTACGAGCTGAATGCGCGCCTATGCGCCGATGTGGCTGGAATCGACGTCGACGCAGTCTATCTGGTCTGTGTGCCGGCCAGCCATAATTTCGCACTCGCCTGCCCAGGCATCCTCGGTGTTCTCTTCGCAGGTGGAACCGTGGTGACCTTACCGAGTCCGCAGCCGAAGCGGGTACTGCGAGCGATCGAAACTGAGGGTGTCACGATCACTGCAGCGGTGCCTGCCGTGGTGCAACGATGGCTCGAACACGTCGAACAGTCGCCAAGCGAGATTGATTTGTCGACGCTTCGCACGGTGCAGGTGGGAGGATCGCGGCTTCCCGACGAGATCGCACGGAGGGTCACTCCGCTGCTCGGTGCTACGCTCCAGCAGGTCTTCGGCATGGCCGAGGGCTTGATCAACATGACTCGCCTCGATGATCCGCTCGAAGTGATCACTACGACGCAGGGGCGCCCTGTCAGCGAGCTGGATGAGGTCCGCATCGTCGGTCCTGACGGTGAGACAGTTGCCGATGGGCAGGAAGGTCTCATCTACACCCGTGGCCCCTATACGCCTCGAGGCTACTATCGGGCACCGGAGGCGAACGCGAAATCATTCGTCGACGGTTGGTACGGGAGCGGTGACATCGTCGTTCGTCGCCCAGATGGAAATCTTGTCGTTCACGGACGAGACAAAGACATCATCAACCGCGGCGGCGAGAAGATCTCCGCCGAGGAGATCGAGAGCCTGGTCTATCGACTTCCGCAGGTGGAACTGGCCGCAGTCGTCGCGATGCCCGACCACGTGCTCGGAGAGCGCCTGTGTCTGTACGTCACGTTGCAGCCGGGGGCGCAGGCCAGTCTCGAGGACGTGCGTGCCGCACTCACCGATGCTGGCATCGCCGAGTACAAGCTGCCTGAACGTCTGGAGATCGTCGAGGAGATTCCGATGACGAAGGTCGGCAAAATCAACAAGAAAGAGCTGCGCGACGATATCCGACAGCGCACCTCGGCCGAAGCTTGATCCATCAACTGTCAGACATCGATGACACGAAAGGAAGACATGATGAACGATCACGACGACCCGAATCTGCCGGTGGTTCCGCCGCCGAGTCCGGAGGAGGCTGCGCGACTGGAGAGACTTTATGCGAGGTTCTCCGACAACCATATGATTCCACTGTGGACAGAGATCGGCGACCTCATGCCGGAAGTGCCGAAACCGCAGGCGATACCGTACACCTGGCGGTGGAAGGATCTGCTGCCATTGGCCGAGGAGGCGGGTGAGCTGGTTCCGGTGGGCCGTGGGGGAGAGCGCAGAGCGATCTCGCTGGCCAATCCCGGCCTGGACGGTCGGCCGTATATCTCTCCGACTCTCTGGTGTGCGATCCAGTATCTGGGTCCGCACGAGGTAGCGCCCGAACATCGGCACTCGCAGAACGCCTTCCGCTTCGTCGTCGAAGGCGAGGGCGTGTGGACCGTGGTGAACGGTGATCCGGTGCGAATGAGCCGCGGTGACTTCCTCCTCACGCCCGGATGGAATTTCCACGGACACCACAACGAAACCGATCAGCCGATGGCGTGGATCGACGGCCTTGATATTCCATTCGTCCATTACTCGGACACTTCGTTCTTCGAATTCGGCATCGACAGGGTCACCGATGAGTCAACACCGGATATCTCCCGGTCCGAACGCCTGTGGTGCAACCCAGGACTTCGTCCGCTGTCAGGGCTGGGCACAACGGTGAACTCACCGATCGGTGCCTATCGGTGGGAGCATACAGATCGCGCACTGACCGAGCAGCTGCGGCTCGAGGATGAAGGATTTCCCGCGACAGTCGAACAGGGCCACGCTGCGATCCGATACATGAATCCGACGGACGGCGGAGATGTGATGCCCACGATTCGGGCTGAGTTCCATCGTCTGCGGGAGGGCACCGCCACCGCCACCACTCGTCAGGTCGGATCGGACGTCTACCAGGTGTTCGAGGGATGCGGCCGATTCGTCATCGATGACACCGTTCACGAAGTCGAGAAGGGCGATGTAGTGGTTGCCCCCTCGTGGTCGGCCGTGCGGATCGAGGCAGAGACCAGTCTCGACCTCTTTGCGTTCAGCGATCGTCCGATCGTCGAAAAGCTCAACTTCGCCCGCACCCATATCGAAGGAGTCAATCCATGAAACTCGCCACACTGACAATCGACGATGGCACCTGCGCTGCAGTGTTCGACGGCGAAGACTATGTGCTGATCGAGTCAGCGGTCGACGTCGGGTCACTGCTGAGTGGAGAGAACTGGCAGACCGTTGCAGCCGAAGCGCTCACACATCGTAAGCGAGTGATACCTGCTGAGCAGGCGAGAGTGGACCAACTCATCACGCGACCGGGCAAAGTAGTCTGCGTGGGGCTCAACTACCGCAATCACATCCTTGAGATGGGGCGGGACCTGCCAGAGTATCCAACACTGTTTGCCAAGTTCGCTGAAACTCTGACCGGCCCGACATCAGACATCCCATTCGCTCCCGAGGACCCGGAGCTCGATTGGGAAGGTGAGCTGGTCGTCATCGTCGGGGAGACTGTGCGTCGGGCCGACGAGAGGAAGGCGCGAGCGGCGATTGCGGGATACTCTGTCGCTAACGACATCTCCATGCGCGGATGGCAGTTCCGAACCAAGGAATGGCTACAAGGAAAGATGTGGGAGGCCACAACCCCGTTGGGGCCCGTCATGGTCACCGCCGACGAATTCGATGCGGAATCAGCGGTGCTGACGACAAAGGTCAATGGCGAGGTGATGCAGGAGCACGCCATTTCGGATCTGCTGTTCTCCTCCTCCCAGCTCGTCGCGTACGTCTCGACGATGATCACGCTCGAGCCCGGTGACATCATTCTCACGGGTACGCCAGGCGGTGTCGGCCGCGCGCGCGATCCCCAGGTCTTCCTTGTGCCCGGCGACGAGGTGGCTGTGGAGATCTCCGGAATCGGCGAGGTCCGAAACACCATCGTCGAGGCGGTGTGAACCGTGGTCGCCCGACACGACCTGACGACCGATCCCGCGGTGAAGGATGGTCTCCTGACTGTACGGCGGGGAACCGCGTTCTTCTCTCGTAAGGTCAATGAGCTCTCGGATGCGGACTTCGACGCTCCCACTCTGCTCCCGGGTTGGACGCGGAGGCATCTTGTCGCGCACGTCGGCTATAACGCCCGCGCGCTGACCAGGTTGGTGCAGTGGGCTAACACCGGGACCGAAACACCGATGTACGAATCGAGCGAGGCTCGGGATGCCGAGATCGACTTCGGGTCGACCTTGCCGGTTCGCGCGCTGCGCCATCTGCATGATCATGCAGCGATCAGTCTCGATGTGGAGTGGCGGGACTCTTCGGATGAGGCGTGGTCTTCTCTTGTGCGCACGGCGCAGGGGCGCGAGGTCCCGATGTCGGAGACGCTGTGGATGCGCACCCGAGAGGTCTGGTTACACGCAATCGACCTCGACAATGGTGGTCGACTAGCCGATATTCCGAGGGATGTCGCAGTGCGACTCCTCGCCGACATACTCGGTCATTGGAAGAAGAAGGGTGAGGCCGAACAGGTGTCGATCTCCGTGACCGATGCGCCCGAGGTTTCTTCCGGACCGTGGAGGGCCGACGTTCCCGAGGTGCGGGGTGATCTCGCGTCTGTCCTCGGGTGGGCGTCTGGTCGGAGTCCCTCTGGTCTGGATGTCGGCGCTGATGTGCTGGCTCCACGATGGCTGTGACGTGAATGCAAAGAGTGGGGGTGCCGACCGGCACCCCCACTCTTCTGTGCTGAACGCCCTACCTCAGCCCTTGTGACCCTGACGCACAGCTTGGGCGAAGGCTTGTGGATCGACGATATGTGCGAAGTGGTCGAGGCCGGGTAGCTCGGTGATGGTCGAATCAACGATCACGCGGTTGAGCAGGTGGGCAGATTCCAGGAGAAATCCGGTTGTGCTGGTTCCGGCGATGACGTGAGTCGGCCGGCCGGAGAGAGCGGAGAATCGATCGGTATTCGCGCCGAGCGCGTCGATCTGCTCGAGCTCACGCGTCCAGGTCGGAGCCAAGGGGACGATTGACTCCCACAACGGAGTCGAACGAACATGAGGGATCGCCTCTGCAGGCAACTCGACGAAGTTGACGAGTGCGATTTCGATGGCTTTTTCGTTGTCACCAGCAGCGATGGCATCGCGGTAGTCCTCGAGACGCGGACCAGCCACTGGTCCGTGCATGGGCAATGGGGGCTCGAAGAGGAAAAGCGTGCCCGGAATCGTATGGCGCTGAGCGTATTCGAGCACGCAGAGCCCGCCGTAGGAATGCCCGAGGAGACTGGCTCCAGGCCCGGCGATGTTCATCAGTGCGGCGATATCGGCGATTTCCGACTCCATCGAATAGCTGTTTCCGTCTCCACTGTGAGCCCGGCCGCGCCGATCGTAGACGTAGCAGGTGAAATCATTCTCCAGTGCAGCGGTCGTACCTCTCCAGTCTTCGGCCGTGCCGACCGATCCATGAGTGATGACCAGAGCTGGACCTTGTCCTTGCACGTAATAGCCGATCTCTGTTCCATCGGCGGACTGGGTCGTCAGATACTGCGATTCTGTGGGCATGCTCAACTCCTTTGTCGTGGGTGATCGCGGCTGGCGAGTCATTTAAACGGGAAGCACTCGCTGGCCGTGATTTTAATGTAACAGAAACAATACTACCGGCACAGATCTGTTACTTGAATAGTTTCCGGCATGCTTGTTTGACCGCAATCGCGGATGGGTACGAAACGATTTGCCGGTCTTCCGGAAGGACAGCGGGTGAATCAGCGTTCGTCGGGACACAGGAGTTCTCAGAGCGGCGAAAGCTCAACGGTCAGGCTCGCCCCACAATTGCTACCTGACGGCGGCCCAGCAACCTCGCGCTGTGAGTATTGACAGTGGCTGGTCTGGGACTGGCTGGCAGAGTAGGTGTTGGCCTCTCCATCCAGTGATCGTGACTCCACCTCGCGCTGACCCACACAGTGGTGTCTTGACGTCGATTTGTCCGATCACATGGATGGTGCGGCCGGCACCAGCTCGGCCCACATCGGTAACTTGATCAGAAGGCTGTCCACCCCCTAGTAACCAAGGAGGTGTGACTCATCACAGTGTTGTTCCGAAGTGACCTTCAACCCGGACCGGTACCGGCCGCAAGCGGCCGCACAACCTATCGGTCAAACAGGGAGCTTCGAACCGCTATGTCCATTGTCGCGCACTTATACAGTTTCTTCATCGGCGTCGATACACACGCCAGAAACCACGTCTACACGATCATCGCCAACACCGGTGCCCTCATCGACACCGGCACCTTCCCGACCACGCAGGCGGGCATCAAACGAGCACTGAGCTGGGTCGGTCGACGCACCGACGGTGACCTCGACACACTCTTCGTCGTCGAAGGTGCCGCCTCCTACGGGGCAGTACTCACCGGGCACATCACCATGGCCGGATACCCCGTCGTCGAAGCCGGGCGCATGGACGCCAAAGCCCGCCACGGAGTGGGCAAGAGCGACGAACTCGATTCCCACCGAATCGCTGAATCCGTACTGCGGTTGGAAGCCGATCAACTGCGGTGGCCGCGCCAGGGCGAAGGCGTGCGTCAGGCACTTCGCGTGCTGTTGGCAGCCCGGGACGCGATGTCCAAGGAACGTACCCGTGAGATCAATGCTCTGACCGCGCTGGTGCGCACCAACGACCTGGGCATTGATGCCCGCACGTCACTGACAGCTGACCAGGTTGCTGAGATCTCGAGGTGGCGAGACAGGAAGGAAGACATCGGGTTAGCCACTGCCCGGGAGGAAGCGATTCGCCTGGCTAAACGTGTTCTCGCCCTTGATGAGGAGCTGGCAGGCAACCTCGCGAAACTCGCCGAACTCGTCAAGGCCAGCCCGGCGGCTGCCTTGCTGGATGAGCCCGGGTTCGGGCCCTTCAGTGCCGCGGTGTGCTTCACCGCGTGGTCCCATCCCGGCCGGGTCCGCAACGCAGCAGCATTCGCCGCTCTGGCGGGAGTGAATCCGATTCCTGCCTCGTCGGGCAACACGCATCGTCACCGGTTGAATCGGGGCGGGGACCGGCAATTAAACCGGGCCCTGCACACGGTGATCATGAACCGGATGATCCATGATGAACGGACCCGAGACTATGTCGCCAAGCACTACGGTGAGGACCCGACGAAGAAGTCGAAGAAGGAAATCCGACGCAAACTCAAATGGTATCTAGCGCGTCGGGTCTACAAGATCCTCAACGCGCTAGATACCGTTCCTCAACCCGCTTGACAAGACATAGAAGGATCGAGGTTGCTGGGCCGCCGTCAGGTAGTACGCCGAACTGGTCTGCGGGTCACCGCACGTGCACGCCGGATCCGACGACGATCTCGCCGATGACTGGGTGACCGGGCAGTTCGCCGACGACGAGCAGCCCGCCTGAGGTCTGCGCATCGGCCAGGAGCAGCAGATCGTCTTCGGTCACCGAGTCGTCCGCGGTCAGGTGCGGACGTACCCAATCAAGATTGCGCCGCGTTCCACCGGAGACATAACCGGCGGCGATCGACTCATCCACGCCGCCGAGGCGGGGCACTGCAGCCGCGTCGATGACAGCTCCGACCCCGGAGGCGCGTGCCATCTTGAACAGGTGTCCGAGCAGACCGAACCCGGTGACGTCCGTGGCCGCGCGGATTCCGGCTGCCACGGCCGCGCGGGAGGCCTCGGCGTTGAGCGCGGTCATCGTGGCGACAGCCTCTTCGGACACTTCGCCGGTCTGTTTGTGCCGGTTGTTGAGGATCCCCACGCCGATCGGCTTGGTCAATGTCAGGGGAAGCCCCGCCTCGGCGGCGTCATTGCGCATGAGCTCATCGGGGTGGGCCACACCGGTCACGGCCATGCCGTACTTCGGTTCGGGATCGTCGATCGAATGCCCGCCGGCGACGGGGCAGTTCGCCTGCGCCGCGACGTCGAGTCCGCCGCGCAGCACCTCGGACAGCAGCTCCATCGGCAGGACCTCGCGAGGCCAACCGACGAGGTTGATCGCCGTGACCGGTGTCCCGCCCATCGCGTAGATGTCCGAAAGCGCATTGGCTGCGGCGATTTGCCCCCAGTCGTAGGCATCGTCGACGACGGGGGTGAAGAAATCTGCAGTCGAGAGCACCGCAAGGTCGTCACGGACCCGCACCGCCGAGGCGTCATCGCCGTCATCGAGTCCGACGAGGACATCGGGGCCCGGCTGACCGACCAGTCCGCGCACCGCATCTTCGAGCTCACCCGGCGGGATCTTGCAGGCGCATCCTCCGCCGTGGGCGAACGAGGTCAGACGTTCCTGTGTGGCAGTCATACGGCGAGACTAACACCGGTGGTGAAGGCCGTCACTCGGTGCCGAAAGGCGGGCGATGGAATCTCGCCGAGGTGGCACTGCTGCTGAGGCGGCAGCGGCCATCGGATGTGCGCTCGCCTGGGTCAGTGCCGCCCTGATAGGCGGCCGGTTCGACGTGCGCGCGTCCCCCTGACGGCGATGATTCCGCCGACGAGGAGGAGTGCACCGAGCAGCGCGGTGAACAGAACCGGTCCGCCGGTGCGCGGCAGATCCCCGCCGCCGTCAGGCGACTTGCCGGCGTTCGCGCTGCTGCCGGCTGCTGCCGTCGATGCGCCGTCCTCTGACCCAGCGGTGGAGGACCCTGAAGCACTCGTGCTCGCGTCGCGGTTGGGCGAGCTGTTCGAGGATCCTCCACCCGACGATCCGGAGCCGGATCCGTCGGAATCGCCGTCGGTCCCATCCGCGACATCATCGGCCCTAGCGGCCTCCGACCCGCCGTCCTGGCCCGGCCCGCCGTCCTCGTCGCCACCGGTGTCCTCCGATCCGTCGTCGTCACCGGGACCCGGGGGAGGCTCCTCACCGGCGACCTCGATGGTGGCCTCTGCAGTCTTGCCGTTGACGGTGACCTCGAGCGTCGCTGTGCCCGGGTTCTCCGCAGTGATCTGACCCGTCGCCGGGTTGACGCGGACGACGTCGGACGCCGCCTCGGGGGCACTGGATGCCAATGCCTGGGCACTGACCTCCGCGCCCATCGCCTTCTGCATGGCAGCCTCGGCGCCGGTATCGACGATGACGCCCTGACCACCCCACTGAGCCGTGGCCGGCCACCCGACGGGAACGGTGCGCTCGCCCTGCGTGAACGCGGCCGACACGTCGGCGGACTGACCCGGTGCCAGCGAACCGGGCGCCTGAAGAGAGATCGAATCCACGCGCGGCTTCGTCTCTGCGGCCAACCAGCTCATCCGATCGGACGTGGTGGGATTCTCCCCGACATCACCGACCCCGGGATCGATGCCGAGCATCGTCCACCCGGTGAATCCGCCGGTCGCCGGAGTTCCCGCCGGATCCTTCCCGGAGTTGCCGTTGATCAGGTAGCTCACGCCCTCGACCGCAGACCCGTGGAACGCCCCCACATGCCCGTTGATCACGGCCGCGGACTTGCCGCTGTCCTTGCGGAACTCACCGAGCTCCCTCTCCAACTCCTCGGCCTCCCGACGGTCGGTCAGCTGACTCGTCTTCGACGGCAGCGGGTCCTGCGGGGGATGATGGAAGAACACGGTGATGCCGGTGAGCTCGTGACTGTCGGCCACCTCGTCGAGGGCATCTTCGAGCGTGTTCAGCTGTGAGTCATCGCTGCCACCGAGCGTCCCGTCCGAGGAATTCATGGTCACCACCTTCGTGCGACCGATGGTGCGCTCGCCGGAGGACGTGCCGAATGCGGCTTCGAAGTTCTCGATCTTCCCGCCCATGACCTCGTGGTTGCCGGGAACGTAGACGTACGGGATCGACGGGTCCCACTCTTCATCGAGGATCGTCTTCGCCAGCTCGAAATCGGCCGGGGACGCCTCGTCGACGAGGTCGCCGTTGATGACGAGCAGGTCCGGTTTCGCCGCCCGGATCTCCTGCAGGCTCCGTCTGGCACCGTCGACGGCCTGAGAATCGGGATCCGTGGCGACGAACTGGGCGTCGCTCATCACTGCGATGTGCTGCGGGCGGTCGTCGACGGATCCGTTCGTCAGCAGTGCGGGATCATGCCGTGCCGAAGGCGCTGGATCGTCGGTCTCGGGCGTGGAGATCGCCTGCAGATCGGAGATCGAGATGTCGCCCTTGTACTTCTCGGCCGAGCGGGTCTCCATCATCCGGATCCGTTCGAGGGTGAGCGGCTGCGACAGTCCCTCGGGGACGGTGAAGCGAACTTTCTGCCACCCGTCGAAGGCGATGTGATCGCCGTCGATGTTCGTCACCATGCCATCCGGTGTGCTCACCTGCAGCCTCGGCCAGGTTCCGGAACCGTCACCTCGGACCATCATCTCGAACGCCACGGTCCTGCCTTCCAGCTTCACCGGATCCTTCGGGATGAGGTAGTAGCCGCGTGTCGCCGAGGAGGTGGTGAAGTCGTAGTTGAGATCGATGCTCGGGTTGCCGTCCGGGTCGGGCTTCCCGACAGTGAATGACCCGGTCGCCCGGTCTGCGCCGTCGGTGAACGCCGAGGTGTCGGAGAAGTCGAGGACCTCCTTCGAATCGGTGCCGACGGTGACCGGAATCGTCGTCGTCACGTCCCCGACGCCGAGCGTGACGTTCCCGGAGGTCGGCTGGTTGTCACCGGCCTTCTTCGTCGCTTCCGGACCGGCGGAGATGATGAGTTCGCCGAGGCTGTCGGTGTCGACTCTGAGCCCTTCATCGGCGTCGACCTCGATGTCGCCGGTTTCGATGAGCGAGCGTCTGCCCTCGGAGTCGTAGCCGGTCAGGGACACCGATTGCGCGTCCTCGGCATCTTCGAGGCTGATCGTCCGCGCGCTCGGCCACAGTCCGACCGGTTCGCCGAGAACATCGATGTCGGTCCGCGCGGTGTGCCCGTCGACCACGTAGCTCACGCGCCCCTTGCCGGTCGTCTCACCGGTCACGCGTGCGCTCGTCTCATCGGATTCGTCGAGTCTCACTCCGCCGTCGGCAGAGAACACCCCCGCGGCGGCCACGGGTTCGAGGTTCGCCCCGAGCCCCGTTCCCGCCATTGTGCGGCTCATCCCCTTGAGTACCGCGGTCTGTCCGTCGAGTTCGGGCTCGATCTGCGCATCGCTCAGCTGCTCGGCAGGGGCATCGGAGTAGAAGACGAGAGCGTTGGCGACAGTGCGCTGCTCACCGTCGGAGGGGTCGTTCTGCACGACGGGTGCGTCCGTGCCGGCAGTGCGGGCGAGCATCGTCGTCGACCCGCCGCCGTCGAGGTTGATTGCGTTGTAGGCACCGATGTCGGCGAGGAGCTCACCCATGTCCTCGAGGCTCATGCCTCCCGAGGATTCGCTGCGTCCGTCGATGGTGGTGACGAATAGTTCCGAACCGTCCTTGCTCATCCCCACAGCAGTGCGAGGGTGTGCGGTGTCCTCGAGGTCGCCGGCGGGCAAGTCGGGGACCGCGCCGCCGGTCAGGATCTGGTGGCTGCCCGCGATGCCCAGGTCGATGTCCTCACCGGGTCCGATCTCGACGTCGACCTCATCGCCGACCTCGAGTTCCGACAGCGTCTTCGCCCCGGCATCGCGGCCGAGCAGGACCTGACCGTCGGTCGGGATCTCGGGATCTCCGGCTTCATCGACCATCCCCGAGGCGGCGGTGACGGTGCCGTCGACGACGGTGACGCGGGCGATTTCGGCGGCGAGGTCGTCGGGACCGCCGACGGGACGGTCGAGCGTGTGCTCACCCCACGCTTCGTTGTACACACCGATCGAATCGGGCGAGAGCTCCGGGTTATTCAATCCGCCGAGGTCCGTCTCTTCGCCGCCATGGGTCAGCGTTCCCGCGGCCGAGAGCATCGACACGGCGGCCTTCTTGTCATCGAGGGTGAGCGCAGGCTTCGGCTCTTTCGAACCGACGCGCATTCCCTCCTTCGACACCGAGGTGTAGATGGGCGCCCACGACTGGTTGATGTCGAAGAACGTGCCGTTGACGGCGGCGACGGCCTTCTTCCCGTCCGGGCCGCCTGCCATGATCTCGCTGGTGGTACCGGCTGCAGCGACCTTCCCAGGGTCCCGGATATCCATCGACAGGGAATCCGTGGTCAGGTCCGCGGTGAGCACATTGCCGTTGTTCCAGCCGCCGTCCTCGAGGCGGGAGAAGTTCGTCAGTTCGAGACCCGGCGCCACCCGCTTTGTCTCCGCCGAGCGCAGCGACGATCCGTCCTTGCCGAGGTCGTCATCGCTCGGCGGTGAGGCAAAGGCCGGCGCCGAGGTGGGGCCGTGGTGCCAAGGGATCGCCGCAGTGGGGGTGACGAGAGTCGCGAGCACCGCGAGCACCGCGAGAATGGCGGGAGTGAACACAGGCGAGCGTTGCGCGCCCTTACGGGTGAATCGTGAGTGTGACCAGGCAGGATGAAGCGAAGAGGGCATGGCGACCTTCGAGCTGTGGCGGCTGGGAACCTTGCCACCTTAAGTCGCCCTTGGAAAAGGCTGGGCGAATGATCAGTGAACTCGGAAGTAAGTTCTCACGCTTGAGTCGATGCCCCTCTGCGGGCGCGGACGTCAGTCGAAAGCGAGGCTCTGCAGCACACCGGGGTCGCCGACATCGGAGCCGGCTTTCGCGGCGGCGAGGAATCGATCCATCGACTCCTCGAACGTCTGCTCCCAGTTGAGGCCGGCTTTCCAATAGGCGCTCGCGTGCATGGCATCTCGGCTCAGCGGTCCGCGCCCGAGCACATCGCGCCGGATCTCTTTGACGACCGCGGCCTCGGCACCGATCCAGACCTGCGTGCGGGCATCGGTCTTTGCGAATCCGGATACCGTACTGACCAACCCGACCGCATCATCGACGAATGTGATCTCGGCTGAGTCGGGAAGCCCGAGGGCCGCGGCATCGGCTTCGGTGCCGAGGGCAATGACCACAGTCCGCTTCGTGTCCGGCAGGGATTCGGCGATCGCCGCAATCGCCGGCAGCGCACTCCGATCGCCGATGAGCAGGTGGGTCTGTGCCTCGGCGGTGTCGACGAACTCCGTCCGCATCCCGGTGAATCCGATGCGATCGCCGACAGCCGCCTCGGCGAGCCACTGCGCAGTGGCACCCTCCTCGTGGAGGAGGACGTCGAAGGTGAGATTCGACGATTCGGCATCACTGCTGCGGACGGTGAAACACCGGACCAGCGGACGGCCCCCGTCGAGGTCGTCCGGCCACTGCAGATGCCCCTGCTCGTCATAGCTCGGCGCCGGAACAGGGCGGCCGGGCCGGGACGGCAGGTAGATCTTGAAGGCATCGCCGGGGCGGGGGTCCGTGTACGCACGCAGGCCATCGCCGGTCACAGTCAGGCGCATGTATCCGGCGGAGAGCACCTCCGTGCCGACCAGACTGACCTGGCAGTTGACGACGCGATTGCGGCGCTCGGCCATGACCTCGCGCAAGGCACGGCGGGCGTTGACGGGCATCGATCCTGTCTCCTCTGGGCAACGACGACGCTCAATGCTCGGCTGGTTGCACGGACGGTCCGCCAGCGGATCCGAACGCGCCGTTCGGCCCGAAGACGAGATCGGTGAAACGGTCGCCGATCAGTCGATGGGCTTCGGTGACAGGGTGGAGTCCGTCGGGCAGCGGCAGCCGGGCCTCATCCTCGGCACCGAACAGGTCGAGCCCATCGAGGAAATGCAGGTTCGGGTCGTCTGACCGGGCATCGACCACCTCGGCGAGGGCCTCGCGAACGACCTGAAGGGTGAGTCGACCGAGTTCGGTGTCGCCCTTCGTGCCGGTGGCGATGAACCTCATCGCCCCTTCGGTGATGCTCTCCGGGTCGACTCCTCCCGGTCCGGGGGTGTCCTCATGGATGCGGCAGTGAGTCGGTGAGGTGACGAGCACCGGCGTCTCGGGGTGCCCATCGCGGATGGTGTCGAGGAATCCGTGCACGGCTGGGACGAAGATGCGCCGCCTCATCCCGTCGAGGTTGACGACGTTGATCCCCAACTTCACGCTGATGAGGTCGGCCGGAGTATCCCGCATCAGTCGCGCCATGAACGGGTCGACCATCGCACTGCCGCCGAAGCCGAGGTTGTGCAGGCTCACCCCTGCCCGACGGGCGGCGACGGCCGGCCAGATCCCGGTCGGGTGGGCGGCGTTGGAACCCTGGCTGATCGAACTTCCGTAATGCAGCCAGACCGGCTCGGCTGCTCGTTCGGATCGGCTGAGGGGGCGCACCTCGGCGTCGGTGTGCAGGGCGATGAGTTCGATCTGCTCATTGTGAGGCAACCAGAACTCGACCCTCTTCTCGCCGCCGGGCAGGTCGTCGGCGTACACGATGTCGGCGTCACCGGGAAGGAGGGAGCGCGTTCCGGTGGCCATGTCCAGCTCGATGGCGTCACCCTCACACAGAACCGTCGAGGAGTGGAAGCGGCCGTCGACGACGATATCGACCGCACCGCGAGCCCGTTCCATGCCGCGGTAGGCGACACGAGTGGTGTGGAGTTCGATACCGACCCGGTTGGATTTGGTGACGAACTCGATCCGAACGCCGGAGGGATGAGATTCCATGAGTGCCAGCTGCGCATCGGCATCGCGCGACCGAACGTGGGCAGGGAGCCGATGGGGTCGCAGCCCGCGATCTGAGGGCTCGGAGTAGGGAGTTCCGCGAAGGAAATCCTCAGTGATCGGCGTCGTCATCATCGACTCCAGGGTAATACGACTTGTGAAGCGGTGACCAGGGTTCATGCGGCTGCCGGGCTGCGGAGCACAGAGTCATCGTGATGCCGGGCGGGGTTCGCCGTGCGGGGCACGATAGGATTTCGAGTGGAGGCGTCCGTGTCCTGGTGGGCGCCCCGGTCTTCAAAACCGGTGAGACCGAGCATCTCGGTCTGGCGGGTTCGATTCCCGTCCGCCTCCGCCAATCGCCACGACCCGTTGCTCGCATCCTGCAAGCACCACGCAGGATGGCGGCGAACCCGCACCGAGGAGGAGGCCCCGATGGTCGAGTCCGACCCGCGCCGATCCATTCCGCGCACGGATAGCCTCCTCTCCCTGCCGGAGGTCATCGCCGCAGGTGAGAACCTCAGTTATGCGACGATCAAGTCGATCATCGCCGAGGCTCAGTCCGCTGCGCGTGCCGGTGAGATCACCGTCGCCGAGGTGGCCCCCACCATCATCTCCAGGCTCGGTTCGTCTTCGGCCTCCTCCCTGACTCCGGTGCTCAACGCCACGGGCATCCTCGTCCATACGAACCTCGGACGGGCACCGCTCTCACCGGCCGCCCAGCAGGCCGTTCTCGATGCGAGCGGTTATGTCGACGTCGAGATGGACCTCGTCACCGGCAAACGCAGCAAACGGGGGACCGGCGCCAAGGCCGCCCTGCTGCGCGCCTGCCCGGCCGCTGGAGATGCCCTCGTCGTCAACAACGGAGCCGCCGCCCTGCTGCTCGCGGTCACGGCGCTGCGCGGGCGGGGGTCCGCTGCCGGCTCGACGGTCGGAACCGACCTGGCCGCCGCCTCGGACCCGGCTGTCGTGAGCTCTGCCGTGAGTCCGACAGAGATCATCGTCAGCCGCGGTGAACTCATCGAGATCGGCGCGGGCTTCCGCCTCACCGACCTCATGACCACCACCGGGGCGCGCCTGCACGAAGTGGGAACGACGAACCGCACCCACCTGACCGACTATGCGAACGCCGTCGGCCCGCGAACCGCGAGCCTGCTCAAGGTGCACACGAGCAACTTCCGAGTCGAAGGCTTCACGTCGTCTGTCCAGGTCAGCGAACTGCGTGGCCTGGCCGATGACCACAGCCTGCCGCTCATCGTCGATCTCGGCTCGGGACTGTTCACCCACGATGAGGCACTGCCCGACGAACCCGACATCGATGCGGCCCTGCGCGCCGGCGCCGATGTCGTCATCGTCTCCGGGGACAAGCTCCTCGGCGGACCTCAGGCCGGCCTCATCCTCGGCCGGCGTGAGGCCGTCCAGCGCATCGCGACCCACCCGCTCGCGCGAGCGATGCGCACGGACAAGCTCACCCTCGCCGCCCTCGAGGCGACCATCACGCACACCGGCAACCCCGTCCACGACGCCCTCCACATCGACCTCGACGAGCTGCGCCGACGCACCGAGACCCTCGCCGAGGCGGTCGGTGCCACCGTCGTGCCCCACGACGGTCGGGTCGGCGGCGGTGGCGCCCCCGGAGTCCCCCTGCCCGGCTGGGCGGTCGAATTGCCCGAGGACTGCGCGGCCGCGCTGCGCACCGGTGACCCGACGATCGTCACCCGCGTCCACCAGGGCCGATGCCTCGTCGACCTCCGCTGCGTGCCGGCCTCGGAGGACGACCGCATCGCCGCCGCCATCGCTCGGGTCCTCGCCGCCAATGGCTGAAACCTTCGTCATCGCCACCGCGGGACACGTCGACCACGGGAAGTCGACGCTGGTCAACGCCCTGACCGGGATGGAGCCCGACCGGTGGGCCGAGGAGAAGAAGCGCGGACTGACCATCGACCTCGGCTTCGCCTGGACCACCCTGCCCTCGGGCCGCGAGATCGCCTTCGTCGACGTGCCCGGACACGAGAAGTTTCTCGCGAACATGCTCGCCGGCGTCGGCCCCGCCCCCATCGCCTGTTTCGTCATCGCCGCCGACAAGGGCTGGCAGGCCCAATCGAGTGACCACCGCGATGCGATCGCGGCCCTCGGCATCACGCGCGGCCTCGTCGTCATCACCCGCGCCGACATCAACCCCGACGCGGTCGAGACCACGAAAGCCCAGGTCAGCACCCAACTGCGCGGCACGCCACTCGAGGATGCTCCCATTGTCACGGTCTCCGCGACGACTGGGGACGGCCTGCCCGAACTCATCGACGTCCTCGATGAGGTCACGGCCGCGACCGAGCCCCCGGCCACCTCGGCGCGGGTGCGCCTGTGGATCGACCGCGCGTTCACGATCAAGGGTGCGGGCACCGTCGTCACCGGGACACTCACCGCCGGCACCCTGCGCACCGGCGACACGCTCCACCTCCACGGCGAAGCCGTCGACCGCACGGCGTCCGTGCGTGGACTGCAGTCGCGCAATTCCTCCGTCACCGAGGTGGCCCCGCAGGCCCGCGTGGCCGTGAACCTGCGCGACACCCCCGCCGAGGACCTCCACCGCGGCGACGCCCTGCTCATCCCCGACGCCTGGCCGATCGTCGAGGCCCTCGACGTCCGCCGCACGATGGGCGAGCCGCTCGATGCTGGGGTTCGCGAACTCATGGCCCACATCGGCACCGCCGCCGTGCCCGTGCACCTGCGCGCCTTCGACGCCGACCACGCCCGGATCACCCTCGAGCGGCCCCTGCCCCTGCAGGTCGGCGACCGGATCGTGCTCCGCGCACCCGGCAGCCGCAACGTCTACGCCGGCCTCCTCGTCCTCGACGTCGACCCGCCCGAGCTGAGCCGTCGCGGTGCTGGTGCCCGTCGCGGTCGGGAGCTCGCCGGGCGTCCGGTCGAGGGCGACATCCTCGCCGAGGTGGCTCGCCGCGGAGCCGTCGAACGCTCAGTTCTCGTCCGGTTCGGACTGGCCCTGCCGGGGGAGGGTGCGCAGTCTGGGAGCGCGCAATCTGAGGCTGTGCAGTCCGGAACCGTGCCATCAGGGGAGTCGCTGCCACCGGCGGTCGAGATCGTGGGCGGGTGGCTTGTGCATGAACCTGCGCTTGCGGCGTGGGTGGAGGCGGCGACGTCCCTGGTCACCCGGGAACTCAAGGCTCGTCCGCTGTCCGAGGGAGTCCCCATCAAGGCCATCGCCGAAGCACTTCGGCGCGCCAGCCTGCCCCTGCCGGAGTCGTCCTCTGCCGCCGCGACTCGTACGCTGCTTGCCGACATCATCGCCCGCGCCGGACTCGAGACCGCCGACGGTATGGTTCGTCCACCCGGCCACACAGCCGACCTCGGAGCCGCTGAGGCCGGCATTGCGGAGATCGAGAAGCGCCTGGCCGCCGACCCGTTCTCCGCCCCGGAGGCCGATGACCTGCGTGAACTCGGATTGGGGGCGCGGGAGCTCGCGGTCGCAGAGAAGGCGGGCCGGGTGCTCCGCCTCGGCGATGGTGTCGTCGTCTCACCACGCACTCCCGCGCAGGCGATGCGGGTCCTCGCCGGACTCGAGCAGCCGTTCACGACGAGTCAGGCCCGGCAGGCGCTGAACACGACGAGGCGGACGGTCATCCCGCTGCTCGAACACCTCGACTCACGGGGGTGGACTCGGCGACTCGACACCACGCACCGCGAAGTCGTGCGGTAAATCCGCGAATATTGTATTACAATCATTCGTGGAATGACTGTTCGTGCCTACTCTGGGCACTCCAGCCGATGGTACGGGTGATAACCGACTGCGATGATTCCTCGACCTGACAGGTGAGGATCGGCGACGCTGCCGCGCATCGATCACGCGACGCCCGGCATCGCCCCTCACTGACCCGACCGCAATAGCGAACACCCCTATTCATCACCTGCAAGGAGCACTGATGTCGAACTATCGTGTCCAGAACCCCGCCACCGGCGAAACGATCGAAACTTTCACCGAGGCCACCGACGCCGAGATCGAAATCACGGTGACCGCGGCGCACAACACCTACCTGACCTGGAAGGACACAGATATCCAGGAACGCGCCGGGATCGTCCGCCGCGCCGCTGAGATCTTCCACGAACGCAAGGACGAACTCGCGAAGACGATCTCCCTGGAAATGGGCAAGTCCTACGAGGAGTCCGTCGACGAGGTCGAATTCGCCGCCGACATCATCGAGTACTACGGCGTCCACGGCCCGACCCTGGCCACCGACTACCAGATCCCGTCGACGATCCCCGGCGTCGCCCGCATTGAGGCGCTGCCGATCGGTGCACTGCTCGGCGTCATGCCGTGGAACTTCCCCTACTACCAGGTCGCCCGGTTCGCCGCCCCCAACCTCGTGCTCGGCAACACGATCATGCTCAAACACGCCGACATCTGCGGTCGATCCGCCCTGCTCATCGAGGAGATCTTCCTGGCTGCCGGAGTCCCCGTCGGCGGCTACTCCCACCTGTTCGCCGACCACGACCAGATCGCCTCGATCATCGCCGACCCCCGCGTCCAGGGAGTGTCCCTGACCGGATCCGAACGGGCCGGAGCGATCATCGGTGCCCAGGCCGGACAGAACCTCAAGAAGGCCGTGCTCGAACTCGGCGGCATCGACCCGATGGTCGTCCTCGACGCCTCGGACGTGGCAGCAGTCGCCCGTGAGGCCTGGGAGTTCCGCGTCTACAACGCCGGCCAGGTGTGCAACTCGAACAAGCGCCTCATCGTCATGGACGACATCTACGACGACTTCGTCGCCGAACTCGTGCGGCTCGGCACTGGGCTCAAGCCCGGCGATCAGGCGAAGCTCGGCGAGGGCGAATATGTGCCGCTGTCCTCACGTGCCGCGGCCGAGACCGTCGACGCCCAAGTGAAGAAGGCCGTGTCCGAAGGCGCTCGGGTGCTCGTCGGCGGTGAACTCTCCGAAGGCCCGGCCGCATACTACTCGCCGACGGTCCTCGTCGACGTGCCGCGGGACTCCGAATCCTACGGTGAGGAGATCTTCGGACCTGTGGCCACCGTGTACAAGGTCAGCAGCGACGAGGAGGCCCTTGAGCTGGCGAACGACTGCGCGCTCGGGCTCGGCGGTTCGGTGTTCTCCACCGACGAGGCGCGCGCCGACCGTGTGGCCTCCCGCCTCGAGGTCGGGATGACGCACGTGAACACGATCGCCGCCGAGGCCGCCGAGATCCCCTTCGGCGGAGTCAAGCGCTCGGGCTTCGGCCGCGAGATGGGCCCGATCGGCATGGGCGAATTCGTCAACAAGCGCCTCCACTTCGTCGCGAAGTAAGGGGCGAACTCAACTCTCGGGACCGGTCCGCAGCGCCTCGGCGATGATGTCCTCCATCGCCGAGGCGGTCAGCTCCCTCCACTGCCGACGTGGCGGTGCGGACGGGATCCGCGCTGCGCGGACCGTGGCCAGGGCCACCTCGGTGATGGGGGAATGCTGAGGGAAGGTGTCGAGGACTCGACGTCCTGCCTCCTCCTTGCCGATGATCTCGCCGGTCATCAGCGTGTGGTGCATGCGGGCAGGGCCGAGCAGGCACCATTCGACGGTGGCAGCGGAGAGCAGTCGCGGGCGACCGGTGAGTCGAGCAGGAAGTCGGTTGACCACCCCGTCGAGGAGTCGATTCTGGAATCGATGGGACGACGACGCAGCGGTGCGGAGCTGAGCCGCCAGAGGCGACCAATACTCACGCAGATTCTCCTTGACCCACGGGCGCAGTCGATCCGGTTCGGCGTCGAGTTCCCAGTCGGCGATCGGGCGGCCACGGACGGTGATGCCACCGTCCTTGAGCTCTTTCCACACGACGGGATTGACGTCGAATGCGCCGCCGGCCTCGAAGATCTCCCCTGTGTGGGAGGCGATCGGGGCGACGGTGGTGACCGGTTCCGAGACGTCGGATTCCCAGACGAACGCGGTGTTGCAGCACGCGCTCACCCCTTTGCCCGAGGCGACTCGGGCAGCCAGGCGGGGCAGCTGCGAGAGGTGGAGAAGACGCAGCCGACGGATGAGGTCCGGGCGCGTCCGCCACTCGTCGGAGATGACTGCGACGAGATCGATATCGCTGCGGCCCGGCCGGTAAGCACCGAGCGCGATCGACCCGGTCACGGCGCACGCAATGATGCCGTCAGGGAGCAGACGGTCGGCGACGCGCAGGTACGACCGAATGGCGTGTGCAGCCTCGGTGGGCAGGCGCTGGGGCATGGCTGCAACGTTACAGGGATCTCGATCGCGGGGTGCTGGGGCAGCCGCGCTGTCGAGTCCGTGGTGTTCACGCCCCGTTGAAGTCAGGTTGAGAAACCTGTGACGTGATGTTGAGACCGAATTTGTTGAGGACGCTCATCAGGTTCGCGAGGCTGATGGACGTGAGCGAAAAGGCAGGACTACTTGCGTGATCGATGCTTGTCTGCGATCTCTTTCCCACGCAGTCGGTCTCGCGTCTTCGACCACAGCACCTGTCCTTCGACTGAAGAGGAAACAGATGAAATTCGCACGCAAGATCGCAGTGACGGCTCTGTCCGTGGCTGTCGCGGCCTGCAGCATCTTGATGGCGACCGCAGCCTCTGCGGAGCCGGCCGCAGTGTCCGGCGATGCCGCTCCGTTCACGAGCACGGCACTGGACGGGGGCAAGGTTCCCAGCTCTCAGGACGCCACCCAGCTCACGCAGGAGCAGATCGACAATGCTCGCACGATCATCGCCGTCGGCAAGGGAGCAGACCTGTCGACTCAGGCGCAGAAGATCGCCGTGATGACCGCTTTGCAGGAGTCGAGTCTCTACAATCTCGACGGGGGCGACAGGGACTCCGCGGGCCTGTTCCAGCAGCGGCCTTCCATGGGGTGGGGGACCCTCGCCCAGGTGACCGATCCCGTCTATGCCTCGAAGTCGTTCTACGGCGTCAACCCCGAGGGCTCGAACCTCGGTCTCATCCAGATAGAGGGATGGGAAACCATGGTGCCGGGTGCCGCGGCCCAAGCGGTGCAGGGCTCCGACTACCCGGAGGCGTATGACAAGTGGGAGCCGCTTGCAGCCGAGCTCGTCAACGGAAACCAGGACGCTGCGCCTATCAGCTGAGCCGCTGGTTGCAGAACCGCGCCCGAAGTCACAAGTGCACACTCGAGAATGATCAGGAGAGATGATGACGATATCGCGCACACTCACCACCGCCGTCCTCACCGCAGGCATCCTCGCCGGCGGTACTGCGATCACCGCCGCACCAGCACAGGCCGACGAAGCGCCCAGCACACAGGCGCCCGCTGCGCAGGCAACCAGCACACAGACCGATCCGTCCGCGACCGCCTCGACGCAGGCCGACACCCGTCGGGACGAGATCATCAGTCGAGCTCAGACATGGGTCGACCAGGGTGTTCCCTATAACTGGGATGCCACGCACCCGGATCCGCAGGGCAAGCAGTACCGCATGGACTGCTCCGGTTTCGTGTCGATGGCGTGGGGTCTCGACGACAGCCTCAGTACCGTGACCCTGCCCGATGTCGCCCATGAGATCGACAAGGACGAACTCAAGCCCGGAGACGTCTTGATGAAGGGCGGACCTGGCACCGAGGGCGCGAACGGCCACGTCGCGATCTTCAACGGCTGGGCCAATGAGGAGCACACCGCCTACCACGGGCTCGAAGAGGCCGGCTCCACCGGAACGGTCGCGCGCGAGATCTCCTATCCCTATGACCAGGACGAGAACTTCGTGCCCTATCGCCTGAACGGTCTCTGAACCGCTGCTGATCCGTGCGGTTGTGCAGTCAGCCTCACGACCCGACCGGTCGTCGCCGCGTCCCATCGAGGGGCGCGGCGATGTTCGTGCTGCGCCACCGACGGCTGGGGAGCCGCTGGCTCGCGCCTGCGAGCGGCCCGAAGAGCCGACGAGACGCCGGTCACGGGGCTGTGCGGGCGGTGCAGGTGAGTGCGGTGCGTTGAACGGATTCTAAGAGTATGCCCACCTGCCCTTGACGATTCGTTGCGGCGAGATCAAGCCACCTCTGAGTCTCTGTTCATTGAACAGCGCCCACACGTCCGCCAGTGTTGTGTGGGGCGAAAACCGAGCCACCTCCTGTGCCGACCTCAGGAGACACACGTGCGCCGAACTCCGCCGGGACCATGTCCCGGCGCTCGCCACCACCGACAGCGAAAGTGAGAACAGATGAAGAGCGTGCGCACTCTAGCGGTGACTGCACTGTCCACGGCCGTCATCGCAGGAGGTCTCTCCCTCGGGGCGGCCACCTCGGCGTCGGCCGATCCGATCTCCGGCGGCGTCTCCCAGGACGGTGAGGACTCCGCAGACACCTCCGCCCAGGCGGACGACGCCGGCTCGACCGGCGGAATCGACGACCCGGACGATCTCACGTCCGAACAGATCGACAATGCCAAGACGATCATCGCCGTGGGGAAGGGCGCTGATCTGTCGAAGAAGGCACAGAAGATCGCCGTGATGACCGCACTGCAGGAATCGAGCCTGCGCAACCTCGACGGCGGCGACAAGGATTCCGTCGGTCTCTTCCAGCAGCGGCCGTCGATGGACTGGGGATCGGCGAAGGACCTCACCGATCCCGTCTACGCCGCGAAGGCGTTCTACGGAGTCGACTCGGAGACCGCCAACCCTGGCCTCACCGAGGTCGACGAGGATATGTCGATGAAGCCCGGCGACGCGGCTCAGAAGGTTCAGTCATCCGCCTACCCCGATGCGTATGCGAAGTGGGAATCACTCGCCGGTGACCTCGTCGACGACCACCAGAAGGTCGACTCGATCGACTGAGAGGTTGTCTACCGGGCCTGCTCGATGAGCAGGTGGTGAGTGGCCATACCGACAGGTCTAGGTTGCGGGTAAGTCGCCGACGGGCTGGCGCAGCACGGTGCGCAGCTTGTCGGGGGTCACCTTGCGGAAGTCGCTGAAGTAGATCTCGTGGTGCTTGCCGGTCTCGCGCAGGTCGTGCTCGGGTATGAACTCTCGGTGCATTCTCTCCAGCACGGGTCCCTCGTCATCGAACGAGCCGAGGTGGAGCGTCTGTACGCAACGCCCCTCCGACAGCGTTTCGAGACGGACATCGTCCAGTCGGACGGGTGGGTTCTTCGCTCCAGCCTGGTCGACCGCGTTGCGAAATGCGGCGGGGTCGAGCCAGTCGGGAACCATGAGCATCATTGTCCAATCCCACTGGGATTTGTCGCGCGAGACGCTGAAGGCATCCATATCGTCTGCCCACCACAGGCCCTCGAGCGGGGGAACAACGTAATCGCGCTCGAGCTCTCGTCTGCTGATGAACTTGAGTCTGTAGGCGACGGGATACAGCGAGGCGAGGGCGTCCGTGTAGGCCGACGAAGTGTTCGGGTCGCCGTGACCGTCGATCATGAGGTACTGCAACTCGGGAACGTCGACGATGCGGAACGTGTCACGCGGAGCACGGTAGCTGTCGAGTGTCTTCTTGAAGTCGACCTTGTCAGTCATGGGGACCCCGGACTCGGTTCGCGAGCCACGCCCTTTCTGCCTCCAGGAGGCTCAGTGAGTACGAGAATACCTCGCGCGCCCTCAGTTCAGTGCACCGGCTGCCAGGCGTCGGACCACCTCGGTGAGGTGATGGAGGCCGGAGACGAGGTCTTCGTCCTTCGTGAACTCAGCGAGGCTGTGCGAGATCCCGTCGACGCTGGGGATGAAGAGCATGACGGTGGGCACCTGATCCTTCATGTTCGTCGAGTCATGGCCGGCCACGGTCATCACCCGCGCCGAGGTGAGCCCCAGGTCATCCGCGGCTGATCGTGCCAGCTCGACCCCGTCCTCGGAGTACGGGTTCTGATCCCAGCTGTGCTCGGCAACGATCTCGATTTCAACCCGATCGTCCTCGCTCACCTGGGCGATCGTGGCCATGAGCGAATCATGGGCGGCGGCGATCACCTCGGCGCTGGGCGACCGCAGATCGAGGAGCAGGCTGACCTCGCTGGCGACGACGACCGGTGAGTTCGGGTACACGGTGAGCTGACCGCACGCGGTGTGCAGCGCACCGGGCTCGAAGTCATCGACGAGTTCACGCGCAGCGACGACGAGACGGGCCGCCCCGAGGAGGGCGTCCTGCCGGTCGGACATGAGGGTCGACCCGCTGTGGGCCTGCGCCCCGGTGACTCTGAACTCGTACTTATGCGCCGCCCATGTGGCGTTGACCAGGCCGATCGTCACCCCGTCTTCTTCCATGCTGCGCCCCTGTTGGACGTGGATCTCCGCATAGGAGGCGATGTCCGGGGCGGTGAAATCCCCGCGCTCGCCCAACGCATCGAGGGCTTCGGCGACGGTGGTCCCGGCCGCATCGCGGGTGGTCAGAGCCGCCTCGAGTTCGGCCTTGCCGGTGAAGACGTTGCTGCCCATCATCGATGGCTTGAACCGCGAACCCTCCTCGTTGAACCAGTTGACCACGGCGAGGTTGAACCGCGCCTTCGTCGGGTCCGCGCGCAGTTCGTCGGCCACAGCGAAGCACGCGTGGGCCGACGCCATGACCCCATAGGCGCCGTCGAAGCGCCCGGCCGTCGGCTGCGAATCCATGTGCGAGCCGGTGAGCACGTAGGGGGCGCCGGGGACGAGTTCGAGGAGCCCGAACTGGTTGCCGATGGCATCCCGGTGGACGCTGAAACCATGCTGCTCGAGCAGGTCGGCGAACCATTTCCGCTGCTGACCGTCGGCCTCGCTCGCTGCCTGCCGATCGACGCCGTTCGTGCCCTCGACGGCACCGAAACGCGAGTGCACGGCCCAGTCAGCGAGGAAATCGGCTTTGTGGTCGGCGCTGATGAGAGAGGCTGCAGTGGTCATGGTGGGTCCTTTCGCGGTGCTGTCGCGGAGGGGGAGTCCGCGGCTGTGGGGAGGGGTGCGGCGCCGGCATAGCCGGTGTCGTGTGGGGCCGCCCGGAGGGGCGGGGTGGGGTGTCAGGAGGTTTCGTCGCCGGCCGGGGGCATCGTCTCCGGGTCGACGAGGACGTGGATGAGCGCCGGCCCGTCGTGGGCCAGAGCGCGCTCGAGTGCGGGCTCGAAATCCGCGGTGGTCTCAACGCGTTCGCCGTGGCCGGTCATGCCTGTGGCCCTTGAGGACGAAGCGGCGTCGTCCGCCGTCGACCTCGCCGAGGCGGCTCCGGACCGGGCATCGAACGCTGACATCCAGGTCGCGAAGTCCGGGTTGACCATCCGTGTGCCCGAGGGCCGGCCCGGATAGTGGTTCTCCTGGTGGGACACGATCGTGCCGTACACGCCGTTGTCGATGACGATGATGAGCGGCTTCCCGCCGTGGGCGAAGGCCGTGGCGATCTCCTGACCGTTCATGAGGAAGTCCCCGTCGCCGCAGATCGCGACTGCCCGGCGATTCGGGAACGCCAGGGAGGCGGCCACCGCGGCCGGGACCGCGAGGCCCATCGCCCCATTGCGAGCACCGACGAGGCTGGCCGGCTCGTTGTGGCGGATGAACCGGTGACCCCAGATCGTCGCATTGCCTGCCCCATAGGTGAGGATCGCGTCCCCGCCGAGGCGGTCATCGAGGATCCCGAAAGCCACCCCGAGGTCGACGCCGGGATGTGTCGAGCCCGGTTCCGCAGGTACGTCCGTACCTGCCTCGCTGGCGGCCACTGAGCCCGCACCCGCCTCGGCGTCGGGGCGATGGGCGGCGAACCGGGACTGGATCGCGGCACGTTCCCGCATCCATTCGTCTGTCCGCGCACCCCGCGCGGAACCGGCATCGATGCTGGTCAGCGCCTCGGTGAAGGTGAGCGGTGAGGCGAGGATCTGCTGATCGATGCGGCCGGCATGCTGCTTGGCCTCGGGATCGCCGGTGACGATCACGGTCTCGGCGTCGAAGCCGATCGTGTACCCGTCGCTGGCCACATCGGATCGGGTGCAGCCGACGAAGACCAGCAGGTCCGCCTCGGCGAAACCGGCTGCCACGACATCGGCACGGCCGTAGCCGAGCCACCCGGCCCACGCGGGCGAGGAATGCGGCAGCGCATCGTAGGCCCGCCAGTCGCAGAAGATCGGGATCCCCGCCGAGGCGGCCCACTCACCCAGCGAACGCCCGCATCCGGACTGCCAGCCGTCGCCGCCGAGGACGAACGCGGGACGCTCGGCTGCGGCGATGCGGGCGGTCAGCGATTCGATCTCAGTGGTGGCCGGGGTCGGCGGGGCCACCTCGGCGCGGGTAGGCACCGGTGCCTCGGTGAGGCGGACGAGGACGTCCTCGGGCAGACCGACGACGACGGGGCCGGGGCGACCCGATGCTGCGATGCGCAGTGCTTCAGCGGTGAGCTCGCCGGCGCGGTGCTCGTCATCGATCGTGAACACGCGCTTCGTCGTCGAGGAGAACCATCCGGACAGGCTGAACTCCTGGAAGGATTCGCGAGATCGGTCGGAGATCGGGACGAGGCCGACGAAGAGGACGAGCGCGGTCGCATCCTGCCACGCGGTGTGGAGGGAGATCATCGCGTTCGCCGCACCCGGGCCGCGGGTGACCATGGCGATGCCGGGCCGTCCGGTCAGGCGGGATTCGGACAGGGCCATGAACCCGGCGCCGCCCTCCTGCCGGCACACGACGGTCTCGACGGACGAGTCATAGAGGCCGTCGAGGACGTCGAGGTAGGACTCGCCGGGGACCGCGTAGACGCGTTCGACCCCCGCGGCCTCGAGGGTGTCGACGATGAGGTGACCGGCGGAACGCGGCATGGCAGATGTCCTTTCGGTGGTCATGGACGGGGTGGGGTGCGGCGCGGATACCGGCACGCGGAGTTGCCGATATGCGGGGAAGCGGCCGCCTCGGAGCGGGAGAACTGAGTGCGGCGCGATCTCAGTGCTTGAAGCCGGGGAGGTCGACGCTCAGCCTCGGCGCGATGAGTCCGGCGAAGGCGGTGAACAGGGAGAGGAAGACGAGCATCGCGGCGGCCGGCCACCAGTGATCGCCGGCCGAGGCGACGAAGCCCGTGGCCAGCAGCGGGATGAACCCGGAGAGCATGCCGGCCGCGTTCTGCGCCATGCCCACGCCGGTGTAGCGGGTGGTCGCCGGGAACAGGCCGGTGAGCACGGTGCCCGAGGCGGCGTAGGGCAGGGACAGGGTGGACACGGCCAGGGTCATGGCGATGACGATGAGGACCGGCTGACCGGACTCGAACATGAAGAAGGCCGGAACGGCCACCACCGCCGAGGCGACTCCTCCCCAGAGGATGACCTTGCTCGCTCCGTACTTCGTACCCAGAGCACCGCCCCAGATGAGAGCGAAGATCTCGACGGCGGCGGCGACCATGCTGCCGAGCAGGAGGAGGGAGTCATCGTAGCCGAGGACGTTGACGCCGTACCAGACGCAGAACGCGGTGACGAGGTAGAAGCCGCCGACGCCGAGCAGGGCCGCGGCCATGCCGATGATGATCTGCTTCCAGGAATCGCGGAAGGTCGTGCGGATCGGGCTCTTCTCGACCTCGCCGGACTCCTCGAGCTGACGGAAGACGGGTGACTCCTCGAGGCGGGCACGCAGGTAGATGGCGACGACTAGCAGCGGGAGGGCGACGAGGAACGGGATCCTCCAACCGAAGGAGTCGAAGTTCTCCTGCGAGAAGACCAGCGTCATGACGAAGAAGCCGCCGGAGGACAGGATCGTGCCGATCGGTGAGCCGATCTGCGGGATCGCGGCGTAACGGGCACGCAGATGGAGCGGGGCGTTCTCGACGACCAGAGTCATCGCGCCGGACCATTCGCCGCCGACGAAGAGTCCCTGCAGGATGCGCAGGAGCACGAGCAGCGCGGGGGCGGCGAAGCCGATCGCAGCGTAGGTCGGCAGCAGACCGATGAGGCCGGTGACGACGCCGATGCCGATGATCGTGATGAGCAGGACCTTCCGGCGCCCGATCTTGTCGCCCATCCGACCGAAGATGAGGCCGCCGATGGGGCGAGCCACGAGGCCCACGCCGAAGGTGGCGAAGGAGGCCATGGCGGCTGCCGTGGCGTTCTCGCTGGTGAAGTACTGGACGTTGAATACCAGTGCCGCCGCGGCCGAGAAGAGGAAGAAGTCGTACCACTCGAGAGCGGTGCCGATCAGGGCGCCTGCGGCGACCTTGTTCGCGTCCTTGATGCTCAGTTCTGTGGTGGCGTTGAACTCGGCGGCTGCCGTGGTGTCCTGTTCGCTCATGTTCTTCTCCGTCGAGTCCGGGGGTTTCGGTCTGGTCGACCGGTTGGATTCGACCTTACCGAGTGTCACATGTCCTGATCTAGGCGCATTTGCCGCTGAATCCGCGGGCGTTCTTGTGCAGATGCACATATTCTGGAGGGTGTGATGAACGAACGGAGTGGAGACGCAGGTCAGCGGGAGGGGAGGGGTCGGCCGGAGCAGGAGCGGCAATCGCAGGATCGCCAGTTGCCAGACCGTCAGCTGCAGGATCGACCCGTGCCCGGGGACGAGCGACGCTGGCTCGAGCTTCTCGACGCCCTCGACATCGACGAGCTGACCGAGAGGTTCATGACCCGAGTCGTCCGCGTTCCCGGCTACGATCCCGCGCCGATCCCGGTCTCCGAGCTGCGTCGCACCGGGCGGTCGTCGTTCCGCACTCTCATCGACGGGCTGCGGGCCGGCGGCTTCGATGGTCCGGTGGCAGTCTCCACCGAGGTCGGGGTCTCCCGAGCCCGGGCGGGCATTCCACTGGAGGCGCTGATGACGGCGATCCGGCACGATTTCAACGTGCTGTGGGAGGTGCTCACCCGGGTGGCGAGCCAGGACGACGCGGAACTCGTCATCCGCCACACGGGCATCGTGCTGTCCACCGTCGACGAATACGTCTCGCAGGTGCAGCAGGCCTATACGGCCGAGCTCGCGCGGATGCGCGCGGAGGTGTCCTCGGTGCGGCAGGGCTATATCGCGGGACTGTTCCAGGACCTCGACCCGAGCGAGGAACGGCTGGCCACGATCGCCTCGGCGCTGGGGATCGACCCTACGGCAACCCTGCTCGTCGCCGCCGCCGGCGGGGACGACATCTCCGCACTGCGGGTGCTCGTCTCCGACGTCGAACGCTCGGGCGGCGAGGTCTTCACGCACCACCTCGGCGATGTGCTCATCGCATTCACCGCGGCCACGGACGGATTCGGCCCTGCCGGGCCACGTACCGCGGGTTCGTCGGGGGCGGCAGGGACGCGAGCGCAGGGCAGCGAGCAGCGGATCGCCGAGGCGCGGGTCGGCTTGGCGACCGCGCCCGGGATCGCTCATCTGCGCCGGTCGGCGCTGACCGCCCGTGACCTCGCCGAGGTGCTCCGGCCCTGGGAGGACGGGGCGATGACGTGGCGGCGCGGGTGGGCCAGGTTGGCGACGCGTGCGCTCGGTGAGGCGGGCAGCTCCGTCATCTCCGATGTCGACGAGGCGCTCGCCGGGTGCGGGGCGGCCGAGCGGGAGCGGCTGGTCGAGGCCGTGCGCGCGTACCTGCACTCGGGGAGCATCGGGGCGTCCGCCGCCGAACTCTTCTGTCATCGCAACACCGTGGCCAATCGTCTGCGCCGATTCGCCGAGCTCACCGGACTCGACCCGACGATCCCCGCCGAGGCGGCCCGTCTGGTCGTCGGGTGGGCGTGATTGCGCGAGTGTGACGATCTGACGGTGAGTGTTCAGCTCGTCCTGATATAAGTTGAGAGTTCAACCATCGTCGGACGATGTCTCGCTGGCATCGGAGGAGAGGCACTGTGAGCACGTCGACAATCGGCCGAGTCGGCCACCTCGGATTCATCCACCTCGTTCCCTTCGACCGCGACGATCCTGCCCGCGGTCTGGTCGAGGGCATCGAGCTGTTCCGTTTCGCCGAGGAACTCGGTCTCGACAGCGGATGGGTCCGCACGCGGCACATGCAGTACGGGTTGCCGTCCCCGGCGGCGTATTTCGCCGCACTGGCTCAGCACACGGAGCGGATCGGCCTCGGCAGCGCGGTCATTCCCGTCGGGCATGAGAACCCCTACCGGCTGGCCGAGGACCTCGCCGTTGCCGACGTGCTCTCCGGAGGCCGGGTTCTGCCCGGGCTGAGCGTGCATCCACCCGCCTTCGTTGAGGAGGTCAACGACATCGTCCATGGTGAGGGGTGGCGCGGTGAGGACTACAGCTACGCGCGAATCGATCGTCTGCGCGATCTCCTGGCGGGCGCCTCGGTGCGGGAGAAGCCGGAGTACAAGGGCTTCGGTGGGGACATCGACTCCGAACGGGTGGAACCGCACGCGCCCGGGCTGAGCGATCGCCTCTGGTACGGGGGAGGGTCGCTGCGCTCGGCCGCATGGGCAGGTGGGGCCGGCCTGAACTGGCTGATGAGCAACATCACCTCGGCCGAGGACGGCATCGAGGACTTCTCCCTCAACCAGGTCAACCAGATCGAGACGTACCGCGGGGCGCTCGGGGAGGGGGGCGGACGGGTCAGCCTGGCCCGCGTCATCGTCCCCACCGATGAAGCGAGTCCGACGCAGGCGGCGAAGTACCGGAAGTACGCGGAGGAGCGAACCCCGCGGACGAAGCAGATCCACGGGAAGAACACGATCATCGCCTTGGACCTGCTCGGCTCGACCGAGGAGATCGTCGACTACCTCCTGTCCAACCCGGCCTTCCAAGCCTCGGATGACTACCTCTTCGAGTTGCCCTTCGAGTTCGAGCTCGAGGACTGGAAGCACATCCTCCACCAACTGGCCACGGAGATCGGCCCGAAGCTCGGGTGGACGCCGGCTGACTCTTAGGCACATCCGTCGATCAAGGCGGAGCGCATCTATCGAAAGGTGCACCTATCGACAGATGCGCTCCGCCTTGAACGAGCCTCTTGGCGCCGATGAATCCTGGGCCGCACCCATGAAGTCGGGTCAGTCAGCGCCTCAATTGAGTGGTGTCAGCCCTTCATAGGTCTGACCGTGCGGGCCGGTCAGAGCGATCGCTTTGCCGTCGACGGCGAGGACGAAACGCCCGTCGGCGGCGTGCCCGCCCGAGACGCCGGCCTCAACCTGCGCCCCAATGTTCGGCAGCACCTGAGCTCCCTCGTTGCTGATCCACACCACGTCTTCGCGCGATCGCATGAGGGACGCGAACTCGGCCCGAGCCTCGGCATCGACATACGCGAGCACCGCACTGTGGAACACGACCGGCTGGGTGCCCGCGGGCACCTCGGCGAGCAGGGACTCGATCGTCTCGAGCAGATCCCCGCGGACCAACCTCGGCGGATCCTTCGCAACGAGCGCGGCCGCTGCTATCAGGCGTTCGCGCCGAACATCGTGCTCGGGCCAGACGAGCGAACGCAGCCACTCGCGCTCGCAGGCATCGGTGACGTCGATCGGATTGAGATCGATACCGGCGCGCCACGCGACATCGGGCAGACCACGAGGCGCCGAAGCATTGGCCAGTTCGCAGTCGATGAGCACGGAGCTCGGCCCGTCCGGCGGATCGAGCTGGATCGTTCGGGCAGGATCGGGGCCGGTCGTGCGCGCGGATGTGGAGGGATCGGCCGCCTCGGCGATGGTGTATCGGTAGCTGTACCGATCCGGGTAGAGGCACAGCCCGGCCGAAGCTCCGACCTCGATGAGCGCAAGCGGCCCATCGATCCTGGCCAGCACCGGCAGGAGGGTGGCGCACCTGCCTGCCTCATTCGTCTGCGTTGAGCGAGCGAGCATGAGCTCCCGTGCCTCCTCCCAATGCTCGAGCAGCCACGTCCGCAGGTCCGCATAGGACCCCTCACCCGCACCGAGGTGGCGCGCCGCCGCGAAAAGGAGGTTGGCCTGGCGTTTGGGCCGGGGCAGATCGAGGAGCCGGCCGATGACTTCGTCATCGGCCGCGACGCCCTCCGCCCAAGTAGTGTAGATCGGGGACGTGTCGGTGGCCTCGACGCGGGCGAACGTCCGGTAGTAGTCGCGCACGGTCTCGGCGTCGAGCTCAGTCATCGGCTGCATGCTGCTCCTTCGGTCTGCGTGGACTCAGCTTAACGAGGCACCGTGCCGCCGGTCACCGACGCCTCGTTCAAGGCAGAGCGCGTTGAGCGAAAGGCGCACCTATCGACAGATGCGCTGCGGCTTGAACGAGTCCATTGCGCCGTGGCACTGCGCCCGACCTGCGCCGCGGCCCTGCCGAGTCCGCCTACCGCCCCACGTCCACCCCACCGCCCACCGTCCGTCCCGGTATTCGGTACTCCGGCCCTGAACGCTAGGCGGGAGGGGTCGGCTGACGTAATGTGTTGCCGTAGCGTCGTCAGTGGCCATCACCATGGCCCGGCCAGATCGAGGGAGATCACATGTCATCCGAGGTGAACCCGTCAGTGAGCGGAGCGATTCCAGTCGATTCGGCGCTGGAGAAACGGACGATGCGCAAGGTCATCGTCCGGCTCATCCCGTTCATCATCGCGATGTACTTCATCAACTACCTCGACCGCACGAACCTCGGCATCGCCGGCCCGGGCGGAATGAACGAAGACCTCGCGATGAACGCGACCCAGTTCGGGTTCGCCGCCGGCATCTTCTTCTTCGGCTACCTCATCCTCGAGGTGCCTTCGAACCTCGCGCTGCACAAGTTCGGCGCCCGCATCTGGCTCGCCCGCATCCTCATCAGCTGGGGCGTCGTCGCCGCGGCGATGGCCTTCGTGCCCAATCACTACTGGCTCTACGTCCTGCGCTTCCTCCTCGGAGTCGCCGAGGCGGGATTCTTCCCCGGCATCATCCTCTACCTCACCTACTGGTTCCCCACCTCGATGCGAGCCCGCGCCACCGCCCTGTTCATGCTTGCGATCCCGCTCTCGAGCGTGGTCGGTTCCCCGTTGTCCTCATGGCTGATCTCCAGCGGCAACTCGATCTTCGACTCCTTCGCCGGCTGGCGTTTCATGTTCATCATCGAGGGTGTGCCGGCGGTCCTGCTCGGTCTCGTGTGCATCTTCTACCTCACCGACCGTCCACGTGATGCGAAGTGGCTGGCACCCGAGGAGCGTGAATGGCTGCAGGCGACGATGGACGCCGAGGACAAGGACAAGTCCGAGACCTTCCACTACCCGGTCCGTCGCTCCCTGCTCCAGCCGCGGGTGTGGGCGCTGTCCTTCGTCTACTTCGGCATGGTCTACGGCCTCTACGCGATGAGCTTCTTCCTGCCGACGATCATCGCCGGCTTCCAAGAGACCTTCGGCACCGAATACTCGATCGTCGAGATCGGTGTCATCACCGCCATCCCCTACATCTTCGGCGCGCTCGCGATGTACCTCTGGTCCCGTCACGGCGACCGGACCAACGAACGCGTCTGGCATGTGGCGATCCCCCTGTTCGTCGGCGGTGTGGCGATCCCGATCGCGCTCTACCTGTCCTCGCCGTTCACCACGATGATCGCCGTGACCATCACCTGCATGGCCATCTGCGCGGCACTGCCGACCTTCTGGCCCCTACCGCAGACCTTCCTCGCCGGTGCCGGTGCCGCCGCAGGTCTCGCACTCATCAACTCATTGGGCAATTCGGCCGGATTCTTCGCCCCCTACATCACCGGCTGGCTCGCCGACCTCACAGGAACGCAGAACGCAGGCATGTGGGTCGTCGGCGCCGCGATGGTCGCCGCCGGCATCGTGACCCTCATCCTCAAGGCCGCGCCAGCGCCCGATAACCTGGAGCCGACGCTGCGGAAGTGAGTCGGCGTCGACCCGGATTCGAGGAGGTCAACATGAGCAGTGAGCAGATGACAGTCGACGGCCAGGCAGGTACGGGAGGCCCGACCGTGGACTCGGCCGCACTCGAGAACCTCGCATCCCGGCTGAGCCCCGGTGCGCTGACCACGGACCCGGACGTCATCGATGCCCACGCCAGCGACGAAGCCCTCTTCTGCCCTCGCGAGGGTGCGATCGCCCTGGTCAGAGCCACCTCGGCGAAGGATGTGCAGGAGGTCATGCGGTTCGCCACTGAGCATTCCGTCCCCGTGGTCCCGCAGGGCGCACGGTCAGGGATCTCGGGAGGCGCGAACGCGGTGCCGGGGGCGATCCTGCTCAACGTGTCGAAGATGAAGGACGTCGTGGCCGTCAACCCGGCCGAACGCCTCGTCACCGTCCAACCCGGCATCATCAACCAGGACCTCAAGGACCACCTCGCCCCGTACGGACTGTCGTACCCACCCGATCCCGGATCAGTGGCACTGTCATCGATCGGCGGCAACATCGCCACGAACGCTGGCGGACTGTGCTGCGTGAAATACGGTGTGACCAGGGACTACGTCCGCTCACTGAAGGTCGTCCTCGCCGACGGGACCATCACCACGCTCGGCCCGCAGACGGCCAAAGGCGTGGCCGGACTCGACATGCGCCACCTGTTCATCGGCTCCGAGGGCACGCTGGGCATCGTCGTCGAGGCGACCCTGCGCCTCATCCCGAAACTGCCCGACCCGTTCACCGCGATCGCGACGTTCCCCGATGAGCGCAGCGGACTGCAGACCGTGGCCGACTTCATGGCCGCCGGCGGGGTGCCGAGCCTGCTCGAATTCCTCGACGGATCATCCCTGCGGATGCTCAACGACTACGGCGACTTCGGCCTCGACGCTGAGGCCGGCGCGATGCTCATCATGCAGGTCGATGAGAATCCGAGCGATTCGGAGACCGCGATGGAGTCCTTCGCCGAGGTGGCCCGAGCCTGCGGTGCCCTCGACGTCGCGTACTCCGACGACCCGACCGACTCCGCGGCGCTCATCACCGCCCGGCGGATGATCCAACCGGCGTATGAGAAGTTCGCGAACGCCCACGGCGGTGGGCAGCTGCTCGACGACGTGTGCCTGCCGCGCACGGCCGTCCCCGAATTCTGCGACCGACTGGCCGCACTGCGGGAGAACTCCGGACTCGAGATCGCGCTCGTCGCGCACGCCGGAGACGGGAACATGCATCCGTCGGTGTTCTTCGACGCCGGCGACCAGGCGGAGACGGCGAAGGCCGAGGAGGTCTTCGCGGAGATCATGCGAGTCGGCCTCGACCTCGGCGGGACGATCACCGGTGAGCACGGGGTCGGCTATCTCAAACGTGCCTGGCTGCCGAACGAACTCGACGAGGGTTCCCGGCGCATCCAGTTGGCTGTGAAGAACGCCCTCGACCCGCTGGGGATCCTCAACCCGGGAAAGATGCTCGCAGAGATCTGAGCAGGCGTGGGCTCACGCGACCCGTGCGGCATCGTCGACGGCGAGCTCGCGCAGGGCCGCGATCGCATCGGCGATGAGTGCCTGCTGAGGATGGCCGGGGTCGCTGATCGCGTGGACGAATCGGATCGGTGTCGGCGAGGCGATCGGCACGATCGCCACCCCTGCCGGCAGCGGGTCGATTCCCAGGCGCGGCATAATCGTCACGCCGAGGCCGCGGCTGACCATGTGGAGAGCCGTGGTGAAGCTGTGGGCCTCGTGCTTGAAGCTCACCTGCACTCCCGCACGCGCGCAGGCGTCGAAGAGAATCGTCCGGCAGGGTCCGTCACCCGTGTCGTTGTCGATCCACCGATGGTCCGCGAGCTCACCGAGACTGACCGACGAGCGCTGCGCGAGCGGATGATCGTCGGGCACGGCCACGACGTAGGGATCCTCGACGAGGAAGGACGCGTCCACCTCGGCGGGGAATTCGAGCTCGGGGGAGGAGGAGATGACGAGCTGGATGTCCGATGACAGCTCCGTCCACGGTCCTTCGCTCAGGTTGAGCTGAACCGAAGTGTGTGGGTAGCGGTTCTCCAGGTAGGCGACGAGTTCGGGCAGCCATCTCGTGCCCGCTGAGGCGAAGTATCCGATCGAGAGTCGATCGCTTCGGCTCTCCTGCAGTTCGGAGATCCGCTGGTGGAGCCGACTCGAGGCGTCGAGCACCGCATCGACCTCGCCGAGGACGGTGGCACCGGTGTCGGTCAGGCACAGTCCTCGTCCGCGTCGGGCGAAGAGGGTCAGTCCGGTCTCCCGCTCGAGCTGTTTGATGTGGTGGCTCACGGCCGACGGCGAGAGTCCGAGGTGCTGTGCGGCCGAGCGCACGGAGCCGGTCGTCGCCACCGACTTGAACGACTGGAGATGTGTGACGGTGTCCATCACCCGACTGTACGGACTTCACGCACATGTGTGCAATAGCGTGCGCTTTTCTTCAACGGTTGTGCGCACAATAATCACTGTTATGAGAACGAACCCCGACCCGGAATCCTCCCCGATGGAACAGACAGGTGCCGGCCGCAGCCGCATCTCCGCGCTCCCGTGGGCGGCGGCACTGCTGACCATGGTCTTCTGGGCCTCATCCTTCGTCGTCATCCGTGACGCCGGGCCCCACTTCGGTCCGGGGGCGATGGCGCTTCTGCGCAGCCTCTCCGCGGCCGTGGTCCTCTCGCTCTGGATGCTCGTCCGTCGTCCTCGTTTCCCGCGGTCGAAGCGGGTCTGGCTGATCGTCATCCTCTGGGGTGTGGCCTGGTTCGCCGCCTATGTCGTCGTGCTCAACGCCGCCGAGCATTCGATGGACGCCGGCACCGCCTCGATGATCGTCAATATCGCTCCGCTCATCGTCGCGGTGTTCGCGGGTCTCGTCCTCGGCGAGGGACTGCCGAAGCGACTGATCATCGGCGTTCTCATCTCGCTGGCCGGCATCGGGATGATCACCGCCGCGAGCTTCACCGGGGTCTTCACGGTCGTCGGCCTGGTGCTCAGCGTTGCGGCCGCCCTGCTCTACGCCGGGTGCGTGCTCATCCAGAAGCACTTCCTCTCGCGCGAGGATTCCGTGACGGTGACGTGGGCGGGAATCCTCGCCGGAGCCCTCGCCTGCCTGATCTTCACTCCGAACCTCATCGGCGACATCACGGCCGCACCCCTGTCGATCACCCTGCAGGTGATCTATCTGGGCGTGGTGCCGACGGCAATCGCCTTCAACCTGTGGGGCTACGCCATCCGCGTGCTGCCGGCCGGTCTGCTCAGTTCGTCGAGCCTGCTGGTGCCCGCGATCGTCGTCGTTCTCGCGTGGCTTCTCCTCGCCGAGGTGCCGCCGCCGTTGGCAGCGGCCGGTGGAGTCCTCTGCCTCGCCGGTGCAAGTTGCGCGATCGGACCGCAGATCATCGGGTCACTGCGCCGGCGCTGAGCGACGCAGGCTGGGACGGACCTCAGCCCTCGGCCTTGCCCTGTCGCCAGTAGCCCATGAACGCGATCTGCTTGCGATCGACTCCGACCTCCTGGACGAGGTAGCGGCGCAGACGTTTGACCGGTCCGGCCTCGCCGGCGATCCAGGCGTAGAACGGGCGGGCATCCTTCTCGGTCTTACTCGAACTGCCCTGAGCGGCCTGGGTCAGCGCTGCCGGAACATCCCAGAGGATCTCCTCGTCGATGTTGACGTCCTCGAGTTCACGGGCGGCGGACTCGGCGGTACCGGAAGCCTCGTCTGACGCACCGGACCCGGCCCCCACCTCGGTGAGGACCTTCGATTCGGCCCGAACGACCTCACGCACGGCGGGTTCGAGCATCGCCCCGAACTCGGCGTCGCCACGCGGCAGCCACTCGATTTCGAAACCGGCCGGAGCGGGGAGATCGATGATGTCTTCGGCGCGGGGGATTTCGAGGACGGCCTTGCCCCGCACGTCGCTGTCCTTGATCGAATCGAGGATCGAGGCGATCGCGGGTACCGCGGTCTCGTCGCCGGCGAGGAGGATCTGGTGGGCGTCGCCGGGTGCGAATTCGATGCCGCCGTAGGGGCCGTCGAAGTCCCGGGCGGGACCGATGATGTGGAGTGCGTGGCCGACCTCGGCGGTCTCGGCCCACTGGGCGGCGGGACCCGAATGGCCGTTCTCGTCGGTGTGGAGCACCATGTCGACGACGAGTTCGCGTTCGTCATCGCGCCATTCCCGCACGGTGTAGGTGCGCATCGCGCCGCGGATGGCGGGGTCGACCTGCAGCCAGGCCTGGTACCAGGAGACGCCGGCCTCCTCCTGTTCGGCGAGGAAGCCGAGGAGGTCGAACTCGGGTGCGGTGGCACCGGCCGGAGGGATGATGAGTTTGATCCGCAGGTCGCGCGGATGCGTCTTGGGTCCGAAGCCGCTCAGTCCGGGACCGCCGAACGTGATGCGGCGGAACGAGGGGCTGAGGTCCTCGACGGCGATGACCGTGGCTTCGAAGCCGCCGATGGGTGCTCGTGACACAGTTTCTCCTTCACTTCCCGAGATCCTCGGGTTCGTCCCACGATCGGCTCGGGATCGCAGGTGCAGCAGTCGGGGACGCCTGAACGTCCACCCCCACTCTACGCCAAAGTAGTAAGGCAAGCCTTTCCAAATAGTGTTAATGTGATCGCGGACTTGTTGAGATCGATCACACCCGAACCCTGATCTCTCCGATCGATACCCCTGTCACCAGCGACTTCACCGTCTCCGAAAGGCTCCCGATGCATCGCCGTCAGCTCCTCGCCCTGTCCGTTCTGGCCCCGTTCGCCCTCGTCGCCTGCACCGACAAGGAGGGCGGGGACGGCGCAGCCACGGGCTCGACACGGAACTTCAGCTATTCGCCCGAGGGGTATGACGGGCTGACGATCGAACTCGACAAACCCGCCGAGCGCATCGCCGCAGACTTCTACTCGGCGGCCGGTCTCGCCCAGTATGGAGTCACACCGGTCGCGGTATTCGGATTCGGGCAGAACGAATCACCGGGCAAGTCCTTCGACTCCGAAGGCGTCGAGGTGGTCGGCACCGATATGGAGCTCGACCTCGAGAAGCTCGCCGTCGCCGAACCGGACATCTTGGTCGCCTACGGCAATGAGAAAGGCGACGGGTGGACCTGGTGGGACGACAAGGTGAAGAACCAGGTCACCGACCTCGTCGAATTCGTCCCGGTCAGACTCGCCCAACAGACGCCCGACCAGATGTTCGCCCAATACGCGGCCATCGCGAAGGCACTCGGCAAGGAGACCGAGACCGGCGAGATCGCCGAGAAGCGCCAGTCCTACGACGACGCCCGCAAACGTGTACGCGAGGTCGCGAAGTCGAAGGGTTCGCTGACCGTGCTCCTGGCGAACTTCAGCTCGGAGCTCAACTACACCTCGAAGAGCTCCGGGATCGCGGACATGCTCGCCGAGGACGGCATCACCCTCGTCGGCCCCGAGTCCAGCGATGACTCCAGCTGGGCGGAGGTGTCCTGGGAGAAGATGTCCGACTACCCCGCCGACGTCCTCCTCGTCCACGACGCCTCCGCCGACTACGAAGACAACCCGGTGTACAAGCGTCTGCCCGCCGTCAGGGCCGGACAGCTGGGGACCTGGGACGATAAGCGCGCCTACACCTACGACGGCTACGCCGAATGGCTCGGCGAACTCGCCGATGTCATCGAGGGCGCGAAGGAGATCGTGAAGAAGTGAGAGCGGGGCCGGCAGGTACGATCGCTCCATGAGCGCACTCCCACCCGATCTGTCCGACGATGCCGTCATCCGATCGCTGGCGACGGGTGCCCCGACCACGTGGATCCGCAATGCCCTCGCCGAGGCGGCCCTGCCCGAACTCGGCGACGTGATGGATGGTGCGGCGGCTCGGTTCGACCGTTTCGCCCCGTGGTTCGCTGCGACGTTTCCCGAGACCGCGACACCCCCGCCCGGGATCGCCGCAGCCTTCCCCGAGGCGGCCCGCTCCGGGGGTTTCATCGAATCACCGCTGACTCCGGCCCCGGCAGCGCAGGAGTGTCTTGGCGATCTGTTAGGCGCCCGGCTGTCAGGTCAGCTGTGGCTCAAACGCGATGATGCTCTGCCGGTGAGCGGGTCGATCAAGGCCCGTGGCGGGTTCCACGAGGTTCTCGAATTCGCCGAGGCGGTCGCCGCCGACCACGGCCTCGACGTTGCCGATCCCGCCACCTATGCGAGTGCCGAGTTCCGCGAGATCGCCGCCGAGCACCGGATCGTCGTCGGTTCGACGGGCAACCTCGGGCTGTCGATCGGAATCCTCGGCGCTCGCCTCGGATTCGCCGCCTCGGTGCACATGTCCGCCGACGCCCGCGCATGGAAGAAGACGATGCTGCGCGACCACGGCGTCGAGGTCATCGAGCACACCGGGGACTTCGTCGAGGCCGTGGAGGCGGGGCGTGCCTCCGCCGCGGCGGATGGTCAGGCACATTTCGTCGACGACGAGGACTCGGTCAGCCTCTTCGCGGGCTACTCGGTCGCGGCACTGCGGTTGGCCCGCCAGCTCGAGGCTGCGGGGATCACGGTCGATGGCGACCACCGCCTCGTCGTCTATCTGCCGTGTGGAATCGGGGGAGGGCCTGGCGGAGTGACCTTCGGACTCAAACGGGTCTTCGGCGACAACGTCCGATGCGTCTTCGTCGAACCGAGCCAGGCCCCGGCGATGTTCCTCGGAGTGCGGTCGGGTCGCCACAGTGACATCGCCGTCCAGGACATCGGACTGACCGGTGCAACCGCCGCCGACGGCCTGGCCGTGGCCAGGCCCTCACGCTTCATCGGACCGACGATCGGCCCACTGATCTCGGGCTTCGCCTCGGTGCCCGACGACGTCATCCGGGCAGGCGTCGGAGTCCTCCATGAGACCGAGGGCATTGATGTCGAACCCTCGGCGACCGCGGGACTGAGCATTCCGTGGCGACTCGGGGCACCTGCACCATGGCCGAACGTGAGCACACACCTCGTGTGGCTCACCGGCGGGGCGATGGTCCCCGACGACGAACGGTCGCACTACGTCGTCGAAGGAATCGGGCTGATGGATCGGATCGCCGGCCCCGCCTCGGCGATCTTCATCGACTGAGCCCGGCCCATTCGCGACGATCCAGCGGATGAGCCCGACTCACGAATGACCGATCACCAGTCCCAGGGATCATCGCTGACGGTGATGACGACCTTGCCGTCGACGATCTCGGCTGTGCCGTTGAGGTCGAAGGTCACGGTGTCGTCGAAGGGCTCATCATCGTCGAAACCGTCGTAGCTGCCGGTCACGAGCGCCTCACCCGAGGAGTCCGAGGAGATCAGCCATGCCGGCCCGCCGTTCGGGCCGGTCGCATCCGCCGGATCCGAATAGCCGTCGGAGCCGGCCGTGTCATCGGCGACGGTCACCGTCGGATACGACGAGATCGACCAGGTGAGGCCGGTGGCATCGTAGCTGTCGGCCAGTGAGGAGCCGAACGGGCACCCGTCGGGCTGTGCGACCGTCTTCTTCGCGCAGCTGTCGATGAGGGTCTTGACCTGTTTGTCGACCTCGGTGCGGAAGGCATCCGACGGCTGGGCGGCGAGCCGCGGAACGTCCTCGCCCTCAGCCTCCGAGTCGGCGTCATCACCGAGGAATGCGCGCACCTCGACGGGGTCGGCGGTGACGAGGTCGGACTTCTCGGCCAGACCGATCGTGTAGAGGCCGGGGAAGGCCGGCAGCGCCAGAGCCGAGCCGTCGGTGTCGACGTCGATCCCGTTGACCTTGACCTTCTGCAGACCGGGGGTATCGACGGCGAGGGTGAGCAGTTCGGGGCTTTCGAGCGCCCAGTCGTCGAAGAACAGCGCCTTCTTGCCCGCCTTGTGCAGGGTCAGCGTGCTGTTGCCCTTGGAGCCTCCCACATCGTAGGTGACATCGACCGTGGCCGTGTCGCCGGAGATGTCGGCATCGCCGACGGTGACATCGTCGGGCAGAGCCTTGGCCCCGCCGAGGATGTCGTTCGACAGCAGGGTCCGTGACTCCTGCGGGACATCGACGTCGGCGACCTTGAGCGCGCCCTCGGCGTCGCCGTCGGAGAGCTCCGAGAAGTACTTCTCCGCCGTCGCCTCGGGGCCGAACATGTGACCGTTGACCTGGGTGACGACGATGAGCGCAGCCACGAGGAGGAGGACCGCACCCCCGGCGACGACGGAGACGAGCGTCGCCTTCTTCCTGTCGAAGGGCTTCGCCGGGGCCGCGCCGTAAGGCTGGGTGCCGTCGGCGGAGCCGAACGTTCCCGGTGTCGAACCGAACGCTCCCGGCGACGCAGCGTATGCCTGCTGGCCGGCAGGTGTTGCGTGCGGCTGCTGGCCGGGCTGTGACGGATACTGCTGCTGGACCGCCGCCGACTCGTAGGGGTGTCCGCCCGCGGGAGCCCCATGGTGCGACGGACCCACGGGAGTCCCGTAGGGCGGCTGACTCGCCGGAGTCCCTTGGGGCGGTTCACCCGCCGGAGACCCCTGAGGCGGCTGACCGGGCGGTGCCGGATAGGACTGCTGGCCCCCACCCGGCTGGGAGCCATAGGCAGGAGTCGACCCGGGAGGCGGGGCCATCGGCGGTGCTGTGGGGGCGGCCCCGGCGAGGTCGGGATGGACGAACGCGAAACGCGGCTCGCTCATGCCCAGGTGGGGACCCCAGTGCGGGTGCACGGCACGGCCGGCGGCGATCCGTGCGAGCGCCGGGAAGGTGAGCACGAGTCGGGGGCCGAGCGTGCGCGAAAGGACCTCGATGACTCCACCCCACACGGCGAAGATGAGGAACGTCCACGCGAGCGGACCGATGCCCGCACGGGCCGCACCGGAACCGCCGAAGAACATGGCCGCCTCGGCGGATCTGGACATCGACATCCGCATCGGAATCGCCAGCAGCGACAGCAGCCCCCACGCGAGGCAGAACGCCAGGGGCAGCTTCCATGCGCTCGCCCACTGCTGCTTGTCCGCTTCGACGACGGTCCACGACGGACGTCGGACGACGGTGGCGACGAAGGTCGAGATGAGCAGCGCCACGACCACGACGAGCAGACCCAGCCAGAGCTGGCCGGGAGCATCGTGGCTGAAGATCGTGAAGTTCTCCGAGAAGCTGTCCGAATAGAAGCCGAGGTCACCCTGCGCCGTGGCACTGATCCCGCCGAGGTGGGTGAGGGACGTGAGGATGAGTCCCATGTTGACGAAGGTCAGCGGCACCAGCTGTCCCGGCATGTCGACCGAGAACGGGAGTACGAAGAGCGCGACGATAGAGAACAGGCCGACGGTGACGACGAGGTGGACCCAGGTGACCAACAGCGGCGGCACGGCCCAGCGCAGGAAAGGAGCGCCGATGGCTTCGGTGCCTTTGAAATGGCCGGCGACGCGGCCGGCGATGCTCGTGATGAGAATGGCGAGCAGGGGCAGGAAGAAGGACCTGGCGGTGATCGCTGAGAACGAGAAAGTCAGGGTGCCGTCGCTTTCGAAGCTCGAGAAGCGGGCGGCGAAGATCAGCTGCAGGAGGAAGAGGACGAGGGTCATCGCCAGCGTCGAGACCGCGATGCGGACCCACGTGGCGACCCGGTTCGGTGACGGCGTCCTCCGTTCGCTGAGCTTCGTCATCCACCACAACAGGCCGATGACGAGGATCGTGAGCACCAGCGGTGCCCCGGACATGAAGATGTTGAGCTTCGCGTCGAAGGTGTCAGGAGCATGGATGTCCAACCGCAGCACCGCCGACCCGAAGAGGGACAGCGCGAGGAGGATGAACGGCATGGCATAGCTGAGCCCGTCGAGATCGAACCCGACGTCCTCCGACATGGACGAGAAGTCCTCCATCGACGCGAGGATCACCGTGAGGATGATCGCGGTGACGATCCCGCCGAGGAGGGCGATCCCCGGTGGGACGAGCGCAGTGCGCCAGGTGGTACCCTTCGCCAGCGCCGAGGTGAACCGTGACGTCGCCGAATTCCCCGGCTGTCCCGGCCCGGTCGGGTAGGGCACCGGACCCGAGGTCTGAGGTGGGCCAGCCATTCCGGGAGCGAAGGGCCCCGAGCCCTGCGGGTACGTGTTCTGTCCGTAGGGAGCAGCGCCGTATGCATAACCGGCCTGGCCCTGAACGTAAGGGTCGGTGCTGGGAGAATAGGCGCCCGCTCCCGACGGATTCGGAGCCGCCTGTGGAGGAGGCGGTGTGGAATGGTCGGGCGAATCCGCGTGGGAGGGGCCGTCCTGATCGGGGTCGTGCTGCAGGTAGTCGGCCGAGCTGCGATCCGATTGCTCCGATGCGGAACCGACTGCTTGGCCCTCGGCCGGTGGCGCCCAGCGGGCAGTCTCCTCGGTCGGATCGGTGTCCGGCTTGTCGTCTGCTTTCGCCGAACCGTCCGTCTCGGTCGCGTCCTGAGGCTCGGTCGTCGAGTCATCCGGTCGCTTCTCATCTCGGCTTTTCGGGCTCGACGGTGCTTCGGGGGTGGTCTCGTCGGATGGGTCGTTCATGCTCAGTCCTCAAGTGCCATTGCCAGAAGTTTCCGAATAGTAATTAAAATTCGCCAACTATCGGAACGCTGCAGGTCATATGTAGTACACAACTTATATTAAGGTGTAAAAGCAGGGGAAGTTCTTTTCGAGACTTACTCTGAGACAAAGCGTGAGCGACTGAACTATCTGGAGTTGCCGATGAGTGCGAACCCTCCCGGACGCGGAGATGAGAACGAGTGGGACGTCAACGACCGGTCGGGCAGCCAATGGTCGTCGCAACCCACCCCGCAGTCGAACAGCGGATGGGGCACGCCGCAGCCGGGTCAACAGCCGCCACACCAGCAGAGCGGACCCGCCCAACCGCAGTCGCGTCCTTACGTCCAGGCACCCCAAGCGCAGGGTCAGCCGCCTTATTCGCAGACCGGGCCGCAGTTTCAACAGGGGCCGCCGCCCTACCAGCAGCAGGCAAGTCCCGCGCCGAAGAAGCGCGGTGGTCTGATCGCGCTGTTCGCCGTCATCGTCATCGTCCTCGGTGTCGGCATCGGATGGGGCGCGGCACAGATGTTCCCCCGGGACTCCGATGACAAGGCCGCCGTGAAATCCACCGACGACCCGACGAATGAGCAGACCGACGCCGGCGACGAATCGGCCGCGGCCAGCGAGGACCCCGAACCGACCGAGACGGAGTCGAAGCTCCCCGATGATCCGAAGAAGGCGCTCAAGCAGCTCGCCGCGACCGACGGCAAGGCTGTCACCGACGACCTCGACGGCAAATGGGTGCCGCAGCTGAGTTCGAAGAAGGTCGGCCTCGAGGCCGAGGGGAAGACGTGGAAAGAGCAGGACATCCTCGACGAGCACGAAGAGCTGCGCGAGGAATACCCGCGGGTCAGGCTCGTCTGGTCCGGTGACTTCAGCAGCTTCAGAGAGAGCAACTTCTGGGTCACCGTCGTCGGCATCGGCTACAGCGATCCCGAGGACGCCCTGTCCTGGTGCTCATCGCACGGCCTCGGCCCCGACAGCTGCTACGCCAAACAGCTCAACACCTCGGGCGGCGACGAGGGCACAACCCGCCTGCAGGACTGAGAATCACCGTCGCCGAGAGGCTCACGCCCGGACTCGGCGCCGGTTCTCCAGCAGGTACACCCCGATGCCGATGACGAACCAGATCGCTCCGATGATGAGCGCCAGCGGATTCGCGCTGACGAGGACCGCGATGAGGAGGCCGGCACCGACGACGGGGACCACCCCGTGGTTGAACCAGCTCGGAGACTCGCTTCCCTGCTTCTTGATGAGGAAATAACCGACGACCGAGGCCTGAAGGAACACGAACGCCGTGAGCGCCCCGACGTTGACGATCGAGGTCAGCTGGTCGAGGCCATCGGCCCGGGTCGCCGCCCACCCGGCGACGATGACATTCCCGCCCGCGGCCACGAGGATGCCTTTCCAGGGCACACCGGTCTTGGGAGCCACCTCGGCGAGGAAGGACGGGACCTGCCGGGACCGCCCCATGTCCATGAGGATGCGGGAGCCCGCGGCCTGCCCGATCATCGCGGAGAACGCCGCTCCGACGGCCTTGGCCAGGGCCAGCAGCCAGTGCAGCCACGAGCCCAGTGTCGAATCGACGGCGCTGTAGTAGGCGGCGCCCTCAAGCGAGGGATCGGCCTGGAGCTCCGCCGGCGTCAGCGGTGAGAGCAGGCTGCCGACCCAGGTCTGGGCGACGAAGAACAGGCCGGCGAGGACGAGGCAGATCAGGGTCGCCCGCCCGACGATGCGCGGCCCGCCCTTGGCTTCCTCGGAGAATGTGGCGAGCGAATCGAAGCCGAGATACGACAGCACAGCCACGGAGACGGCCGCGAGCACCGCGGTCACGGAGAACGCATCGACCCCGGTCAGCGGGGTCAGCCAATCGCGGGTCGGCCCGTGCTGGGAGAGGTAGACGATGCCGAGGATGAGGACCAGGGCGAGGACAGCCACCTCGGCGAGGACGACCCCGGTGATCACCCGGGAGGCGACCTTGACCCCGGCGAGATTGAGCCCGGTGGTGAGGATGACGGCCACGGCCACGAACACCCACACCGGGATGGTCGGGAAGATCGAATTGAGTGCGATTCCGGTGAACAGATACGCGACGGAGGGGATGAAGAGGTAGTCGAGCAGGATCATCCATCCGGCCACGAACCCTGCCGGCTTCCCGATGCCCGCCGAGGCGTAGGCGAAGACGGTGCCGGCGCGCGGGACCTCCCGTGACATGCGCATATAGCTGACCGCGGTGAAGGCCATGACGATCGTGGCGACGATGTAGACGAGCGCCACAGCGCCGCCGGACCGGGCGTCGAGGGTGCCGAAGACACCGACGGCGGCCGCCGGTCCGATGAAGACGAGTCCGAAGAAGACGAGCTCGGTGAGCCCGATCGTCCGCCGCAGTGTCCCTGTTTCCATGTTTCTCCTCGTCTCCGGTCCGCTTGGACAGTATGTCACTCCGGTTGGGCGAGTTCGACGGAGACCGATTCGAGGATCTCCAGCGCCGAGGCGATGATCGGCTGCGATCCCGAGCCGCTGCGGATGCCGGTGAGGATCTTCCGCGAGGGCACCGGATCCCCGCGCAGCGGCACCCGGACGACGTCGAAGCCGTCGGGCAGCCGGGCCAGGCGGGGGATGAGCGCGACGCCGAGCCCCGCCGAGACCAGCGCAGCTCCCGTCTCCCATTCCCGCGACTGGTGGGCCTGCTCGGGTTGGAATCCGGCGGCCGCGCAGGCCGTGCGCACGAGCCGGTGATACGGCGAGCCGGCTCGGTCGAGGATCCACGACTCCTCGGCGGCTTCGCTCAGCGTCACCGCCGATCGACCGGCCAGCCGATGACCGGCAGGCACGAGCAGATCGAGCCGGTCGGAGAAGAGCGCGGTCTGTTCGAAGCGGGTGTCGCCGCGTGGCGGCAGCGGATCGGTGGCCACGACGACGGCGACATCGGCATGCTCGGCCACGAGCAGATCGAAGCACTCCTCGGGTTCGGCCTCGATGATCGTGACTTCGGCACCGGGGAAGAGCTCCATCACGGCGCGCGCCGTCGGCGGCAACAGTGTGGCGGCAGCGGTGGAGAATCCGCACAGGCGCAGTCGACGGCTGCGGACGTCGGACCCCGAATCGAGGCCGTCGAGCTCTCCGCGGATCTCCTCCCACCGAGTGAACAGCTCCTGCGAACGCTCAAGGAGCACTTCGCCTGCCCGAGTGAGGACGAGGCCTCTGCCGCGAGGTTCGACGATGCGCACGCCGAGGTCCTTCGACAGGGATTTCAGCTGGTGCGATACGGCCGACGGCGTGTACCCGAGGCGGTGTGCCGCCGCGGTCAGGGTGCCGACCTCGGCGAGGACGCGGAGGACATGGAGACGCGGATCGATCATGCAACAGTATTGCACGATTCGGATGAAGAATATTCGCTTTTCCTCAGCAGCCGTCTCGCGGACACTGGGGGCAAGGAGCACAGACTCCGTGGTCGCCGCCGGCACAGGGGCCGGCGGGGAAGCCGGGCACAGAATCCCGGTCACGACCGCGACGATCACGATGAGGTGGTGGACGAATTGACTCTGGCACCAGAGCAGAAGCGGACCGAATCCGGCGCAGGCAGCCGCGACGTGCTCGCCGGATCCGGTGGGCACGGACCGGCCGACATCGACAGACTCATCGACGAACGCGTGCCGGGATACTCGCTGCCGGCGCCGTTCTACATCAGCCCGGAACTCTTCGCCCGCGACCTCGAAGCGATCTTCGCCTCGACGTGGATCTTCGTCGCCTCGACCGCCGAAGTGCCCGAAGCCGGTGACTACCTCACGATCGACATCGGCACCTATTCGGTCATCGTCATCCGCGACGACGATGACGAGATCCGCGCCCACCACAACGTCTGCCGCCACCGGGGCACCCGGCTGCTCAATGACCTGTCGGGATCGGTGGGCAACATCGTCTGCGGATACCACCAATGGACCTACACCCCCGCCGGCGACCTCATCTCCGCGGGCGTCCAAGCACCGGGCTTCGACCGGAGCTGCTTCTCCCTGCGCTCGGTCAACGTCCGCGTTATCGGTGGACTCATCTTCATCTGCCTCAGCCCCACCCCGCCTGACGACATCGACGAGGTGGCCGCCGTGATCGAGCCCTACCTGACCGGGCACGACATCGCCGGAACAAAAGTCGCAGCGCAGGTCGACCTCATCGAGGACTCGAACTGGAAGCTCGTCATGGAGAACAACCGCGAGTGCTACCACTGCGAAGCCGGGCACCCGGAGCTGACCTGCACGTTCTTCCCCACCTATGGGTACGCACCCGAGGAGATCCCGAAACGGCTGCAGCCGGCCTACCAGCGGTACCTCGACGCCGAGGCGCAGCTGCACGCCGACTGCGATCGCAACGGACTGCCCTATGCCCTCGTCGAAGAACTCAGCGGACGGCCGACGGGATTCCGCATCGAACGGGCGGCCCTCGATGGAAAAGGCGAGTCGTACACGATGGACGGATCCGCCGCCTCGGCGAAACTGCTCGGTGATCTCGACACGTTCGTCCTGGGCCGGGCCTCGCTGCACGTGCAGCCGAACATGTGGTTCCACGCGATGGGCGACCACATCGTGACGTTCAGCCTGCTGCCGCTGGCCGAGGACAAGACGCTTGTGCGCACCACCTGGCTCGTCCGGGTCGATGCGGAAGAGGGCGTCGACTACGACCTCGAGAACCTCACGACGGTGTGGATCAAGACGAACGAGCAGGACGCAGCCTTCTGCGAACGCGGTCATCTGGGAATTTCGTCGCCGGCATACGAGCCTGGCCCCTATGCGCCGACCGAATCACAGGTCGATGACTTCGTCACCTGGTACATCGAACGGCTCAGGGCGCACAAGGAGAAGGGAGTAAGGCGATGAGATACCGTCACTCGACCTTCGGCGCCGCGGCGGAATGTCAGGCGCCGGCTCCGACAGTGCTGTCGCCGATCGCGGCGGGCAAGGGGATCTTCCGGGTGCCGACACGCAATCGTCGGCCGGTGGCTGCATCGGCGCAGTCCGTCGCAACGGCCGCCCAGCTGTTCGCCACGACTCAGCCGGCGGCCCCGGGGTCGACTGCCGTCGAGCCGCAGCTCGATCCCGAACTGCTCACCGGTTTCGTCGACGTCGTCGGCATCACCGACGTCACCCACGATGTGAAGACCTTCGAACTGCGAGCCGCATGGATGCCCTCCGTCGACTTCGCACCCGGACAGTACGTGACGATGCGCATCCCCGAGCTCGGACTCGAGCGCTGCTATTCGATCTCCTCGGCGCCGTTCGGAACGAACACTTTCACGATCACCGTCAAACGAGTGGCAGGCGGAGCCGTGTCGACCTATCTGCACGACACGGTCCGCGTCGGCGATCGCATCCACGTCGACGGTCCCTACGGACTGTTCAGCACGAGCTTCCACCCGGCGCAGCGCCACCTGTTCCTCTCCGCCGGATCGGGCATCACCCCGATCATGTCGATGGTCCGCAGCCTGCTGGCCAGGCAGGGCGGTTCCGTCACGGACATCGCGTTCGTCCACAGCGCGGCCACCCCCGTGGACATCATCTTCCGCGCCGAACTCGAGCAGCTCGCCGAGCTCGCCGGGGTCAGCGTCACCATCCTCTGCTCACGCGACAGCGATTCCGAAACCTGGACTGGGCGGCGTGGTCGGCTCGATGCGAGAACCCTCGCCGAGGTGGTCCCCGATGCGGCCGAACGTGAGACCTTCGTGTGTGGGCCGAGCGGATACATGGACGCCGTTCGTCCCCTCCTCGCCGAGGCGGGGGTGGCGCAGGTGCACGAGGAATCCTTCGTCTTCGCGACCGCTCCTGCCGACCGTGTGGCGAGGGCCCGGTCAGGTGGCAGGGCAGGACTGAGCGGTGCCGCACCGGCCGGCGCGTGTCACACGATCGATTTCGTGGGCAGCGCGCGCAGGATCGACTGCGACTCTGACACGACGGTGCTCGACGCCGCTTTGGATGCGGGCCTCTCCATGCCCTCGTCGTGTTCGGAAGGCGCGTGCGGAACCTGTAAGTCCACGCTGGTCAGCGGTGAAGTCGAGATGAACCATGCCGGCGGCATCCGTCCCAAGGAGATCGCCGCCGGGAAGTTCCTGCCCTGCTGCTCGACTCCGCTGAGCGACCTCGTCGTCGAGAGGTGAGCGACTCTGTCGCTCAGTGCTTGAGCTTCGTCTCCTTCAGGCCGTAGGTGCCGAGCACATAGGGTCGGAAGCCGACGACGTCCTTGCTCACCCCGTACAGGGCCTTCTGGTAGGCGACGGGGACGATGGGGGCGTCGTCGGCGACCTGCTGCTGGATCTTCGCGTACAGCTCGTTCTGCTTATCGGGGTCCTCCTCGGCCACGGCCTGCTTCGCCCACTTCTCGACCTTCGGGTTCGCATAGCCCGAACGGATGCCCGAGTCATCGGTGACGGAGAGGAAGTTGATCATCTGCGAGGTGTCGGAGACGTCCGAAGTCGCATAGCTGACCTGGACCTGGAAGTCGCCCTTGGTTCGGTTCGTCGTCAGCGTCGCATCGTCGAGCTTCTGCACATGGACGCTCAGTCCGATGTCTTCCCACGCCTGCTGCGCGATCTGGGCGAGGAGTTCGCGGTCCGCGACGCCCGAGGGGATCTGGATCGTGATGTCCACGCCGTCGGGATGGTCGGACTCCTTGACCAGCTTCTTCGCCTTGTCCATATCGAATTCGCTGCCGTCGACCTCATCGGAGTGCCCGCTCAGTCCCGGGGAGATGAACGAGGTCGCGGGTTCGGCATAGCCGGCATAGACGACCTTGACCACGGACTCGCGGTCGATGGCATACGACATGGCGCGGCGCAGCTTCGGGTCGTCGAGTTCCTTCTTTGTGTTGTTGAGATTGAAGTAGAGGATCTTCGTCGAGTCGAACGCCGAGGCGTTGATGTCCTGTGATCGGGACAGCTGGCTCATGCTCAGCGGGGCAGGCTCCTGATTGATGTCGGCCTGTCCGCCGAGCAGCTGCAGTCGGCGGGTGTTGTCCTCGGTGACGACGTTGAAGGTCGCCGAGTCGAGCGACGGCACCCCTTTCTGCCAGTAGTCGGGATTCTTCTTCAGTTTGAGGCTCTGCCCCTGCTTCCACGAGTCCACGGAGAAGGGCCCGGTGCCGTCGGCGTGGGTGGCCATGTATTCGGCATCGTGTCCGCCGAAGTCATCGGGATAGATCGAGGCCGCGAAGAGCGCCATATAACTGGGCAGCGGGCCCCAGGGCTGCTTCAGATCGATCCGGACGGTGTGGCTGTCGACCTTCTTCACATCCTTGATGGGGTCGAATTCTGAGGCCCAGAGGTTGTCGTCATCGTCCTGGTCTCGGGCATAGTCGAGAGAGAAGACGACATCGTCGGCATCGAGCTTCTTACCGCTGTGGAACTTCACTCCTTCACGGAGGTGGAAGGTCCACGACATCTTGTCCTTCGATTCCTTCCAGTCCGTGGCCAGCCCCGGTTCGACTCCGGTCCCGTCCGGTCTGTTCAGCGTGAGTGTTTCGTAGACCTGTTGTAGGGTCCAGATGTCCTCGTTCTGCGTCGTCGTCGGAGGCAGCAGAGTCGTCGCATCTTCGGCTCGCGCGAGGACGAGATCGCCGCCGGGGCGGACCGATTCCGCCTCTCCAGTTCCGCAGCCGGCGAGGACCAGCAGGCACGCGCAGACGCCTGCGATGACGGTGCCGAAACGGGATCGTCTCATCACTGTCGCCCACCTTTCGTCGGTCGCGGTCGCAGCCGGTACGTCTCGGTGTTGGGACTTGCGTCCACAGCTGACCTGGCGTTCTCCGCTGACCCTGTGCTCTCCCGTCGGGGCGGTTGCCCGTCCCCTCGCCGGGGTGGTGCTGAACCCTCGCTGACGGCAGTGCCGCCAGCCGGGACCCTGTCGACATCCGCACCGTCGAGTGACGCACTGTCGAGGAACTTGCTGTCGAACCGCGGAATCGCGGCCAGCAGCGTGCGTGTGTACTCGTCCTGTGGGGCGGAGAAGATCTCCGCGGTCGTGTTCTCCTCGACGATGACGCCGTTGTGGATGACGTAGACCCGCTCGCACAGGTTCCTGACCACGGCGAGATCGTGGGAGATGAAGAGGATCGACAGACCCAACTCCTCACGCAGGCGGGCGAAGAGTGCGACGATCTTCGCCTGGACGCTGACATCGAGGGCGGAGACCGCCTCGTCAGCGACGATGACCTTCGGCTCCACAGCCAAGGCGCGGGCGATCGCCACCCGCTGTCGCTGCCCGCCGGACATGGCGGTAGGAGTGCGGTCGAGGAACTCGACGGGCAGGCGCACCATCTCCATGAGCTCTTCGCACCTGGCCCGCAGAGCACGGCCGGTAGCCAGACGATGGTGGCGGATCACCTCGGTGAGGGTGGCGCGGACGGTGTAGCGCGGGTCCAAGGATGCGAAGGGATCCTGGAAGACCATCTGCACGACCCGCCACTGAGCTGCGGTGCGTTTGGGACTGAGCTCGCCGCCGGCGAAGGACACCCGGCCCGAGTATTCGCGTTGGAGCCCGCAGATGACGCGGGAGACGGTCGACTTTCCGGAGCCGGACTCACCGACGAGCCCGACGATCTCGCCGGGAGCCACGACCACGGTGGCATCGTCGACGGCGGTGAAGGCACGATCGCCGCGGCCGAAGGTCACCGTGATGTTCTCGGCCCGCAGTCCGGTCTCTGGTGTCTCGCTCACTTCGCCTCCTCCCGGCTGGTGTCCGAATGGGACGCCGAACCGTCGATGCGCGGCGTGGCACTCAGCAACGTGCGCGTATAGTCCTCGGCCGGGTCGTCGAAGACTTCCTGCAGCACGCCGTGTTCGATGATCCGACCGTCCTTCATCACGCTGATGGACTGACACAGCTGTGCGACGACCGCGAGATCATGGGTGACGTAGAGGAGGCCGAGGTCGTTCTCCTGCTGCATGCTGCGAAACAGGTCGAGCACCTGAGCCTGGATCGTCACGTCCAATGCGGTGGTCGGTTCGTCGCACAGCAGGACCTGCGGTTCCTGGGCCAAGGCGGCCGCGATCATCACCCGCTGGCGCATGCCGCCGGAGAGCTGGAACGGATAGTTCGCGGCTCGGCGTTCGGCATCGGCGATGCCGACGCGATCCATGAGGTCGACGGCGAGGTCGTGCGCGGCCCGCTTCGACAGGCCCCTGTGCTCGGCGACGGCGTCAGTGATCTGACGGCCCACCTTCATCACCGGGTTGAGCGCGATCGCCGGCTCCTGGAACACCATCGAGATGCCCGTGCCGCGGATGCGCTGATCGAATCTCCCACCCGGCCCGGAGGTGAGGATGTTGCGTCCCTGGAAGCGGATCTCCCCGTCGACGATCGTGGCCGCCGGCGGCAGCATGCCGAGGATGCTGCGCAGGGTCATCGACTTGCCCGAGCCGGACTCTCCGACCAGTCCCATCGGCTCTCCGGCTTCGAGCCGGATCGAGACGTCGTCGAGGATGCGGCGGCTACCGGCCAGCCCGTCGACGTCGACGGTCAACGAGTCCACTTCGAGGATCGGTTCGCGGCTCATGCTCACCTCTTCGGTTTGAGGATGTTCGTCAGGCCGTCACCGATGAGTGCCAGCGCGAAGGACACGAGGACCACGGCGAAGCCCGGCCACAGGATGAGGCCGTAGTTGCCACTGCCCATGTACTGCTGACCGTCGTTCATCATCTGCCCCCAGTCGGCGGTCGGCGGGACGATGCCCAGGCCGAAGAAGCTGAGGGTGACGACGACGCCGATGTTGAGCACGATGTCGCTCATGGCGTAGATGATGCCCTGGCTGGCGGTATTGGGGATGACGTGTCGGGCAAGGATGCGCAGAGTCGTCAGGCCCGAGGCCCGGCAGGCGGAGATGAACTCCTCTTCACGCAGGACGAGGACCTCGCCGCGGACGATCCGGGCATAGGCGACCCAGGACACGGCGCTGATGGCCACGAAGATGCTGGCCATGCCGTTGCCCATGACGAAGACAAGGACGATGACGAGGACGTAGAAAGGGAACGCGGAGACGATGTCGGCCAAGCGCATGATGACCACATCGACCCAGCGACCGAAGTAACCGGCCAGCGAACCCAGAACTGTGCCGAGGAGGAACGGCACGATCACGGCGACCACGGCGACGATGAGGTCGACGCGTCCGCCGTGGAGGAAGCGGGAGAGGATGTCCCGCCCGAGCTGATCGGTGCCCATGGGATGCGCCGCCGACGACGGCCCGAAGGCGTTGAGCAGATCCTGCCGGTTGGGGTCCTCCGTGACGAAGAGGGGACCGACGGCCAGCACCAGGACCATCGCTGCGAGGATGACGACGCCGGTCCACAGCTGGAGATTGTGACGCCGGAGAAAGCCTGGCAGAGGCAGCGTGAATCGTGCACTCGGGGTGGCGCGCGCGGCAGTCCCGCCCCGGGTCCGCGGCGGCTTCCCGGACGGGCCGGGCGCCCCGGCCGAACCGGGACCAGACGTCATCGGAGCACTCATCACGCCCCCAATCGCACGCGCGGGTCGACGATGCTGTAGACGATGTCGGTGAGCAGGTAGACGGCGACGACGAGCACGCCGAAGATCACCGTGAGCGCCTGGACGACGTTGTAGTCACGGGCGAGGACGGCTTCCATGAGGAGCGAACCCACACCGGGGATCGCGAACACGTTCTCGACGACGAGGGCACCCCCGACGAGGTGGCCGACCTGGATGCCGAGGATCGAGATCCCCGTGATCCCGGCGTTGCGGAACGCATAGTTGCGCACGATCTTTGACCTGCTCAACCCCTTCGAAGCGGCGAAGTTCGTGTACTCGGCCGACATCGAATCGCTCAACGCGGCCGTGAGGCTGCGGATGAGCACCGGGCAGATGGTCAGGGCCACGGAGATCCCGGGCAGGACGAGGGAGTAGAGATGCTCGCCGAGGCTGCTGCCGTATCCGCCGACCGGGAACAATCCCGTATTCACTCCCAGGACGAGGATGAGGAGGGTGCCGACGAAGAACGCCGGCATGCCCTGGACCGTGGCCGTGAAGACCCGGGACACGATCGCCGAGGCGGATGACTTCGTGGCGGCGACCCACAGCGACAGCGGCACCGAGATGATCACGGCGAAGATCAGCGAGACGAGCATGAGCATCAGCGTCGCGGGCATCCGCAGCTTGAGCAGTTCGAGGACCGTGGTCTGGAAGAGGAAGGAGCGGCCGAAGTCACCGACGACCAGTCCGCCGAGGAACTGGAAGTACTGGATGATCATCGGCTGGTCGAGACCCCAGGCGCGATGCAGGCGAGCGACGGTCTCCGGAGTGGCTTTGTCGCCGAGGTAGGCGGCCGCCGGATCACCCGGTGCGAGCTTCATGAGAATGAATGAGAGAGTCGCGACCCCGAGGACGATGGGGATCATCAGCAGCACGCGTCTGAGGATGTACTTTCCCACGCGCGCTCCCTCGAAGTGTGACTCGGATTACACCGGTCAGTCTATTCGCAACATGAGTTGCCTCCGGGACGCACCCGGCTGCGTGTCGGACTCACAGTGTCGGCCCCACAGGCCCATCCCCACCCGCAGCCCCTCGAGCACGGCCGCATGGACATTGCGGGAGGCGACCGCGTCCCCGATCCGATAGAGCGCGAACGATGCGTCCGCCTCGGTGACGGGGGAAGTCGTCGTCGGCTCCGCACCCGCTGCGGCACCTGCCTGAGTGCCAATGGACGCTGGGAGGTCCGGCTGCGGTCGGCCGTGCACCCATGCGTCGAGATCGGTCGCCCCATGATTGGACGAGAACGGCTTGAGCGCGAAGTAGACCTCATCGTTCGGCGTCGTCCCGAAGTCGACGACCACCGCATCGGTGACGATCTCGGTCTCCCGATCCGAATAATCGTTGCGCAGATCCGCGACGATCTCGTGTCCCTGGATCCGCGGCTTCGCGCTCAGACGTTCGCCGAGGCGGACCTCGACTCCGAATTCGGAGAACACCTGGAGATAGGCCGGGGAATTCATCGACCCCACATCGACGCCGATCGTGCGTTCTGGGCTGACATAGGTGACCTGCCCGCCGCCCCGAGCCAGGCGTTCGACGGCGTCGAGGGCGGGGTAGAAACCGTGATCGTCGAAGACGAGAACCCGCTGCTTCGACTTCAGCCGGTCGTCCATGACGTCCCAGACGTCGAAGCTCGGCCCCTGCTCGCGGAACGGATACCCGGCGTCGGGAACTCCTCCGGTGGCGACGATGACGACGTCGGGGTCGAGTGCGAGGATGTCGGCCGCCTCTGCGAAGGTATTCAGTCTCAGGTCGACGCCGTGCTTGGCGCACTGCTGGACGCGCCAGTCGATGATGCCGATGAGGTCACGCCTGCGCTGGGATCGGGCGGCGATGCGGACCTGACCGCCGGGGGCGTCATCGGCCTCGAGCAGGGTCACGCGGTGTCCGCGGACGGCGGCGACGCGGGCGGCTTCGAGCCCGGCGGGGCCGGCGCCGACGATGACGATGTGCTTGGGGTCGGAGGCGACGTCGTGGGGGATCTCCTGCGGGAGGTCGGCTTCGCGGCCGCTGGCGGGATTGTGGATGCAGGTGGCTGAGCCGGAGGTGTAGATCGAGTCGAGGCACATGTTCGCGCCCACGCAGGGGCGGATGTCCTCTTCACGGTGCTCGCTGATCTTGCGTACGAGGTGCGGGTCGGCCAGCTGTGCGCGGGTCATCCCGACGAGGTCGAGGCACTGATCCTCGATCGCGTATCGGGCGGTGGGCACATCGGCGATGCGGGCGGCGTGGAGGACGGGGATGTCGATGGCCTTGCGGATGCGACGGCAGGTCTCGAGCCAGGGCGCCGAGGGGGTGCCCATGCCGGGGATCGCCGCGGCGAGTTCGCGGTCGGAGTTGATCATGCCGACGTTGAGGTTGAGGAAGTCGATGCCGTGGGCGGTGTAGGTCTCGAGGATGTCGACGGCACGGTCCTCGCGCATGCCGTCCTCGCGACGTTCGTCGACGGCCATGCGGATGCCCACGAGGAAGTCGGCCGGCGCCGCCGCTTTCACGGCGTCGATGATGCGCAGGGGGAAGCGGATGAGGTTCTCCAGCTCTCCGGAGTACTCATCGTCGCGGTCATTGAGCCAGGGAGCGAGGAAGGAGTCGATAAGGTGGCCGGCATGCATGATCTCGAGCCCGTCGAGGCCGGCCTCGGCGACCCTGGAGGCAGCGGCTGCGAAGTCGGCGACGATGCGGTCCATGTCGAAGTCCTCGAGCGCCTTCGTAAACGATCGGTGGGCGGCCTCCCGGGTCCGTGAGGCCGAGACCAGCGGCAGCCAGTCCCCGGCGAAGTTCGAGGACCGGTGACCCAGGTGGGTCGCCTGGATCATCACGGCCGCGCCTTCGTCATGGCAGTCCTGCGCGAGTGTTGCCAACCAGGGCACGACCTCGTCGGTGGACAGGTCGATGTTGCCGAAGGCCGCGGGCGAATCCCGCGACACGATGCCCGAACCGCCGATCATCGTCAGGCCGACCCCGCCGCGAGCCTTCTCCCGGTGATAGAGCCGGTAGCGGTCCTTGGGCATGCCGAGCTCGGTGTACGCGGGTTCGTGCGAGGTCGAGACGATGCGATTGCGCAGCGTGAGGCTGCCGAGTTCGAAGGGCTGGAGCAGCGGGTCGTCTGACATGGGTTCCTCCTCCATTGCAGGAACGTCGTCGGTCGGCTCCGCGGAGCTGTGCAGATTCGCCGCGCAGTGACGCTGCGGCACCTACCTGCGCCGCCGCACCGACCGATTCATTGTGAGGTAATCGATTACCGATTACCTGGTTCCATCGTGCGTCTGCGCGGTTATGCTGTCAATAGGTTTCAGACAGTTCTTCGATGTGGAGGGGGAGTCGACGTGGACCGTGCACGGCCCCAGGCACAGTCGCTGCGCGAGCACGCGCTGGCGATCATCCGCGACGCCATCACCGCCGGCGACCTCGCCGAGGACCGGATCTACTCCGCAGCGGGCCTGGCCAAGGAACTCGGCATGTCGCTCAGCCCGGTGCGTGAGGCGATGATGTCGCTCGTCACCGAGGGGACGGTCGAAGCAGTCCCGAACCGCGGCTTCCGACTCGTCCCGATCACCGAGGACGACCTCGAGGAGATCATCCGCATCCGTGTGCTCCTCGCCGTCCCCGCCGTGCGGAATCTGTGCGAGCTGGCTGCCGCGGGGAGCGCCGAGGTGGCTCCCGGAGTCACCATCACTGAGGCGCTCTCTCGGCTGCGCGAGCATGCTGAGGCCACGATCGTCGCGGCTGAGTCCGGCGATGTGCCCGAGTTCTACACACGCGACCGCAGGTTCCACGAGGCGCTGCTCGAGTACGGCCTCGGCCGCAGGGCAGCCGAGATCAGTTTGCGACTGCGCGACCAGTCGCGACTGTTCAATGTCCGGAAGCAGATCGATGACATCGCCGTCGATTCGGCCCGAGAGCTGCCGCGCATCATCGACCTCATCGAGTCAGAGGAGGCCGACGCTGCCGCCGAGCTCGTCACCGGCAACCTCTACTTCTTCAGACGCGGCAGCTCCTGAGCTCAGCGTCTCCTGAGCTCGCCGGCGTCCGGCAGCGAAGACGGCCAAGCGCAGCCGGACCAGACGACAAGGGCCGGCGTCCCTGCAGGGACGCCGGCCGATGAACTTCCGCTCAGCTGCCGGAGCGGTTCAGCCGACTGGCGATCTGTCGGTCGAACCGCCTCGGCGCCGGATCACTTCGCGACTTCGTGGATGACCGGGATGGGCATCGTATCGGGGTCGAGGTCGGGATTGTCGTCCTGACCGGCCACGAGCGCGACGGCCTCCTCCTTCGTCTCCACCGTCGGGAAGGACCCGAGCAGCGGGCGACGCGCGGACTCCTTGATGAAGCACACGGCCACGAAGGCGATCACGGAGAAGAACATGATGTAGAACGCCGGCATGTACGAGTTGCCCGTGAGATCGATGAGCGCCTGAGCGAACAGCGGGGTCGTGCCGCCGAACAGAGACACACCGAGGTTGAACGTCAGACCCATCGCACCGTAGCGCGAAGCCGTCGGGAACAGCGCCGGCAGCGTCGAGGCCAGGCAGGCGATATAGAACCCCGCCGGAATCGCGACCATGAACAGCGCGATCGTCACGGTGGTCATCGTGCCGAGCTGCATGACCGCGAAGGCCGGAATGATGAGCACGATCGTGGCACCGGCGGCGATCATGAAGACGAACTTGCGGCCCATCTTGTCCGAGAGCTTGCCGATGAGCGGCAGGCACAGCGACATGATGACGAGCACCGGGATGGTGACGACGGCGGCCTGGATGTTCGAGACCTTGACCGTCTCCTCGAGGTAGGTGGGCATGAAGCTCGTGAGCGCGTAGCCGACCGTCTGCGAACCGGCGACGATCGCGATGCCGAGCAGGATCTCCTTCCAGAAGTGACGGACGACGCCGATGAGCCCGTGACGGGCGTACTGGTCGTCCTTGTCCTTCGTGATGAGACCGGCGTCCTCGTTCGCTTCGAAGCTCGGAGTCTCGGGGATCTTCAGACGGAACCAGATGGCGACGGCACCGAGCGGAATGGCGATGAGGAACGGGATCCTCCAGCCGCCGTCGAGCATCGCGTTCTCTCCTGCGATGCCCGTGCTGATCACGGTGGTGATCGCGACGGTTCCCGCACCGGCTGCGAAGCCGAGATAGGAGCCGACATCGAGCCAGGAGGCCCAGTAGCCGCGCGACTTGTCGGGCGCGAACTCCGAGACGTAGGTGGTGGCACCGGCGTACTCGCCGCCGGTGGAGAAGCCCTGGATCATCTTGAGCAGGTAGAGCGGGACGATGACCCACAGCCCGACCTGGGCTGCGGTCGGCAGAACGCCGATGAGGGCGGTGGCGGTGGCCATCGTGGCCATCGTGAAGAACAGCACCTTCTGGCGGCCGATCTTGTCACCGAGCGGTCCGAGCACCATGCCGCCGAGCGGGCGGACGAGGAACGAGACGGCGAAGCCGAGCAGGGTGACGAGCAGACCCATCTGCCGGTCCATACCCTCGGTGAACACCGAGGTCATGGTCACGGCCAGGTAGCCGTAGACACCGAAATCGAACCACTCCATGAAGTTGCCGACCGTGGTGCCGCCGATGGCGGTGCGGATCGACTTGGTTTCGACGACGATGCAGTGCTCTTCTTTGAGCCGCTTCTTCATCGCCTTCCGCTCTCGGCGCGAGGGCTTCTTCCCCCCGGGGACGGATTCAGCGTGTTCAGTTGTCATGAGTGGGTCCTCATTTCGACATATTCAAGGCCGCCGAGAGGGGCTCGACGGCGAGGCGTTCGGTTTCGAACAACGCGAAACATCCTTACGTGCTCGCATAGGCAAGTCAATAAAGTTCGTGAGGCAGGTCACAATCACGAGTATGGCAGAAACGTGTCGTCGTGGCGTCGTAAATGTGAAATTCGCAGAAACGCGCAAGGCCGCTGTCCCCAGTCGGGACAACGGCCTTCGGCGAATGCTCGCTGAGTGGGACCTGTGCAGATGTGCGGTCAAACCGGCTGCGGATTGCAGGCGTTGCGGACTCAGAATTTAGTCACACGAAAGTAACCTAATTCAGAATCGACGGCTCCGCGGACATGTCCGGACGGGCTCGCGGCCACGGCCTGGAGGAAATCGACGGTCTCTGCGGTGATCTCCTCGCCCGGCAGAACATTCGGGATTCCGGGCGGATACGCGGCCAGCGAGCTCACGCTCACCCGTCCGACCGCCGCGGCGGCGGGGACGAGCTCGGAGTCGGCGAAGAACGCCTCACGGGGCAGCATCGCCAGGCGTCCCGCGCTCGGCAGAGGGGGGAGTGTGGTCGCCGAGGCGGGGATGTCCGTCGCGGCCTGAGTGTCGGTCTCGAGGCGCAGGGTCTCCAGGCGCAGCGTTTCGAGCGCGTCGATGAGACGGGAGATGTCCGGGGACTTCCCGATCCCGATGAGGGCGACGAGCGTCGTGGCCGTCGACATCTCGGCGAAGATGTCGAAGTCCTGGGCCAGGCGCTCGCGCACCGTGTGGCCGTCGAGGCCCGTGGCCGTGATGTCGATGGGCAGGCGGAACGGGTCGATATCGACGACATCCGCATGGCTGAGGAACTCGCCGGAGAGCAGGTGGTAGCGGTCGGTGGCCTCGATCTGGGCGCGCACGTGGCGGATGTTCTCCAGCGACTGGGCGATTGCGGCACCGGAGGTCATGAGTTCGCGGCGGGCCAGGTCGATCGAGGCGAGCAGATGCGCGTTCTCACTCGTCGAGGACGTCATCATGAAGGCGCGGGCCAGCGCGGGTTCGAGGCGGTCGGCGAACTCGGTGTCGCCGAGGTGGAGCAGCGCGGACTGGGTGAGCGAACCGGCGAGCTTGTGCGTGCTCATGATGACGATGTCGGCACCCTGGGTCACCGGCGAGGCCGGCAGGTCGGGGTGGAAGCCGAAGTGCGCACCCCAGGCGGCATCGACGATCAGTGCCGCACCCGCGGAATGGGCCACCTCGGCGAGGGATTCGACGTCGGCGACGGCACCGAAGTAGCTCGGGGTGACGAGGTAGACGGCCGTGACCGGCTCAGGGTGATTCCGGATCGCCCGGCGCAGGGAATCGGGGGTCACGCCGTGGGCGATGCCGTTGACCTCGTCGACGTTGGGGAAGACGAAGCCGGGGTTGAGCCCGGCCAGCACGATGCCGTCGATGAAGCTCGAATGGGCGCTGCGCTGGGTGACGACCCCGGTGCCGAGGGTGCCGACGGCCAGGGCGGCCATCCGGTTGCCCTGGGAAGAGCCGTTGGTGAGGAACCACGTGCGGCGCGCGCCCCAGGCCTCGGCGGCCAGGCGCAGCGCTTCGTCCTTCGGGGTATCGAGACCGAGGTCGATGCCGTCGAAGAGCGGGGGGATGTCCAGGGAGAGGGTGTGCTCACCGAAGAACTCGGCCTGACCGGCGGATATGCCTTCATCCGTGCCGCCGTGTCCGGGGGTGGACAGGAACAGCGAATTGCGGTCGGCCGCGTGCGCAAGCGCTTCGGCGTAGGGGGCGCGCGACTGCGCGTCGGAGGGATGCGGCAGGGATCCCGCAGAGCAATGCGGGGCCGGGGGAATGGGGGAGTCATGATGCACGGTCATGCCTCCAGACTAAGGAGGCCGGTGCTGCGAGGAGAATAGCAACTTTCCTCCCATGCTCTATAGTCAGTATTGAACCGGGTGAGGGCTCAACAGGTACTCGGTGGGAGCTCGAGGATGACCGGATGGGGGAGGGTCATGGAACCTCTGGACACGCGCGGACTCACCGCTCTGCGGGCCGTCGCCGCAGCCGGGTCCGTGGCTGCGGCCGCTGCGGATCTGCAGTGGAGCCAACCGACGGTCAACCACCATCTGCGCAATCTGGAGAGGGCACTGGGTGCCACGCTCATCGAACGCAGTCCGCGCGGATCGCACCCGACGACCGTGGGCAGCCTCGTGGTGTCGCGTGCCGTCGAGATCCTCGGACTGTGTGAGCGCCTCGGCGCCGAGGTGGCCCTGTGGCGTGATTCCCAGGCGGTCCCCGTCCGGATCGGCGCGGTGCCCACGGTCGGTGCCCGCGTGATTCCCCGTCTGCACGATCAGCTGCAGACCCGTCCGCGTTGGCAGACCCGCGACGAGGCGGTCGCCGGGGATCGGACCGAGGTGCTCACTGCGGCGCTGGACGTGACGATGGACGAGCATGCGAAGCTCGTGGCCCGGCTCGAGTCCGGTGACCTCGATCTGGCGCTGCTGGTCTCGAGTGATCTCGACCGGACGTGGATTCCGACGGCGCTGAGTGCGGCTCACCTCTACTCCGAGCGGCTGTTCCTCTGTGTGCCGAAATCCATCGGGCCCATCGCCGTTGACTCTCAGGGCCTGCCCGATCTCACGGTGCTGGTGTCCCAGACGTGGGCGTTCAGCATCGATCCCGGCGATGCCATCGACGAGGTGGTCCGCTCCTTCTGCCTCGCCGCAGGCTTCGAGCCCCGGGTGGGGATGCGGATGGATGACTACGCGGCCATCAACCGGATGATCTCGGCCGGGTTGGCGGTCGCGATGATCCCTGAGTCCTCACTGTCGATCGACCCGGACATCGAGGTCATCCCGATGCCGCTGAGCGCCTGCCGCCGTGACGTCCTGTTGGTCTCTCGGTCCGCATCGGCGAAGCCGGGCGTCCGTGACCCGATCGTCAGGGCCCATGATTCCGCCATCGCCGAGGTGGTCGCCGACGTCCGCACGGTCACCCGGCAGTGGCGGTGAAGGGTGGGACGGTTCCGGGTCCACGTGGAACGCCCGGGCGGTACGTGAGCGCTGTGCGCGGTCAGGTCAGTGCGGGTTCCAGGCGTCCTCGATCGCGACCTTGTCGGTGACCGCCTCGGGCAGCGATTTCTCGGCGAGGTGGGCGATGGTCACGTGCTCGAGGACGTCCCGCAGGGAGTAGCGGGCGGCGATCCACACCTGTTGGAGCGAGGCCGCAGTCGCGTCGTAGCTGACGTTCTCGGGGCGCTGGCCGTAGATCGAGACGAGGGGGCCGTCGACGGCGCGGATGACATCGGCCACAGACACCTCGGCGGCGGGTTTCGTCAGTCTCCATCCGCCGGATTTGCCACGGACGGAGGTGAGGATGCCGACGCGGCGAAGGTCGGCGAGGATGGCCTGGAGGAACCCCTTCGGAATGTCCTGTCGGCGACCGAGCTCATCGGCGCTGATGGGTGCGCCGTCGCCCTGCGCGGCGATCTCGATGAGAGCGCGCAGCGCGTAGTCCGACTTGGTGGTCACCCTCATGCCGTCATCGTAACAGTGGGCGCCGGTACCGGTGCGCCCGCCGGCAGGTGTGAGCCCACGTGCCGGCGGGCGGGTCCGGCCGGTATCAGGCTCCGGCGACGGGAACGACCTCGGCCGCCTCGGCGGTGTCGTCCTTGCGCACCTTCCGCTCGACGCGGACGACGTGGACGAGCAGGGCGGCCCAGACGACGGCGAGGACGATGAGCACCGTCGAGAGCACCGGCGTCGTGGCACCGAGTGCGAGAGCGATGGTGCGGGCATTGGTGAGGATGATGATCCCGCCGGCGGCGACGGCGAGGATGCGGGCGGGCAGGATCTTCACCAGCCAGGCGGCGAAGGGTGCGGCGATGATTCCGCCGATGAGCAGAGCGGCGACGATCTTCCAGTCGATGCCGGCGTGTCCGAGAGCGAAGAGGAAGCCGAGCGATCCGCCGACGGCGACGACGAACTCGCTCGTGTCGATCGAGCCGACGACCTTGCGCGGTTCGAGGCGACCCGAGGACAGCAGCGTCGTGGTGCCCACGGGTCCCCAGCCTCCGCCGCCGATCGAGTCGAGGGCGCCGCCGACCAGGCCGACGGGCACGAGCAGTTTGACTCCGGGGCGGCCCTTGAACTCAGGGCGACGGCCGCCGAGGGCGAGGAAGCGCCAGATCACGTAGACGCCGAGGGCGAGCAGGATCCCGGAGATCCACGGGGTAGCACCGTCGCCGTTGAGTCCGGAGAGGAAGGTGGCCCCACCGAAGGCGCCGATGAAGCCGGGAACGGCGAGAAGCGCCACGGTCTTCCAGTCGACGTTGCCGAAGCGGTGGTGTGAGATCCCGGAGACGAGCGAGGTGCCGATCTCAGAGAAGTGCACCGCCGCCGAGGCGGCTGCCGGAGCGACGCCGGCCGCGAGGAGCAGGGTCGTCGAGGTCACCCCGTAGGCCATTCCGAGGGACCCGTCGATGAGCTGGGCGATGAGTCCGACGAACCCTAAGACGATGAGCTGCCGCATGGTGGTGCCTTTCCGCGTGCCGACAATTGTTGAGCAATTCGTTCTCGCACCACAATAGCTACTAAGTCCAGCGAATAACTACACTATGACTTTCTGTGACGATTCGGGTTTCTTCGCCTGGTGGTCGACCTCGAAGGCACACTCTGCCGAGGATCACAGGGCGAGGATCGCGGGCACGGTGAGCACCGCAACGTAGTAGCCCATGAACTGGACACCCGCGTGCATGCCGATCATCCGGTTGAACAGACCGCCGACGAGGCCGACGGTGATCGTCACGCCCAGGGCCAGCAGCCCGCCTTCATAGAGGCAGATGACGCAGATGAGCGCGGCGAAGCCCGCGATGATCGCCTCATGGGAGACCGAGGTCATCACCCACGTCGCCGCCCGGTGGGCATTGCGCATCACGAATGGGTAGGCGATCGCGATGGCGATGACCGCGGCGATGACGGCGAAGAGCGCGAACTGCCCGGTCGTGAGCAGATCGTGGAGATTGTTCGTCTCGCCGGACTTGGTGTCGAGCGTGTAGACCGGGGGAGCGTTGAACAGCGGCGCCGCAGGTCCCGCGGCCATCGGTGAGAGCGGCAAGCCGATCGCGATGAGCGGGATGAGGGTCTCGGCGAGATAGGTCGATTCTGTCGTGCCGTTGCGCACGGTCATCACCGTGGTCAGCCGGTGATAGCCGTTCTTGATCCGGCTGCCGGTGATCTCACCCATCAGCACCGCCATGGCGACAGGTGAGAAGACGAATGTGGCGCTCGTGATCGCGGCGGAACCACTGGTGTAAGCGATCTGAGTACGATCAAGGGTCCGGAGCGGGTTCGGCAGACGGCGACTGGCGGGGCGGACATCGGGCGCGAGGGTGAACTCGCGTTTGCCGTCCTGGGTCATTGTCTTCCGTCCAGTGGGTGAGAGGGCCGCGAAGAGATCGAAGATCAGCGGTCCGGTGGCGATGCCGAGGAAGAACGATGTCGTGAACGTCGCTTCCTTCTGCTCCATGATGAACGCCTGTAGGCCGACGATGAGCAGAACGAAGGGGATGAGAGCGGCGACGGCGGCGAGCTTTCCCTTCGACGTGTAGGCGACGAGGACCGCGGCAGCAATGAAGATCCAGGGAGCTGCGGCCCCGATCGCCTCGGCGAAGGGGGTGAGGACAAGGGCGAAGAGGATCGAAAGTGGAATTGCGATGATCACCGAGATCACTCCGCCGGAGATCGCCTTCTGCAGGGCGATGTGCGGCACTCCCAGTGCGCGCAGCAATTGAGCCTCGCGCAGCATCGGCACGGCCGTCGTGTCACCGGGGATGCCCAGCAAGGTCGTCGGCACCGCATGGGAAATGTGCTTGGAGATGATGGCCGCGAGGAAGAAGGCGATGACGCCGGCCGGAGGAACGCCGATGAGAATGACGAGAAGGGCCAGCGGGGCGACGATTGCGGTTTCGTCGGTACCCGAGATGAGGCCGATTCCGGTGAAGAGAACAGCGGCCAGCAGTGCCATCCCGACCGCCCAGAGGATCGGTTCGATGAGGTCCGCGCTCACTGGTCATCGCCCTTGCTCGGAGCGGAGGCTGATCCATCTGTCGGGGTGGATCCTTTCGCGCCAGGTCCGCGGTCGTGCGACTCTGTCGGACCGCCTCGGTGGGCGCGGGCCTCATGGTTCTCGAGAAGGGCATCGAAGAGCCCGAGTTCCCTGACCTCCTGCTGTGCGGCGGGACCGAGTTCACGAGGGTCGCCGAGATCACCGTACTCCTCGACGATTTCGTCGATGACGTCCTGTCGGCTTCGGTTCTCCACAGCCGTAGTCGTGATCACCCGTTTGGGTTTGAACATGAAACCGACGATGACTGCGCCGAGGATGCAGCCGACGATGCCGACGAGTAGGGCGTACGAGTGTCCGAGGGCTTCGTCCCCCGAACTGGCGAAGGCGCGGTCGGCGATGAGATACGCCGGGACGGCGATTCCGACACCGATCGCGATCCCTCCCACGAGATGGCGGGAATCGACTGTGTCGTTCCACACTTCGATCAACTGCGGCATCGTTGCCTGCTTTCTCTCGTTCGATGTCGTTCTGGTCGGTGATGCGTGTCTAGGATGCCTGCTTTCGCTCAGCGGTGATCGCCGAGGAAGTGGCAGAGGCCAGAGGTCGACCGAGCCTATCGCTCAGCCATTGACTGGTCGCCGCCGCTGCTTCGATGTCCACACCTGTCGCGATCCCGAGCCCCGCGAGCATCCACAACAGATCTTCGGTCGCGAGATTTCCGGTAGCAGTCCGTGCGAACGGGCAACCTCCCACGCCGCCGACCGAGGCATCGAACTCCGTCACTCCGAATCGGAGAGCGGCGTACACGTTGGCCAGGGCCTGCCCGTAGGTGTTGTGGGTGTGCAGGGCGATCGCATCGATCGGTATCCCGGCGCTGACCAGGGTATCAAGTACGACAGTCACGTGTCCGGGCGTCGCAGTGCCGATCGTGTCTCCCAGCGAGATCCGAGAGCACCCTGCATCGAGAAGCTGTCTCGCCGCGGTCGCGACTTCCTCAGGGGCAACGGGACCTTCCCACGGATCTCCGAAGACCATCGACAGGTAGCCGCGTACCCGCAGATCCGACGTGACCGCACTTCTGGCGACGTCAAGTCCGCGTTCGGTGGTGATCTCTCGGGTGTCACCGAGATTGGCCCGGGAGAACGCTTCGGTGACACTGAGAAATACAGCAACGTCTCTCGCTCCCGCGTTCAGCGCCTCATCGAGTCCTCTCTGATTGGGAGTGAGCACCGGGTAGGCGATACCGGAATCGAGATCGAGTCCTTCCAAAACCTCCCGGGTATCTGCCATCTGCGGAACAGCACGTTCAGAGACGAAGCTGCCGGCCTCTATGGACGTCAGTCCTGCTGCGCTGAGACGCGAGATGAGTTCGAGTCGTGTGGCGACGGGCAGAGTTCGATCCTGAGACTGGAGGCCGTCACGGGCGCTCACCTCATAGACAGAGACGGAGGAGGGGAGTCCGGACTGTGAGTATTCCTGGGGCAACGACCTATTCATCGGGAGCCGCCGGAACGGATTTCGGCGAGGAGTGATTTCACCCGGTCGAAGCGGAACGCCTTCTCCTCGATGAGAGTTGCGACGATCGACTCAGTCTCCTCGGGAGTGGCTCCGGCCGCGGCCGCTAGATTCTTGGCATGGAGCGACATGTGGCCGCGTTGAACACCCTCTGTCGCGAGTACTCTCAGGGCAGCGAGATTCTGAGCGAGACCGGCGGCCACGATGATCTCGGCGAGGTCCGTCGCAGTCGATACTTCCGCGATCTCGAGTGCCGCGCGGGCGGCGGGGTGGACTTTCGTCGCTCCGCCGACGAGTCCGACGGGCATGGGCATGTCCAGGGTGCCCACCAGATCGCCTTCCGCGGTCTTCTCGAAGACCGAAAGCGATGTGTAGCGCCCGTCGATGACCGCGTGCGAATGAGCCCCGGCTTCCACAGCGCGGGTATCGTTCCCAGTGGCCAGCACCACGGCCGAGATCCCATTCATGATGCCTTTGTTGTGAGTGGCGGCTCGGTAAGGATCGGCGGCAGCGAGTTCGTAGGCATGGATGATGTTGTCCACGACTTCGGCGCCCCCGAGCAGTTCCCGGTCGAAGACGGCGCGGGCCCGCGCGATTCTCCGGTCGGCCTTGTTCGTGAGGATTCTCAGGAGGGCATCGCCGTCGGCGATCGTCGCGACTGTGCCTGAAACAGCTTCGGCCATCGTGTTCACGGCGTTGGCCCCCATCGCATCACGGACGTCGACAAGCAGGTGGACGAGAACGTACGTTGTCGTACGCGCGTCGACGAGCCGGACCTCGAGATCGGCGACGCCGCCGCCGAGCTCGACGAGAGTGGGGTCCTGGGCGTTAGCCAAGTCGATGATCTCTGACTTGCGCTCGAGGATGCGTGAACGTGCCGCATGGGGGTCGCCGACATTGATGAGCTGGATCTGTGCTTGCATGATCGGTTCTGTCGAGCTCGTGACGAAACCGCCTTTCGGCCGCGCGATCCTCGCCGCATTGCTGGCGGCGGCGATGACCGAAGCCTCCTCGGTTGCCATCGGTACGAGGACGTCCGTGCCGTTGACGGTGAAATTGGTGGCCACGCCCAGGGGGAGCGAGAAGACTCCGAGCACGTTTTCGCTGAGATTCGCAGCATCTGTGGGCTCGAATGCGGAGGAATCAAGCTGCGAGAACACCTCACCGTCGAAACCGGTCGCTTCGGTGACGGCCGAGCGTCGCTGTGCGACCGTCATATTTCTGAACCCGGCAATGCGGCTGTTCTCTGCCATTGTGTATCTCCAGTCGAGTCGTCATCGGCCGACGGTGATCGTCGGGTGGAGTGGATTCGCAGAGTTCAGTCAATCACTCGGGGCTCGAGCGGGATATGGCTGTTTCGCACCGAATAGAAGTCCGTCAGTGTCTGAATCAGACAGTGTCCAGCGGAGGGGTCGCCCTTGGGCTCAGTCGTCCGACGCCAGCTTCGCGAGGCGCAGCGCGACTTGGAGCCGAAACGCACGTTCAGGTGCCCTCCACCCAGTGCCGAGGATGGAGTCGATCCGCTCGAGTCTCTGTTTGGCGGTGTTCACGTGGATCGAGCACGCTGTCGCCGTTCTGCTGACGCTCGAACCTGATTCGAAGTATGAGCGCAGAGTGTCGACGAGTTCTGCGGAGTGCCGGAGATCCCAATCACGAAGCGGGCCGATCATGCGTTCGACGAAGCGCTCCACCTGTTCGGGCGCGCTGCCGAACATTGCGGTGTAAGGAGCGAAGTCCTCGATCTTGTGGATGCCGTCATCGAGCCCGAGAGCGTCGAGGATGCGGACACATGACCACAGTTCCTCCTCCGCTTCTCGGAGTTGGGCTCGGTGGACGTCGGACCAGGAAGCGACCGTCATGGTGCCGGCCAAAGCTCCTGAGGTCGTGATGACGTCGTCTAAATCTGGTCGTTCTCTGCGAACCGAACTCGGAATGAGGACGGTGAGCCCGGGCGAGCGCTGAGTGAGCAGGATCCGGGGTTCGACTCTCGTCAGTCTGGATCGGACGTGCGCGACGTCGTCGGGCTCGACCCGGACCGCCGTCAGCTGCCACGGTCCGGTCAGGTCGATGTCATTGGAAAGTGCACGAGCCTCCAGCTCCTCGAGTCGTCGGGTATTCGCGATGAGATCGACGGCGAGTTCGCCGCGGGCCCGATTGTCTGCGTCGGCCCTTGCTTGTTCATTCATTCGGATGAGCGCCAAGGACTGCGCTGCCTGAGCAACGATGTTCGCATCGCCGTCAGCAGGCTCGGAACGGAAGCGGACGAACAGTCCACTGTGCTGGCGACGGTGCGATGCCACTGAAGCGGCGAGCAGCGTGGACTCGCCGGCTACCTCGGCGCTGCGCCCGGTGCGTCGACTCTCTTCGAGCGCGACGATGAGGTCCGTACGATCGATGTCTGGGCCGGCAAAGATGTCCTCGGTCATGGGTGAGCCGAGACTCCTGGCAGTATCGGAGGACTCGAGGCGGGTGCTCTCGACGAGAAGCACGTTGGCGTCGAGCAGATCGCTGATGGCATCGGTGACTGCCGCGACTCCCTTTCCTTGGAGGACGAGCTGAGTGAGATGTTCCTCGACCTCGACGAGCCGCCGAAGTGTGTTTGCCTGCGCCGCAGCCGACTCTTCCGCCTGAGCAGAGACGCGGGCCGCCTCAGCGAGATCGCCCATCAGCCGCGCCGTCTTGAGTACCACCGACGCGTGGTCGGCCAGAGCTGTGAGCAAGGCGATCTCATCGGCGGTGAAATCATGCGAATACCGATTGGCCGCGAAAAGAGCTCCGAGAACCTCGTCGTCGACGATCATAGGCACTCCGAGGAGCGATTCCATGTGTTCGGCTTGCACCGCAGAGTCGACTCTTCGTTCGTGGGGTAGTTGGGTGACGTCGTAGTCCGATGTCCAATGTGCGGCACGGTCGTGGACGACTCGACCGGCCAGACCGATTCCCGGCGGGACGCGGAGTTCTTTCAGTTTCGCCGAGATGGCACCGCGAACTGCTTGGACGCGCAACTCATCGGTGTCCGGATAGTACTGGGAGAGATAGGCGATATCGCATCCGATGAGGGCACGTGCTCGATCAACGAGCTTTTGCAGCAGTCGCTTCGAGTCGCGGACGCGGATGAGCTCAGACGCGCTCTCAAGTAAGGCGGAACGTTCGTGATCTTTCTGCTTCCACCTCGTCATCTTGGCGGAGAGATCGAGGAGAGAGTCGATGAGGTCAGGATGGTTGCCCAGCTCCGTCTCAAGTACTCGTCGATCCACGGGAGCGCCGTGGGAGAGGCCTTTGACGACCTCGGCGATCGAGTCAGCACTCACTGTCACAGGATCATCGAACTCTTCCATGGTCCCATTGTCGCAATGAGCAGCGAGTGCCCGCGCACCTTGGGCGATGTCGACCTCAGCCTGCGGCGGCGGAGCCCTTCACCGTGGTGTTCTCGCGCACGACCGGCAGCTCGCAGGTCGTCGACGCCACTTGGCGGTAGCCGGAGAGGAACGTGTCGAGCCGTTCGATCGCCTCGCTGAGCACCTCGACCGAAGGCAGGGTGACGAGGCGGAAGTGGTCGGGCCTCGGCCAGTTGAAGGCCGTGCCGTGGGAGACGAGGATCTTCTGCTCGCGGAGCAGATCGAGGGCGAACTGTTCGTCATCGGTGATGCCGAACTTCTCGACGTCGAGCTTCGCGAACATGTACAGCGCACCGTCGGCACGGTGGGCCGAGACGCCGTCGATCGAATTGAGTCCTTCGTAGGCGACCTGCATCTGCGCTCCGAGTCGGCCGGTCGGCAGGATGAGGTCTTCGATCGACTGATGCCCGCCGAGCGCGGCTTGGATCGCATGCTGGGCCGGCACGTTCGAGCACATGCGCATGTTCGCGAGCAGTTTGATGCCCTCGAGGTAACTGTGGGCGTCCTCGAGCGGACCGGTGATCGCGAGCCAGCCGGAGCGGTAGCCGGCGACCCGGTAGGCCTTCGACAGCCCGGAGAAGGTCAGGCACAGCACGTCGTCGCCGGTCAGGGTGGCCATGTTGATCAGTTCGATGCCGTCGTAGGTGATCTTCTCGTAGATCTCGTCGGAGAAGACGATGAGACCGTGGCGGCGGGCGATGTCGGCGATCTTCTGCAGCGTCTCCTTCGAGTACACCGCACCGGTCGGGTTGTTCGGGTTGATGACGACGATGCCGCGGGTGCGTTCGGTGATCCGGGATTCGAGGTCGGCCAGATCGGGCTGCCACGCGTTCTCCTCGGCGCAGCGGTAGTGGACCGGCGTGCCGCCGGACAATGCCACCGAGGCGGTCCACAGCGGATAGTCGGGGCCGGGCACGAGGATCTCGTCCTCGGGATTGCACAGGGCCTGCAGGCTCAGCGTGATGAGCTCGCTGACGCCGTTGCCGAGGAAGACCTCGTCGGTGCTGAGGTTCCGGATACCGCGGGTCTCGTAGTACTGGACGACGGCACGGCGGGCGGAGAGGATTCCGCGCGAATCCGAATATCCCTGCGTGACCGGGAGGTTCGCCGCGATGTCCTGGACGATCGCCTCGGGGGCTTCGAAGCCGAACGGGGCGGGGTTGCCGATGTTGAGCTTGAGGATCGTGTGCCCGGCGGCTTCCATCGCCTGGGCCTCTTCGAGGACGGGTCCCCGAATGTCGTAGAGGACATTGGCCAGCTTCGACGACTGCCTGAACATGTGAACCGTGGAACCTTTCATCCGACATCTGTTCCGCCTCCCACGCTAGGCCCTCGCCGAGGTGGTCCTGACCAAACAGAGGCCCGTTTCCCAGACCTTTGCCGGGTTCGGCGGATCGTTGTCCAGACCTTTGGAGGCTCAGGTCACACGGTCTGAGGGCTGATCATGGGTCTGATGCCACTGTGGACCGCGACCTGAGGCGGTCGCGAGTGCACTGCTGACAGCGGACACAGGGTCAGCGAGGTCCTTCGGCGCTCGCCACGCGATGACATGATCGGGTCGCACGAGGATGCCGTCGCAGTCCGACCCCGAATAGATCCTGTCCCAGACCCATCGGTGCTGTGGGTCGATGGTGCGCGGATCGACGGTACGGACCGCGATGCCGGTCCCTGGAGGATCGTCCAGCGCTGTGGCAGTGCGACTGTCACGGTCCGCGATGAAGGTGAAGCGGAGCGGGTCGAGAAGGTCGAGGGTGCTCTGTTGGGAGCCGTGGAGTCCGATGTGGGGAAGGCGAGTGCCGGGCCTGCCGCTCGGCGCGGCCGGATCTTCGACGGCCGTCGACGCAGAGCGGTCTCCGGTCGTCGCGGATCGATCGGCCTCGTTCGACTCCGCCGAGAGGCCTCGATAGGCGAAGCCCAAGGTCAGCGTGTCGGCGTCGATCTGGTCCGGCGGCGCGGACTGGCCGGGAGATTTCCGCGAACGCAGCAGAGCCTGGTCGACGATGAGCCGCACCAGCGGACGCCGCTCTGCCGCGTAGGTCTCAAGCAGCTCGCCTCCGGCCTCGCCACGGCAGACTGCGGCGATCTTCCAGGCGAGATTGTGGGCGTCCTGAACTCCCGTATTTCCGCCGAATCCCCCATAGGGCGGCATCAGGTGAGCGGCGTCGCCGACGAGGAAGATCCGTCCTTGGGACAGTCGCTGTGCCACATACGCACCGGCGGTCCAGAGGAGCACGCTGTCGATCTCGGGGGTGAGGTCGGGCAGCCCGGTCGCCTCCCTGATGAACGGTAGGAGGTGTGCTTCCAGTTCCTGGGGTCCGGCATCGACGCCCCACTCTGGTCGCAGGTGGGTGCCGAGCTGCCACAGTCGCTCCCGTTCGTTGCCGCGGGCGAAGAGGAAGGCCTCGGCATTGCGGGCCATGAGCGCGTCGACGTGACGCCCGCGCAGTGCGGGCGACAGATCGGCTCGGAACAGGGCGCTGACCGCTGTCCCCGGCACCCCTTCGCCGAGCATGGCGATGCCCAGCTGCTTTCTGATCGGGCTCTCCGCGCCGTCGGCGGCGACGAGGAATCGGGCGCGGATGCTCGAGGACCGACCGTCGCGGTGCAGCGTTGCTGCGACGCCGCTGTCATCCTGGCGGATGTCGGTGGCCGTCGTTCCGAAGTGGAGGAGTGCGCCGAGGCCTGTCGCACGATCACGGAGGATCGGCTCGATCTTCTGCTGGTCGCACGAATACGCGCCGACGTGACTGAGTCGGGACTCGGCTGCTGCATTCTCGGCCGGCGGGATCCACTCAACGTGTGAGTCCGCGAGGCTGTCGGCGACGGTGAACCCGCCGCTCGGCTCTCCGGCGGCGCGGATCTCGTCCTCGATGCCGAGGCTGCGGTAGAGCTCCATCGACCTGACATTGACCAGTCGCGCTTTGGGGTGGAGTGACGTCGACGGGTGCCTCTCGGCAAGGATGACGTCGAGACCCTGCTGTGCGAGGAAGGCCGCTGCGGCAAGACCGACCAATCCGCCGCCGACGATGAGGGCATCGCAGCAGCCCTCGCGCTCGACACCACCGTCGAAGCTGGTCATCGGATGGTCCACTGAATCGGTCATCGGATGTTCCATGGATTGGGCCGCGAGGCGCTTCGCGATGGCTCGTCGTCGGCCGCTGCGCGAGCGTCCCTCGACGGTGTTGACTCGACGGCAGGGTCCTCTGCCAGGGAGGTCGTCAGTCGGCCGAGCTGGTGGGCGAATCCGGTGATCTCGTCCTCGGTCCAGTCCGAGAGATGGCGTGCGAAGTCGGCCGTGAGTTCGGCACGGAACTGTGTGCGCGCCGCCCTTCCGTCGGCGGTGAGCTCGATCGAATACGAGCGTCCGTCGCCGGGGCGGCCGAGTCGCGTGACGAGTCGACGATCGAGCAGATCGCCCACGGCTCGGGTGATCGACTGCGGTGGGACGTGAAGCTCGCGAGCCGCCTCGGACGGGGTGACCGGGGCCTGCGCGGCGAGGTTGAGCACGCCGAGCGCAACGGTGCCCAGCGCCGATTCCGCACCCGCGCGACGTTGCAGAAGTGCCACTCGATGAAGATCGCGGACGATCGACCAGACCGAATCAGTTACTTCCATGTAGGAAGTATATCGTCACTTCCGGCGCCGGACCAGAGAAGACCAGCTATTCTGTGAGGCGTGGTGGATTCGGATTCGGCGCCCCGCCGGAGGGGGCGCCCGCGCAAGGGGCAGGGCGGCGACACCCGCGCGAAGATCGCCGAGGCGGCCGCCGCTGAATTCTCCGACAACGGCTACGACGGCACGAGCATGCGCGGCATCGCCCGACGGGCCGAGGTCGACGCGGCTCTCGTCCACCATTACTTCGAAACGAAGGCCTCCCTGTTCACCGAGGTGGTCAGGCTTCCCGTCCGCCCCGACAGGATCATCGCCGCGGCTCTCGATGCGCCCTTTCCCGAGCTCGGCGGCTCGATCGTCCGCACGGTGCTGCTGGCGTGGGAGGACCCCAAGCTCAAACACGTGGGCGTGACCGTGCTGCGCTCTGTCGTCACCGGTTCGGCCGCGGGCAGGCTCCTTCGTCAGTTCCTGCTGCGCGAACTCATGTCGGCGGTGGCCGAGCGGATCGAGGGCGGCGGTGTCGACTCCGAGGAGGCGCGTCGCCGGGCATCGATGGTGATGACCCAGATCGCCGGAGTGCTCATTCTCCGGCATGTCGTTGAGGCCGAACCGCTCGTCTCGCGATCGATCGATGAGATCATCGCGTCGACCATCCCGGCTGTCCAGGGCCACATCGAGGGGGTGCGGGCGGAGGACTGATCGAACCCGATCACGACACCTCGGGTCTTGACGGGAGAGCGAACGAAGCGTCTAATTCATCATATGATGAATAATTTAGTCGAGGCTCGCGGCCTGCGCGTCAAGCGCGGGAAGTCGATGGTCATCGACGGACTCGACCTCACTGTGCCCAAGGGGGCGATCGTCGGGCTGCTCGGCCCCAGCGGCAGCGGCAAGACGACGCTGATGCGTGCCGTCGTCGGCGTCCAGATCGTCGCGGGCGGTTCGATCACGGTCTTCGGACAGTCGGCGGGGAGCGCCACTCTGCGCCACCGAGTGGGCTACATGACCCAGCAGGCGAGCGTCTACGACGACCTGTCCGTGCGCCAGAACCTCCGCTACTTCGCACGGGTTCAGGGAGCGCCACGCGCCGATGTCGATCGAGTCATCGAACGCACGGACCTCAAGGGTGAGGCCGACCGGCTCGCCCGAACGCTCTCCGGCGGGCAGGCCAACCGAGTCTCTCTGGCAGCGGCGATGCTCGGCTCCCCGGAGCTGCTCGTTCTCGACGAACCGACCGTCGGTCTCGACCCGGTGCTGCGCGCCGACCTCTGGGACATCTTTCGCAGCCTCGCCGACGACGGGACGACGCTCCTCGTCTCCAGCCACGTGATGGACGAGGCCACCCGCTGTGACCGGCTGCTGCTCATGCGCGAGGGTGAACTCATCGCGGACACCACCCCGCGCGCACTGCTCGAATCCACCGGAGAGGACACCGCCGAGGACGCCTTCCTCGCCATCATCGAAGCGGATGCGCGGTCGACGGCCCACCCGCGGACGCGACTTCTCGCAGACCGCAGAGGAGGTGTCCGATGACCCCGACCCGCACCTTCGCGACAGCCGGCAGAGTCCTGCTGCAGATCCGCAATGATCCGCGCACGATCGCACTGCTGCTTGTGGTACCGAGCCTCCTCATCGGTCTCGTCGCCTGGATCTTCGACGAGACGGATGTCTTCGCGAGGATCGGCCCGGCGATGCTCGCGCTCTTCCCGTTCATCGTCATGTTCCTCGTCACGAGCATCTCCACCCTGCGCGAGCGTCGGAGCGGAACGCTGGAGCGGCTGCTGTCGATGCCGTTGGGGCGCGGCGACTTCATCCTCGGATACACCCTGGCTTTCGGGCTGCTCGCTGTGGTGCAGACGGCCGTGGCCGTCGGCTACGCGACTCTGGTGTGCGGTCTGGAGATCGAGGGATCCGTCGGACTGCTCTTCGTCGTCGCGATCGCCGACGCCCTGCTCGGCACGGCGTTGGGCCTGCTGGCCAGCGCCTTTGCTCGCACGGAGTTCCAGGTCGTGCAGTTCATGCCCGTGTTCGTGTTCCCGCAGATCCTGCTCGGCGGGATCTTCCTGCCTCGAGACCAGCTGCCCGAGGTGCTCGAGATCATCGGCGACTGGCTGCCGCTCTCGCACGCGATCGACGCCCTGGATGCCGTGTCGACCGGCAACGAGGATGACGCCTATATCTGGCTGCGGGTGCTCTTCATCGGCTGCTGGATCGTCGGCGCCGTCATCGTCGGCTCGCTGACGCTGCGGCGTCGGACGCCGTGAGATCTGGCGACGGCGCGGACAGTTGCGAGCAGGGTCGTCAGTTCCTTCCGGACCCCATGGGTTCGGTGCGGTCGGTGAGTGCGTACGGCCGGCGGCCCTGACCTCGGACGAAGGCGAGATAGCACAGCCACAGCGCGACCACCCACAGCAGACCGACCCACAGGGCGGGGCGGGAGTCGGGGACGATGCCGACCATGACGACGACGAAGACGATGAACGCAACCGTGATCCACGAACCCACCGGCCACAACGGCATGGGGAATTCGCTGGGAAGACGCGCCTCCTCGGCGATGGTCCGCTTCATCCGGATATGGGAGGCGAGGATGATCAGCCACACGAGCACCGTGGCGAAGGTGGCCAGCGCTCCGAGGAGGAACAGGGCCTGATCAGGGTAGAGGTAGTTGAGGACGACGCCTGCCAGCAGCGCGACGATCATCGTCACCACGGTCATCACGGGCACGCCGCCCGGTGAGGTGCGTGCGAACGAACGTGGGGCTTGGCCCTGTTCCGCCAGACCGTGGAGCATCCTGCCGGCGCCGAAGATGTCGGCGTTGATGGCGGACAGGGCTGCCGTGATGAGGACGACCTGGAGGATGGCGGCCGCCGCACTGAAGCCGACCGAGTCGAAGATTGCGACGAAGGGGCTGATCTCGGAGGTGATCTGGTTCCACGGCAGGATGCACATGATCACACCGAGGGTGAGGACGTAGAAGAGGAGGATGCGCACCGGCACCGAGTTGATGGCGGCCGGCAGCACCTGCTTCGGATTCTGCGCCTCTCCCGCGGTGACGCCGATGATCTCGATGCCGCCGAAGGCGAACATCACGATGGTGAACGATGCGAGCAGACCCCAGAACCCGTTGGGGAAGAAGCCTCCGTGGGCGAACAGGGCCTGCGGGCCCATCTGATCGTGGTCGGCGATGCCGAAGCCGAAGATGATGATGGCCACCCCGGCGGCGATGAGGGCGATGATCGCAACGATCTTGATGAGCGCGAACCAGAATTCGAGCTCTCCGAAGACCTTGACGCCGATCATGTTGATCGCGGCGATGAAGAAGACGACGGCGAGCACCCAGATCCAACGGGGGACACCCGGGAACCAGAAGCCCATGTACACGCCGATCGCGGTGGCGTCGAAGACGGCGACGAGGACCATTTCGAAGGCGAAGGTCCAGCCGACGAGGAATCCCGCAAAGGGGTGGATGTAGCGGGAGGCATACTGGCCGAACGATCCGGAGACGGGGTGGCGGACGACGAGTTCGCCGAGGGCGCGCATCACCATGAACACGGCGGCACCGCCGATGATGTAGGCGAGCAGCACTGCGGGTCCCGCGGCCTGGATCGACTCCGAGGAGCCCATGAACAGGCCTGTGCCGATGGCCGAGCCGAGTGCCATGAAACGGATGTGGCGGGCGGTCAGGCCTCTGCGCAGGCCCGCGTTCTCTTCGTGCGCGCTCGCGGTGTTGTCTCCGTGTTCGCTGTCGCGGTCGTACGAGGGGAGCGCCTCATTGCGGTCCTTGTCGGCTGGAGCCATCGGTGTCTGCTGTCCTCTTCTCTCGACTGCTCGTGGCCGTCTTCCTGTCCACACAATCGTGTTGTCCGGCGCCACGGCCACCTCAGACTCTCATATCGGGAGGAGGCGAGCGGACGGGCGCTGGGATAAAGAGTCCGAGATCTCAGAAAATCGAGGCAGGTGGCCGGTCAGGCCGTCTGGCGGTCGCTGGCGAGCATCCCGAAGATGAGGGTGTCCGTCCATTCGCCCTTCGACCACCAATCCTTGCGCAGGTGCGCCTCCTGCCGCATCCCTATCCGCTGAGCCAGGTTCGCCGAGGCGGTGTTCCGGGAATCCATCTGCGCGAACACCCGATGGAGACCGTAATGATCGAAGGCGACATTGAGGACGGCGATGGCCGCCTCGGTAGCGAAGCCATGTCCGCCGACGGCGGGGTCGAGGATCCAGCCGATCTCTGCTTTCTCATCACTGCCGTCGGCGAGCCAGATCGCGATGTCGCCGATGACGCGTGAGCCTTCAAGCGAATCGAGACCATCGGCGGTCTCGATGACCAGAGCCAGGGCCCGTGATTCGGTCTCGAGCCCCGTGCGGTGGAGACGTTCAGCGACCTTGGTCTCGGCCACCTCGGCGGTCCAGGGATCTTCGAGGAGGAACCGGGAGACGTCCTCGCGGGAGAAGATCGGCAGCTGGGCCGCTGCGTCGTCCTCGCGGTAAGTGCGCATGCGCAGACGGTCGGTGGTCAGGGGCAGCTCGAGGGGTTCCATGTGCTCACTCTGCCAGGTCGACCTGGGTACGGGAAGGACGATGCCGGACGCTCCGCTGGGAACGTCCGGCATCGTCCGCGGTCACGCGCGGTGACTCAGATGGTGCGGTCGAGCGTCGGGTGGTGCGCCCGGGCTCAGGTGCCTCGCCTGAGGCTCAGGCGGGGAGGATACCGCGGCGCTTGGCCATGCGGATCAGGGCCGATCCGCCGATGATCGCGGCCACGCCGAAGAAGATCGCGGCACCGATCTCGACGCCGGTGCGCGGCAGCGTTCCGCCGCCACCGCCGGCCAGACCCGGACCTTCGCCACCGCCGTCGGAACCGGCATTGCCTTCGCCGCCCTCGGAGCCGCCGTTCGCACCGCTTCCGCCGCCTGCAGCGTCAGACGAGCCGTTGGAATCGTCGGACCCGTTGGAGTCCTGGGAGCCGGCCGAACCGTCATTGCCGCCGGCATCGGACGAACCCGCGTCGTCGGACCCGTTAGCGTCATCTGTTCCGGTCGAGTCGTCATTGCCGTTCGCGTCATCGCCCGGGTCACCGGGCACCTCGGCATCGCGATCGAGCCGGAGGCCGTCGGCGATCGTGTAGTGCAGGTCCGTCTGATCGGTCAGCCCGACGACATTGGCCGCGCCCGGTCCGTAGGCGGCGATGCGGATCTGCGTACCGGTGTGACCCTGCGACTCCTCTTCGTCGGCGGTCGCGTAGTTCATCGTCATGTCGGAGCCGTCGGCGGTGGTCAGGGTCCGGGTGAGACCCGGGGTGTCCGTACCGGCACTGACGATCTGGCTGGTGTGAGCGTGATCGGCGGTGGTGATGACGAGGGTTTCGCCGTCTTCCTTCGCGAAGTCGAGGGCGGCCTTGACTGCCTCGTCGAGGTCGACGGTCTCACCGATCTGACCGCACGGGTTGGCCGCGTGGTCCTCTTTGTCGATGCTGGCCCCCTCGACCTGGAGGAAGAAGCCCTCATCGTTGTCGAGCAGGTCGACTGCCTTGCTCGTCATCTGGTCGAGCTTCGGCACATCCGAGGTGCGCTCGGGATTGTTCTTGCACTTCACGGCCGGTTCGGTGCCGCCTCCGTGCGTAGCCTTCGGACCCTCCCAGCGAACGGGGAAATTGCCCTCTGTGAAGAGTCCGAGCACTGGCGAATCCTGGTCCGCCTCTGTCACACCGTCGAGCGAGTCGGAGTCGTTCACGAGCTGGTAGCCGCGATCCTCCGCCTGCTCACGCAGCGTCTTGTCCTTCCAATCACCGGCCACGGCCTTCTGCTCGAAGGAAGCCGAACCGCCGCCGAGGACGACATCTGCGCGAGCATTGAGGATCTGCTCGCTGATCGACCCGAGTCCGCCGTTCTCCAGCGCCTCACCCGAGCAGTCCTGGCTCGTCTCCTCGGGCCCGTAGCAGCCGCGTTCGCTGATGTGAGTCAGCTGCGCGGCCGGTGTCGCATCCTGGATCTCCGCGGTCGAGACATCGCCGGTCTTCATGCCCTTCGCGCGGGCCATTTCGATGAGCGACTTGTGCGGGTTGCCTTTCCGGTCGACGCCGAGTGCGCCGTTGTAGGTCTTTGTTCCGGTCGACCAACCGGTCGCGCTCGCCGCGGAGTCTGTGACGTAGTCCGGCTTGCCGGTGTCCCTGTTGACCGCGTAGGTCGTGTACTGGCCGGTCAGCGGCAGTTCATCGAGGCCGTCGAAGCGACCGTGGGCGCCCTTGGCGTAGTTGCGGGCGGAGGTGATCTCCGAATCGCCCATGCCGTCGCCGATGAGGAGAATGACGTTTTTTGCACCGGAATCCTCCACCGCATCCCGGATGGCATCGGTGTTGTCGCCGTCGAGCTGGCGAGCTCCCCCGGGGGCATCGATTCCCGAAGCCTGAGCGGCGGGGGCGGTGAAACCGAAGAGCGCGAGTCCGAGCGCTTCGGTCGCCGCGGCGAACCGCAGAGACGGCCTGGCCATTGCTGTCCTTTCGTTGAGGTGCACGTGCGTACGGTGCCGAAACGGTCAGAGGAGTTCCTATGGCAGGGCACGAACGGTTCTGTGAGAGACGCGTGTGAGCAGTCGCCCTCAAACCTACTCAGCGTTCTCACAAGTCGGGTGGAGGCAAGGTGAAGCCTGAGTTAACTTGATGAACTGCGTCTGTCGACGCTCGCGACTGTTGAGTGAACCGGTGATAAATGGCACTCCTGATTCGGTGACATTTGGCATCAGCGCCAGCGGGCGGAGATTTCTAGGCTGAGAACATGACTTCACCGACGACGCCCCGAACAGCCGCTCCGGCTGCCACGACTTCGACAAAGACCTCGACCGAGACCCCTCCGGCTGTGTCCCTAGACCACCTGACCAGATCCTTCGGCGACCTCAAGGCCGTGGACGACCTCAGTCTGACCATCCGTCCTGGGGAGGTCGTCGCCTTCCTCGGCCCCAACGGCGCGGGCAAGACGACGACGATCGACATGCTGCTCGGACTCTCCCGCCCCGATGTCGGGGGTGTCGAGATCTTCGGCATGCCGCCTCGTGGGGCGGTCTCCCGCGGACTCGTCAGCTCGGTCATGCAGACCGGCGGACTCCTCGATGACCTCACCGTCCGCGAGACCGTGGAGTACACCTCGGCGGTCTTCGCGTCCTCCCTCGACGTCGACCTCGTGCTCAAACGGGCCGGCATCTCCGACATCGCGAACGCCACGGTGAAGAAGTGCTCGGGTGGGCAGAAGCAGCGCCTGCGCTTCGCCATGGCCCTCCTGCCCGACCCTGCGCTCATCGTCCTCGACGAACCGACCACCGGCATGGACGTCACCGGACGCCGCGACTTCTGGCACGAGATGCGCGCCGACGCCCTGACCGGCAAGACGATCCTCTTCGCCACCCACTACCTCGAGGAGGCCGACGAATTCGCCGACCGCGTCATCCTCGTCGCCGGCGGTCGGATCGTCGCCGACGGCCCCTCGCACGAGATCAGAGCCATGGCGGCCGCGAAGACCGTGAGCGCGACCCTGCCCATCGGCGACGACACGGGGCAGCGTCACCTGCTCGACCTCCTCGTCGGGTTGGCCGGGGTCGAATCCATCGATGTCCAAGGTCGGCGCCTGAAGATGCGGACGAGCGATTCGGATACTGCCGCCAGGACGCTGTTCGACCATGCCTGCACCGATCTTGAGATCTCCTCGCATTCGCTCGAGGACGCCTTCATCAGCCTGACCACGAAAGGGGCCTGAGATGTCCACCCAGCCTGCATACACTGCCGAGCCCAGCGCCACCTCGGCGAGCTTCCTCGACTCACTGAGCAAGCGCCGCCCGCCGAGCTTCGGCGGATTCTCCGCCACCCTGCTCCGGCTCGAACTCATCCGCAAGCTGCGCAATCGGCGCACGCTCATCTTCACGATGATCATGCCCGCGGTCTTCTACCTCATCTTCGGAGTGTCGAACCGGGGCGAGATGCTCGGGGACACGAACGCCGCTCTCTACATATCGGTCTCCCTGGCGACGTACGGGGCGATGGTGGCTACGACCACCGGCGGCGCCCAGGTCGCCGTGGAACGGGCACTCGGCTGGAGCCGCCAGCTCGCGCTCACACCGCTGCACCCCGCGGCGTACATCCTCACGAAGGTGATCGTGTCGATGATGCTCGGTGCCGTATCGGTCATCGTCGTCTTCGTCCTCGCAGCGATCACCGGCGTCCACGCCCCGCTGGGCACGCTCCTGCTGTCCGGTCTCCTCGTCATCCTCACTTCCTCGGTGTTCGCGGCCTTCGGCGTGATGCTCGGCTACCTGCTGCCGGCGGAGAATGCCATCCAGGTCTCGAGCATGGTTCTCGGCATCCTCTCGCTCATCGGCGGACTCTTCGTTCCCCTCGAGATCTGGCCGAAGGCCCTGCAGACGATCGCGCACTTCACCCCGGCCTACGGTGCCGGTGAGATCGCCCGCGCACCGCTCGGCGGGGGTTACGATCAGTGGGCAGTGGTCAACGTCGTCGTCTGGCTGGCGATCTTCGTGGCAGGCTCCGCGTGGGCGCTGCGCAAGGACACCGCGCGAGTGTGAGGCGCGGTACATGACCGACACCGGCAGCGGTGGTCGTGGTCTGGCAGGAGGCAGTGATGAGCACTGAGACCGATGAGCGTCCCTTCACGTTCATGAGCTGGTTCTTCCCCATCTTCTGGCTCGTGTTCCTCGCCTATCCGCTCAACGCAGCGTCGCGACTCGACGGAACGGCGCGACTGTGGGGTCTGGGCCTGACGATCATCTTCGCCGTCGTGTTCTACATCGCCATGGTGGCCGGCGGCGTCGGCCTGGGGGCGTTCTCCCGAACCGTCCGCGATGCCACATCGACACCGACGCGTCGAGCAAGAGCCATCGTCAACGCCGCCATCGTCCTCATGGTCATCATCACCGTCATCGTGGTGCCGCTGGTCGGCGAGGAAGGCCTGTCGTTCCTCGCCTACATCTCCGTCATCGCCGTGGTGTCCGTGCGAAAGGTGATCCCCGGACTCGTCATCGCCGGCTCGACCCTCTTGGTCGCCGAGGCGGCCCAACGTCTGGTGCCCGGGTGGACTCATGACTGGGGGACGACCTTCGGAATCTCGATCTCCGGATTCGCCATGGTCATGGCTCTCGTCGCCGGCGACCGGGCCCGAGCCGCCCGGGCCTCGGAGGAGGAGAACCGGCGCCTCGAACGAGAGGCCGAACGGCTGCGACTCTCCCAAGACGTCCATGACGTGCTCGGTCATTCGCTCACCGTCATCGCGCTCAAGGCGCAGTTGGCTGCGAAGCTCCAGGCTGCCGGAGACCCGGAGGCGGCCACCCACATCAGCGAGATCGAGACCCTGGCACGCGGCGCGCTCGCCGACGTCCGCACGACGGTTCAGGGCACCAGGCGGATCTCTCTGGCCGAAGAGCTCGTGACGGCGACGCGGGCACTACGGGCCGACGGCATCACCGTCGAGGCACCCACCTCGGTCGATAACGTCGAGGCTGAGCTGCGTGAGCTCTTCGCATGGTCGGTGCGCGAAGGCAGCACGAACGTCCTCCGCCACGCCCGAGCTGGGCGCTGCACGATCACGCTCGATCCCACCCGATTCGAGATGCGCAACGACAGCAGCGGGAGGACGACCAACCTCGGCGAGGTGGGGGCAGGCACCGGCCTGCACGGGCTGCGCGAACGGGCGCGAACGGTCGGTGCTGTGGTGCGCACGGAGAAGACCGATGATGGGTTCGTCCTTACGGTCGCCCGGGAGGCTGGTGGCGACGCGGTCGCTCGCGACGACGGCGGCATTGCCGTCCCCGACGGTGAGGAGCCAACACGATGACCACCCTGCTCATCGCCGACGATCAGAGGATGGTCCGTGAAGCGCTCGCCGCACTGCTCGGGATGGAAGCCGACCTCGAGGTCGTCGCCCAGTGTGCCCGCGGCGACGAGGTGGTGCCGGCGGTGCGGGAGTCTCGCCCTGATGTCGCCCTCCTCGACGTCGACATGCCGGGTCCCGACGGGCTCGAGGTCGCAGCCACCTTGAACGAGGAGTTTCCGCAGGTCAAGATCATCATCGTCACGACCTACGGGCGCCCGGGATGGGTGAAGCGGGCGATGGACGCCGAGGTGGACGGATTCATGGTCAAGGATGCTCCGGTGGAGCATCTCGCCGAGGGCATCCGCCGGGTGATGTCGGGTCTGCGGGTCATCGATCCCGAGCTCGTCGTCGAATCGTCGATGCACGGCGCCTCTCCGCTGACGGAGAGGGAGACCGATGTTCTGCGGGCGGCGGCCGATGGCGCCAGCGTGGACGAGGTCGCCGCGACGCTGTTCCTCTCCGCCGGGACGGTGCGGAATCGGCTGTCGGCAGCGATCGGGAAGACGAACGCCCGCAACCGCGCCGACGCCGCACGCATCGCCCGCGACAACGGGTGGCTGTAGGTCAGCCGGCCGTCGGAAAGCCCATTTCGGAGACGCTTCGATATCTGCCTGTCGGGAAGGCATCAGTGACTAACGAGTCGACGTCAGTTCGCCACGTGCTTTTAGCCTCGATTCGGTTCAAGAGTTGCGAGATGATGCAGATAGTTCCATACACCCGTTCAACCTGCCAAGTGTCCGGGCGAGAAGGGTCGAGAGTCGGAGCAATTTCAGCAAAAGCAGGTAGATGCTGGACACGAGGGGCGATTCCGATCGGGACCAGCTGACGGTTCCAAAGCCTGCCGTGATGAGCACAGATATTCCGAACTGTAGTGAGATGTTCCAGCCAGTTCGCTAACGGCGGGTGCTTATTCCAACTCGTTCGGGAGCTTTTTGAAGCGTCGTCTGCCATCGTGACACCGAACCACTCGGCTATCTCTCTCTGATCTGGCGACGTCAGCCCGGCATAGAGCTTGGATACGTCGGAGAAATCAAGTAGGTCGGTAAGAACCCACAGTGGTACTTCTCCTCCGTAGTTGTCGTAATGATGGTCGACCGATGCGTCGCGGCCGCGTGCCCGCCTGATTCGGCTCTCTGCTGTAGCCCACCAATTGGTGTGGTCGAAATTTGAACGAAAGTTGTTTGGCTCAGTATGAGCAAGCGGGCCTGCTCTGCCGAGCAGATGGCCGATTCGACTCCGAAAAGCAATTTCAACAACCTCGATGGCGATCCAAATCAGTCTTTTCAACGCGCTGTCAAAGCGATACAGGGCAAGAATCTCCGCGAAGTCTGTGCCGGGAAGGAAAGCATCGAGTCGCTGATGCATACGCCGCGGATCCAAGCTTCGATATGGGAACCAGTACCCACTGAGGCGGTAGTAGCCGATGCTCTCAAGTGCATGGCTTGCTTGGTCTCGATTCTCGATCTCCATGCCACGGCTGCGTAGCTGGTTGACCTGGTCTTCGATCGAAAGCCATGGCTTCAGACTCTGCGCCACGATATCCACCGTCCCAGAAATAGATCCGGCCCACTCCCAGAAACAAATCCGAGGCGGGCCGAACGATTACTGCAATCATACCACTGACCTCTGATGCATTCGTCATGTCGACGAACATGAAATCGAATGTCTGACTCAGCCCCGCTTCAGCGCCTGACCCCACGACAGCTTCGGGCCCGATCGGAGGATAGAGCGTTCGAAGATCCGGGTCGCCAGCACCAGGGCCAACAGTGTCGTGGCTGCGAGGATGAGCAGTGAGACGAGCGGCTCCCACCACTCGATCGTGCCGAGGAAGACTCGCATCGGAACCGCCACCGCCGCCGAGAACGGAATGTAGCTGAGCACCCCCATGACCGCTTCGTTCGAGGAGAAGATGATGACGGCCATATACGGCAGGAAGATGAGCATCATGATCGGCGTGCTCGTCGACGGCAGGTCCTCGGTGCGCGAGACCATCGAGGCCGCGGCCGCATAGAGGGCTGCGACCATGACGAAACCGACGATGAAGAGCGGGACGAACCAGGCGATCGGTTCGGCGACCTTGCCCAAAACGAGGTCGTTTCCGCTGATGGCGGCGCCGGCCAGGACCGCAACGGCGGTGAGTCCGATCTGGGCGAAGGCGAGGATCGTACACGCGATGACCTTGCCGAACATGAGCACCCGCGCCGAGGTGGAGGCGAGCAGGATCTCGACGATGCGTGACTGCTTCTCCTCGACCACTGAGGACGCGATCGTATTGCCGAAGGTCATCGCCGCCATGAAGAATACGAGTCCGAGGCCGAGCCCGATGAAGTACGTCAGGGCCGGATCCGGAGCGTCGGGGTCGAGAAGCTCGACCTCAGGCGTGAGGCTGAGCGAGGCGATGAGCGACTCGGGGGCCGAGCGGAGCGAGAGGACTGCGACCCCGGTCGGGGAGTCCTCCGAGTCGACGACGGCTGCATCGACATTCTCGGAGGTGACGAGGGCTTTCGCCTCGTCCACGTCATCGACGACGACGGGCTCGATATCATCGATGCCCTTGACGGCTTCGGCCCCCGCCGAGGTGACCGCCACTTTGTCGGTGGAAGAGAAGAGTGAGGGCAGTGCCCCGGAGACCCCGACGAGGACTCCGAGGATGACGATCGAGAGGATCGTCGAGATCATGAAGGCCCTGGATTTGAGGCGGACCATGATCTCGCGCTCGATGACGAGGCCGATCGCGGTGGTGAAACCGGCACGGTTCCCGGCTGTGTCTGTTCGGGTCAGGGATTCTGTGCTCATGACTGCGTGACCTCCTGGAAGAGCCGGCTGAGGGGGACGATGTGCGGAGCGAACGAGGACACGGAGGACACGTCGAGCGCTTTCCTCAGGACCGCCTCGGCGGTGGTGGTATCCGGTGCTGCGAAGCGGACCCAGTTTCCGTCGAACTCGATGACGGTGATGTCGGGGAGTTCGCGCACCCACCCTGTGTCCGCGTCGGTCTGCAGCGTCCATTCGGGTGAGCTGCGTTCGCGGCGCAGTTCGTCCGTGGTGCCGGCGGCGACGAGGTGGCCGTCGTTGATGATGACGATGTCGTCGACGAGGCGTTCGACGAGGTCGAGCTGGTGGCTGGAAAAGAGCACCGGGGCGCCGGAGGCGGCGAATGAGGTGAGGACTGCCAGGGTGCGTTCGACCGCGGTGGGGTCGAGTCCGGAGAACGGTTCGTCGAGGACGAGGGCCTGTGGGCTGTGGATGAGGGCCGCGGCGATCTGGACCTTCTGCTGGTTGCCGAGGCTGACGGATTCGAGGGTGTCGGTGGGTTCGCCTTTGAGGTCGAGTTCTTCGAGGAGTTCGAGTCCGCGCTTCTTCGCGGCATGGCGGGTCAGTCCGTGGAAGCGGGCGAGGTAGATCAGCTGGTCGATGATCGGCATCTTCGGGTAGAGGCCGCGTTCCTCGGGCATGTAGCCGATCGCGCTGCGGTGGACTGGGGTGATGGCGGTTCCGTCGACGGTGATGCATCCGGAGTCGGCGGCCAGCACGCCGAGGAGGATCCGCATGGTCGTGGTCTTGCCGGAACCGTTCGAGCCGACGAAGCCGGTCATCCGTCCGTCGCCGATGTCGAAGCTGAGGTCGTGGAGCACCTGCTTGTCGCCGAAGCTGCGGTTGATGTTCTCCAAGGTGATCATGCTTCAACGCTATGCGGAGATCGGTGCTTTGGGATCAGCCGAACGGGTGAAATCGCGCCCCTGCCTGCGAGGGAGAGGCCGTGATGGGCAGATGGACGATCTTATTGTGCCCTGTCTTGACAGCCGATCGTGACGACACCGTGCTCGTACGCCCAGATCACCGCGTGGATGCGGTCGCGGATGTTGAGCTTCGACAGCAGATTCGACACATGCGTCTTCACGGTGGCGTCGCCGACGAAGAGCTGCGCGGCGATCTCCGAGTTGCTCGCTCCGGTCGCGACCAGTCGGAGCACCTCGAATTCGCGTTCGGTGAGGTGTTCGAGTTCCGGGGCTGTGGGGGTGGCCGGTTCCGGCGTGGATACCGAGCGTTCGATGACTCGGCGGGTGACCTCGGGGGAGAGGAGGCCGTCGCCGGCGGCCAGGGCGGTGACGGCGTCGATGAGCTGTTCTGCCTCGGCGGTTTTGAGGAGGAACCCGCTGGCTCCGGCGGCCAGGGCCTGGAAGAGGAAGTCGTCGCGGTCGAAGGTCGTGAGCATGAGGACGGCTCCGCACGAGCCGCGGCGGACGATCTGCTCGGTGGATTCGAGCCCGTCCATGACCGGCATCTGCACATCCATGCAGATGACGTCCGGCGAGAGCTCGAGGGCCTTGTCGATGGCGACCTGCCCGTTCTCGGCCTCGCCGACCACGGTGATGCCGTCCTCGCTTTCGAGGATCGTGCGGAAGCCGGTGCGGACCATCGACTGGTCGTCGACGAGGAGAACTCGGATCATCTCAGTGCCTTTGCTGGGTTCTCGTGAGCGGGGGAGGATTCTTCCGGGGTGTTCGAGGTGACTCCGGAGGTGCTGCGCGGGTAGGGGATCCGTGCCCGGACAAGCCAACCGCCGCGTGATTTCGGTCCGGCTTCGAGGCTGCCGCCGAGGGCATTCATGCGCTCTCTCATCCCGATGATGCCGAGCCCGGTTCCCTCGGATCGGCCGGCTGCACCGGCCCTCCGCTCGGTCGATCCGGGCGATCGCCCGGCTGTCGATTCGGCACCGCGGGTATCGCTCACCTCGACCTCGAGATCAGCGGTGCCGTAGCGGACTCGCACGGCCACCTCGGCGCCGGCACCCGCATAGCGGGAGCAGTTCGTCAGGGATTCCTGGATCACCCGATAGATCGACATCTCCGTGATCGGGGTCAGCGGACGCGGCTGCCCGACCGTGGTGCACTCGACGGTCTGACCGAATCGCTGGGCCGATGCGATGAGCTCGGGCAGATCGCCGAGGCCGGGGTTGCCTTTGACCGAAGGCGTCACCTGTTCGTCGGACGTGCTCGCGCGATCGGCCTCCGCATCGTCGCGTGTGCCCGTATCACGGAGTGTGTAGACGAGGGCGCGGAGCTCGTCGACGGTCTCACGGGTCGAGGATTCGATGACCTGAAGAGATTCCTTGGCCTTGTCGGGGTTCTTCTCGAGGCTGCGGCGCGCAGCGGCCGCATGGATGCCGACTCCGGCGATGTGGTGGGCGACCCCGTCGTGGAGTTCGCGGGCGATGCGCACGCGCTCCAAGTCAAGTGCCTGGCGGGTCAGCTGCTGCTCCTGTTCGCGGACCTCCTCATTGGCGGCCCGGAGATCGTCGAGCAGGCGTCGTCCGGCGAAGGCCCGATTGCCGAAGAGCCACGCCCCGCCGAAGAACACGGCGTTGATGAGGAACGACACCCCGGTTGCGGCTGCGAACTGGACGAAGGTGAGATCACCGAGGTCCTGGAACTGCAGTGCCGCGGAGACGACGACGTAGATGAAGATCGCGAGGCACAGCAGACAGCGGGAGACGAACGCTACCCGCCTGCTGCGGCGAAAGGCTCCGATCGCATAGACGGAGACGAAGAGGACGATCTGGGAGACCCCTGGCTCCATCATCTGCAGAATCTGCGCTGTGACGTAGAGCGCGGTGATGAACCAGGCCACGAGATTCGGGAAGCGGCGCCTCCACAATAGAGGGATGGTGACAACTATCGAGAGCAGGCACGTGACCCACAGGGGAGACTTGAATTCCCAGAATCCGCTGCCGGCATAGAGCACGGCGAAGACGAGTGACCCGGTGGCCAGGGCTGCAACGAGCCAGAGGTCGGGCCGCTTCGGTCGTCGATCCGAGTCCGACAACCCTGTCATCGATCGCGGTTCTTCTGTCGCGTCCTCCGTCATCATTCCAGCTTAGACAGTGATCTATCGGGTCGGCATCCGCCCCAGTGGGGAAATCGGCGCTTGCCTCTCCTGCTGCCGGCGGAGCGTCCGGCGGCAGGAGAGGCGGCGACGACTAGGGGCGGTGTCACCCCATGCCCAACGCGATGACAGCGGCCAGGGCTGCGTCGATCGGATGCGGCTGTGGGCGGCCGGAATCGTCGAGGCTGTTCCACCGTTGCCCGTTGACCAGAATGGTTATCTGCTTATGCGCGTCAGCGCGGGTGAACGTGAGCGCACCTCCACCCCACACTGAACCGTCATGCCCCCACCAGACTGTTCCGTCGTCGGCCACACGTCGGTGCAGTCCGAGTCCGTAGTCGATCGTTGTGCCCTCGAACGAGACGACCGGAACCGTGCGCTGCATCTGCTCAAGCGATTCCGGGCGAAGCAGCTGACCGCCGATGAGCAGACCGAAGAAGCGATTGAGATCGGCAGCCGTCGACACCAGTGAGGCTGCGGGACCCACCCATGACATGTCGAAGTCAGTGAGGTCGACGGGCGGGTCGGCCATAGAGAACCACGACTCGTAGAGGCTCGTATGCGGTGCGGACAGCACCGGTCCGGTCGGGAAGTAGGTCTCGTGGAGTCCGGCAGGGTCGATCACCTCGGCGCGGATGAATTCCTCAGCATCCCGATCGGTGAGGGTCTCGATGAGTTCGGCGAGAAGCAGATAGTTCGTGTTCGAGTACCGTCCAGGCACGTCGCCGGGTTCCCCGGCCGACGGAGCCCCGACGCCGATGTCGATGAGGTCTCGTCTGTCGAAGTGAGTGAACTGATGCTCGACGAGGCTGCGCGGACTCGTCTGCGCGAGGTTCGGGAACGCTCGGAGGGAGTCATAGATGATGGGCAGATACTCGTTGAGCCCACTCGTGTGGTTCGCGAGCATCCGCACGGTGATCGCCTCGCCGCGCTCGCCGGGAACGTGGTCGGGCAGGTACCTGCTGATCGAGGTGTCGAGGTCGACGATCCCCTCCTCCACGAGCCGGAGCAGGGCCACCGTTGTGAAGGTCTTCGCAATGCTGCCGACCCGATGATGGAGCCCGGGTGTCATTGGAGTCCGAGTGGCCGCCTCGGCGAAACCCGCGCATTCACGCGTGGTCTCTCCGTGGTCGACCACCTCGGCGATGATGCCGGGCATTCCTGCACGGTGCACATCGCGCACTGCCTCCGCCAGGTCAGGTTGGGTGTTGGTCGTGGAGCTGATGGCTGCTGACATGGGTCTTCCCTTCATTCTGTGCGTGGTTGAGGCGAACGATGCATAGGTGCTCCGTTCCGGTTCGCCGAGGTGGCCGATCGTGTGAACATGAGGATCACGGCGACGAGCCCTGCCGCACAGGGGAGGAGGCCGATGGTGCCGATGAGCGGCGGCAGTCCTGTGTCTCCTGAGGTATCGCGCACGAGGAGAGCGAATGCGGCGACCGAGGTGCCGGTGAGAGCCAGCAGCACGGCCGCCCACCGGATCCATCGGCTGCCGCGGTGCGCAGACCAGATGGTCACTGCCCAGCCGAGGAGGCCGAGTGCGCCGACTATTGTCAGCGAGGTGACATAGAAGTCCACTCCTGTCGCGATCTCATTGTGGGAAATCGAGGGGTATCCGCTGCGGATGTGTCCGCCGATGATCGGCCTGCCGAGCTGTGCGCTCACGATCGCGATGACGGTGAGGCCGAGTCCGACCCAGAGAGCGACGAAGGTCGAACGCGAGTACTGCCTGGTCATGATGGAGTCCTTTCTCCAGTTATACGACGTAAAACATGTCTTTCATGCTAGTTTTACGCTGTAGATCAGGTCAATGGAGGAAAACCCGAGAGTTAGGCGGTGGCGATGGCCAAGCGGGCCGAACCAGTGGGGAAGGGCGCCGCGAGAGGCGAGCGGGGCGAGTCCGGTGCACCGCGCACGCGCGGCCAGCATGCCGGGCTGCGGCCGGAATCGATCGTGCGGACCGCGATCGCCATCGCCGACGATGAGGGCCTGGCATCCGTGTCAATGCGCAGAATCGCTGCCGAACTCAAGGTCGAGGCGATGGCGCTCTACCACCATTTTCCGAACAAGGGTGCGCTGCTCGACGCCGTCGTCGAGGAGCTCTCAGCGTCCGCGCCGCCGCTCGATTTTGCAGGCTCGCCGTGGCACGAAGGTCTGCGGAAGTATGCCCGAGCACAGCTGACTACGCTGTCCGCACATCCGAACCTTGTCGACCTCGTCATGACTCGACCGGCGGTGACCATAGGAAATCTCGCTCTGCTGGAGACTCTCGTCGACTTCCTCTGCGCTGCCGGGTTCTCTGCCCGTCGTGGACTCGACATGATCTACATCGTCCACGAACTCGTCCTCATGCACGCCGCACTCGGGAGCGAGTTGCGTCAGGCGGCTCATCTCGACGGAATCTCCGGGACGGACTTCCCTCGCCTCGCCGAGGCTGCTGCGGCAGCTGCGCGCCGCTCACCGACTGCTCGCTTCGAGTTCGCGCTCGATGCGCTCATCGCCGGGTTCGCCGAGGTGGACGAGCGCGAAGACTGACACAGCGGTTCGGCCCAGCGAGCCGGGTGAGCGCCGGTCAGTCCTTCTCCGCCACCACCACGGCGAGATCCCGGTGCTGCCAGTGCACCTGAGGGGTCAGCACCGCCTCGGCAAGCCAGGCCAGCTGTTCATCGAGGGAGCTGGGAGTGTCCTCGACCCAGTCGATCGGCGTGACGACGTCCGCCGGATCGACAGGAACAACGAGGTCGCCGAGGACGAACCGGCCGCCGGGCCTGAGCGCAGCGGCAATGCGAGCGAAGAGATCCGCTTTGCCGGGACCGTCGAGATGATGGACTGTGAGCGTCGACATCACCAGGTCGAAAGGACCCTGCGGAAGCGGATCCTCGATCCTGCCCTGCCGCAGCTCCGTGCGCTCCGAGTCGAGCGTCGCCTCGGCAGCAGCGAGCATCTCAGCACTCGCATCGACGCCGAACAGCTCCGCTTCCGGGAGGGCCTCGAGGACGCGCTGTGCGGTCAAACCGCTGCCGATGCCCAGATCGAGGATCGACGTTGGGTGTCCTGCTGCCGCTGCGGCGGCTACTTCGGTCTGCAGGCGCGTATAGTCAGGGATCTCCTCGGCCATGAGCGCCCGGTAGGTGTCCGGATCCCACTTGAATTCGGTCATGTCTGCTCCTTCGCCGACGGTGGAAGCGAGCCTACTCGTTGGGGTCCGGCGCAGTCACGCTTCGGCGCCTCAATCTGCCATGAGCAGACGAGGACGCCACCGCGCATCCGTCGCATCGGTCCGTCAAGCGGATTTCGTCGTCGAGAATCGGCGGACGTACTCCCGCGGGGTCAGCCCGGACTCACGCATCAACACTCGTCGAAGAGTGTCATCGCTTCCCAGTCCGCTGAAGGCCGCCGCCTCGAGGACGCCTCTGCCGTCGAGCAGCAGGTTCTGAGCCCGCTGCAGGCGAACCGACTGCAACCAGCGATGAGGAGTGGTGCCGACCTCCCTCCAGAACTGGCGAGCAAGGTGTCGTGGACTCAGCGACGCCCGCTCAGCCATGCTCGCTGCCGTGTGCTCCAGTGCCGGATCGGCAGCCACCTCGGTCATTGCCTCGTGGAGCAGAGAATCGCGTGGTGTGATGGACTCCAGGCCCGCCGAGAACTGCGACTGGCTTCCGGGTCGCTGCATGAAGACAACCAGTTCCCGAGCGATCTCGCGCGTCGACGCGGCTCCGATCACATCCTCGACGATGGCAAGAGCAAGGTCGATTCCTGCGCTCACGCCGGCTGAAGTCAGACAGTTCCCGTCGCGGACGAAGATGGCATGCGGTGACACATCGATCTGTGGGAACCGCCGCGCCAAGGTGCCGGCATGTCGCCAGTGCGTGGTCGCACGTCTGCGGTCCAAGAGTCCGAGTTCGGCCAGCACGAAGGCTCCGGTGCAGACCGATGCCACTTGACCGGCCTGACAGGCAGCGGATTCAGCGGCAGCCAACAGCCCATCGGGGTAGGAGTGAGGGAGCTCATCACCTCCTGCCACGATGGCGATGTCGAGGGGGCCGACCTGTTCAGGCCTCTGAGCGCCCGACAAGGCGAAGCCGCTGGCCGTCCTGACATCCCCTTCTCGCTGTGCGATGAGCGGCATCTCGATGTTCAGGCCCTCCTGTCGGGCATAGCGAAACACCTCGGCGGGACCAGTGACATCGAGCATCGTCATGCCGTCGAAGACGACGAAACCGACGCGCAGGTGACGCGGTGTCTCACTCTGCGGGTTTTGCGTCATTCTGGACATGGTTCCACATTTCGCCTGATAGGAGACTTGAAATGCGCGGAAATGCTGCGCACATCAGAAGAAAGGATCCTCAGATGGTCATTCTCAACGTCTTCTTCGACGTCAAGCAAGAGCACGAGGCCGACTTCCTGAAGCTGCTCAACCACATGGTCGTCGAATCGAACAGAGAACAAGGCTGCTCGTACTATCAGCTGTGGCGCAGTGCAGTCGATCCGTACAGCTACTCGCTCATCGAGCATTGGGACAGCCAAGAAGAGCTCAATGCTCACGGACGTACAGCGCACTGGATCAACTTCAACGACACGGTCAATGAGTACCTCAAGTCGAACTACGAAGAGCACCACTACAGCGAGATCCCCGCGTAACCAGCGCCTGTGACCGGGTCGCCCTGTGGCTGAATACGGCACCAGGGCGACCCGTCCGCAGGGCACAGCGCCACTGTCGGACTTACTGGTCGATTGCGACGACAGGGTCCTACAGGTCGATCGCGACGATCGGGTCGGTGGTCGGCTGCTTCGATCCGCCCTCGGGTTCGACGGTGATGCCGAAGACGCTGCCCTTCGCGAACTTCTCATCCGTGATCGTGACCGGTTTGCTCGACATCAGACCGGCACTTTCCGGACCGTCATCCCCGATCACCCACATCTGCATCGAGGTGGCCGACGTCGTCTGCACCACATCACGGGGAGAGAGCCGGATGAGCTGCTCACTTCTGGAGGACAGCACGGTGACCGAACCTCCCGACGGCATCTTCGCGGTGGTGGTCTGCAGGTCACTGGCTTCCATCAGGCGGGTAGATTCGTCGAGTTGCTGCTGGGTGGCCGTCAGCTTCTCTTCGAGTTCGTTCTGCCGCTGCGCTTGTTGCCAGATGGTCACCCCGAACCCGGCGACGACGATGATCGCCGCCGCGGCGGCAACCCACGGCATCCAGGGCCGCCGCGACGATCGCCCCGAGGATCGACGGTCGCGGTGTGCGTCCAATGATGCAGGTTCGGAAGATTCCGTGTGGCCGGGCGAGGTGGATCGGCCGGACGAGCTGATGGGTCCGGAAGTGACCGACCCGGGATCAGCGGGGGCGGGATCGGTCTGCTCGTGGTTGTCCGGGACGGCGAGGATCGCCGCCTGCGTCTCCGCGCTGATCCCGACCGGATCTTCGGATTCGGCGGTCTCGGAGAGGACCTCGGCGTATGAGGCGACCTCGGCTCGGAAATCGGCGTCCGAGTCGGCCAGTGCCTGCGCCTCGGCGAGTTCGTCATCGCTGAGCCCGCCCAGGGCCAGCCCGGCGGCCAGATAGTCACGATCGGTGCTCATCGTCCCGCCTCCAACTCATCTCGCAGCTTCTTCATTCCGTCTCTGATCCGTGACTTGATGGTACCCAGCGGCACCTCGAGGTTCTCGGAGATCTGTGCGTGGGTCAGGCCTTGGTAGAAGGCCATGACGATCGGTGTGGCCTGCTCATCGGGGAGGATCTTCAGAGCCGAGACCGTCCGATCCGACTCCGCCCGGTCGATCACCGTCTGCTCGACCTGCTCACCTGCCTCGGCGGTGGTCTTCATCCCATCGGCGAAGTCGCGGTCCTGCTGGGACTGGACGCTGCGCACACAGTCGATGGCGCGTCTCCTGCACAGCGTGACCAGCCAGGCTCGGCCGGATCCGCGCTCGGGGTCGAAACCTGAGCACCGCGTCCACACCTCGGTGAAGCAGTCCTGGAGGACCTCCTCGGCGAGGGATCGGCTCCTGACGATCCGGAGGATCACGGCCATGAGGATTCGGGACTGATCGGTGAACAGCTGTTCGAACGCGTCCCGGTCACCTCGGGCGATGCGGACCAGCAGGTCGCCGCTGGGGTCCGCGGGGGCCGTCGTCGCGCTCTCGGAGGTCATCGCTCCATCATGCCATCTCAGCACGGTGAGGGTTCCCGTCGATGAGAATCGGGCGTGTGGCGGGCGGTGGTCTGGTCGTGTCCGGGTTCGACGAACGGACAGCGGCCGGGCGCCGATCCCCGGTCGGCGGATCGGCGCCCGGCCGCTGCGTTGCGACTCTCGGTGATGAGGGCCGTATCGGTCACTTGTCGGGCATCATCACCGCGTCGACCATGTAGACCGTGGCGTTCGCGGTCTTCACTCCGCCGCAGACGAGACCGGAATCGTCGAACTTCATGTCCTCGCCTTCGCCGGAGATCTTGACCTTCGAGCCTTCGACGGTCTCGTGCTCACCGGCGATCTCATCGGGAGAGAGCTGACCGGGGATGACGTGGTAGGTCAGGACCTTGGTCAGCATGTCCGAATCCTTGGCCAGCGCGTCGAGGTCGTCCTTCGGCACATCGGCGAAGGCATCGTCGACCGGGGCGATGACGGTGAATTCGTCGCCGTTGAGAGTGTCGACGAGGTCGACATCGGGGTTGAGCTTGCCCGAGACCGCCTTGGTCAGGGTCGTGAGCATGGGATTGTTCGAGGCAGCCGTGGCGACGGGATCCTGCGCCATTCCTTCGACGGATCCACCGCCGTCGGGGTTCTCCTCGGCGTACGTCGAGCAGCCCTTGCCGACGAGGTCGGCATCGTCCATGGACGCGTCCCCGGATTCCTCGGGCATCTCGGACTCATCCGAGCCTGCCGGCTGGGATTCGGAGCTGCCGGAATCCGATCCGGACTCCTCCCCTCCGGAGCCGGAATCCATGCCGCAGCCGCTCAGAGCCAGGAGGCCGATGGCACCGGCCGAGAGGATGGTTGCGGTGCGGGTGCGAAGCAGTGTCTTCATTGTTCTTCTCCTGTTAGCAGTGATGCGTATTCGCGCACAGCTGTGAAGTGATCTCCATTGCTCGCTGTGTACTGGGTATTCGCAGCAGGTGCGCCGATGGATGGGTGGGTTGGGAAGAAAGTTGAGAAATTCCTCGCCGAGGTGGCTGCCGGGTGTTGGAACCGCGCACTGTGGGCACGGTGATCGGCTGCGACTGTCGGCTGGGGCCGGGTGGCTCATTCGACGCGGAACTGGATGTGGTGGTGGCCGGTGGCCGAATTCGGGATCGAATCGCGGCGTTTCGCCGTCTGCACGGTGCCGTCCTTGTCGGTCGCGCGGACGGTGAGCGTGTGAGTGCCCGGCTCCACCTCGGCGAAATCGGCCCGCCACTGCCGCCACGTGTCGATCGAGACCTCCTCGGCGAGGGTGGCTGTGGTCCACTTCCCGTCGTCGAGTCTGACCTCGACGCGGTCGATGCCCGAGCGCTGCGCCCAGGCGGTGCCGCCGACCCGGATGTCTCCGGCGGAGACTGTGGCCAACGGTTTGGGAACCTCGATGCGGGAGGCGACGAGGATGGGCGCCTTCGCATCCCACCCGCGGTCGGTCCAGTAGGCGGTCTTCTCATCGAAGCGGGTGACCTCGAGTTCGGTCACCCATTTCGTCGCGGACACGAAACCGTAGAGCCCGGGGACGACGAGGCGGGCCGGGAACCCGTGTTCGGGAGCGAGCGGCTGCCCGTTCATCCCGACGGCGAGCAGCGACTCGCGGTCATCGGTGAGCGCCTCGATCGGGGTCGACGCGGTGAATCCGTCGAAGGAATGCGAGAGGACCATATCCGCGTCAGCACTCGGGCGTGCGCGGGCGAGGAGTTCACGTACGGGATAGCCGAGCCAGGTCGCGTTGCCCACGAGCTCACCGCCGACGGGGTTGGAGACGCAGGTGAGCGTGATGTGGTGCTCCTCGAGGGGCAGGTCGAGGAGCTCGTCCATCGTCAGTGTCACCTCCTCATCGACCATTCCGTGGATCCGCAGAGACCACTGTTCGGGGTCGACGACCGGAGGGGCGAGAACCGTGTCGATGCGGTAGAAGTCCGCAGCCTTGGTGACGAACGGAACTGTTCCCTTGACGCCGGTGCTCGCAGCTGCAGGAATCGCGGCGGCCTTCTTGGCGGGAGTGGGCAGGACGAGTTTGGCGACAGCGGCCCCGGCGTCCTGGGCGAGAGAGGCGACGGTCTGACCGGCCGCGATGGTCGCGGCGCCGATGGCACCGACGGCACCGGCCAGGCTGAAGAAGCGGCGACGGCTGAGCGGATTCGACGTCGCTGAAGTGCCCGGCGAACCGGGCTCGGTAGCGGAACGGTCAGCCGCCTCGGCGGGACTGGCGAACCCGCCGAGACGCAGCAGCAGGGCGAAGACCACGAGGCCGACTGCGAGACCGACGAGCGTGGGGATGACATCGAGGGCGCCTGCCTCGGGGCGCAGGATGATGACGGCGAGGGGGACGAGCCCTGCGATGAGCAGAAGCGCCAAGCCCAGTCGCCGCCGGGAGGCCGCCACCGCCCCGATGAGCCCGGCGAGGACGAGCGCGCCGAGGCCGGTGGAGAGGACGAGGACGAGCTTGTCGTTGTCGCCGAACAGGGCGATGACGGGTTTGATGACCGCAGGGGGAGCCAGGGGGATGATCGCCTGCCCGAGGGTGAGCAGGGGTGCGGCGCTCGGACTGAAGGCGCACGCGAGGACATCGGCGAGGCCGAACATCGCCAGAGTCGCCGCCAGCCCGGCAAGCGCGCCGCGGAGGCGAAAGTGGATACGGTGAGTTCCGTTCCGAGTTCGGTTCATATTGGTCATTCGGAGCCTGGCCCGTCGCGGATGGGTCGCGGGTGCGTGCTGGCGGGCGGCACCGGATCAGGCTGAGGTCACGGTCCATTCACCGAAAGCACAGTGAACTTGTTGCGTGCCCGTCGTACCATGGTGCAATGACTGAGAATCCCGGATACGCCCAGCCGCAGGCTCGCAGCGAAGACGCGGACGAGCCGAAGAGCGCAAGCGCGCCCATCTACACTGCCAAGGTCGAGAACCTCGGCGGCACCTCCGGCGAGGTGCGGATCGAAGACGGACAGACGCTGAACACGGCTCCGACCTCGCACGTCGACCAGGGAAACAACCCCGAACAGTTCCTGGCCATGGCGTGGTCGACCTGTCTCGGTGAGACGCTCAAGGTCGTGCTCGCCGTCAACGAACTCGACGCCCTGTCCCGCGTCCGCGTCGAGGTCGAACTGCACAAGGAACCCTCCGGCAACGGCTTCTACTTCGCTCCGCACGCGTTCATCTCCATCGATGGAGTCTCGGACGAGGATGCTGAGAAGTACGCTGCCCGCGCTCACGCCCGCTGCCCGATCTCGAAGCTGCTCATGGGCAAGGGAACCCCGGTCGTCGACATCGAACCGTACAAGAACCCGGACAACTTCCAGCTCAGCTGAGCCGTCCGGCCCCGTACGGGTCCGACCATCGCGGGACCCCGGACGGATCCGGCCCACCTGACTGTGTCAGTCGGACTGCGCGGCCACCTCGGCGACGATCTGCGCCAAGGTCACGGCCGCCTCGGCGGGGCGGATCATCCACCCCAGATGGGAGGAGTCGAGCGTGCGCACCCGGTAGGGATTGTCCGGGGTGAGCGCATCGCCCTCGCGGATGAGGCGGTCCTGCATTCCCACGGGAATGCTGCGATCCTCGCCGAGGCGGACGAACGTTCGTGGGATCGTGCCCCATGTCTCCGCCTGCGCCCGATCATCGGCTCCGCCCGCGTCGAGGTTCTCATCAGGCTGCAGGGAGTTGATGACGACGCGGAATTCGTCGTCGCTGACGTCGGCGCAGAAGAGATCTTTGAGTCCGGCGAGGACCTCGGGGTCGGCCTGGCGGAAATTGCAGCGCAGGAGTCCGAGCTCGCCGGGATCGCCCGCCAGGGCACGGGCCAGTGCGGCACTGTCGACGGCGGCCATCTCCTCTTCGGCGTTGTAGTCGGCGGCCGGCAGTGACACCGGTGCCCACGCGGACACGTAGACCATGTGGTCGATGAGGTCGGGGCGGTCGTTGGCCAGTGCGGTCAGGGCGGCGCCGCCGCGGCTGTGGGCGAGGACGATCACCGGTCCGTGCTGTTTGGCCCGGGCGGCCGCCTCGGCGAGGTGGGCGACATTGTCTGCCAAGGTCACACCCCTGATCGACCCCGGCGCCGAGGTGAACCCAGCCAGATCCTGCGGTGCCTGATAACCGGCCGGAAAGGTCGCAGCGAACCCGTGACCAGGGAGGTCGACCGCGGCCGAGCGCACCCCGTGGAGGGCCAGCTCGGCCTGCAACGGAGCGAAGGAGAAGGAATTGGCGAAAGCGCCGTGGACGAGGAGCATGGTCGGCTGCGTCATCGTCTCAGCCTAGCCCGACCCTGACAGTGCGGGGTTCGCCGATTACAGTGGACGGCGAGCCGACCAGCCAGCCCAGGAGCCGATGTGGAACTGAACCTGCAGGAAGTCATCTTCCTCGCACTCGACCTCACCGGTACCTTCGTCTTCGCGGTCTCGGGTGTGTTGCTGGCGGCCCGACGCAGCTTCGACATCACCGGTGGGTTGGTGCTGGGCACGATGACCGGCATCGGCGGCGGCATGATCCGCGATGTCCTCCTCGACCGTGTGCCGAATGCCCTCGCCCATCCGGTCTATCTCGCGCCTCCGCTCATCGCGACGCTGCTCGTCTACATCATCGGTCGGCACATGAGTCGGGCCCGGATCTGGATCGTCGCCTTCGACGCGATGGGTCTCGGCCTCTTCAGCGTCACCGGCACGACGGTCGCTCTGGGCGCCGGAGCGAACTTCCCAGTGGCGCTGCTCATGGGAGCTCTGACCGCATGCGGAGGTGGGCTCATGCGCGACGCCGTGGCCAGCGAGGACCCCGCGATCTTCCGCGGCACCGACCTCTACCTCATCCCCGCCCTGTTCGGGTCGGGGCTGACGATCCTCGCCGAGGTGGCCGGATGGCTGGGCGGGATCACCTCACTCATCATCGCGGCCGCCGCCTTCGGCTTCCGCATGCTCGCGTGGAAGCTGCAATGGCGGGTACCCCAGCCGATGCGCTCATGGTCGTATCGAGAGACCGGACGACGGGTGAAGAAGTTGCCGTCGGTGTTCCGGAAGCCGGACTGAGGCAGCCGGCCGCGCTGGCCCGGGTCGGCGGCGTGACGGTTTCGGCACACGTTCTGAGGGATCGGGAGCCTTGTCCTCTGGCATCATGACATCATGAGTACGCCACGGCCTGAACCGCACCCGCTGCCGTCACCTGATGGGATGGAAGCCGACGATATGGAACCTGTTCCGACGTGGGCGCGGGACTTTCTGCGCATCCTCGGCGTCTGCCTCTTCGGAGCGGTCTTCTTCACTCTCTGCGTCTGGCTCGCCTCGAAGGGCCTGCTGCGGGAGAAGGGCAGCTTGGATGACACTGTCGAAGCGGACCCGATCTGGGCGGGGATCTGCGCGGGGATGATCGTCTTTATGTTCCCGTTCCTCTTCGTCGAGTTCAAACGCATCGATCTAGGGTTCCGGCGGACGGGCCTGATCCCGCTCGTCGTCCTCGGCGTGCTCTGCGGTGGGATGATCGTGACTGCGGTGATGATGACATGGCCGTTCTTCCTCGACGATCAGGCGATTCCGGGCACGGTCTCCGGGGAACTCGCCAGCGATCCGGCCAGCATCCTGCTCCTGCTGTTCTTCACCATCGGCGGAATGTCGTGGTGTCTGAGCGTCGTGATGCTCATGGTCATCGGAGGATTCAAATTCGCGCTGTGGCTGTTGGTGCCCTATCTCGGCACCATGTTCATCTTCCCGTTCGCGGCGATGCACATCTTCGAGAACCCGGCGACCGGGCCCTCGACGATCATCTGGGCTGCCGTGGCACTGTCCGGGCTGGCGGTGCTCACGGTCCTCGCGATGCTGCGCAACGTCATCGACTGGACTCAACCATCGGTGAGTGCCGCAGAGCGCGCCGAGTCCTACCAGCAGTACTTGGAGGACCGCCGTCGCCGCGGGCTGACCAACGACAGTCCTCTGCCGGGGATCGATGTTCGGCAGCAGCCGATGCAGCCGGGAACTCAACCGTCTGTGCCCCCGCGGCCCAACCATCCACCGCAGCGTCCTCAATATCCGCCGCAGCGGTGAGCAGAGGACCGTCCATCGGTGATTCGACGGTATAGACGCGGTCGTGCTCACCTGCAAAGATGAACGCATGAGCACGCCGAAGAGCAACTGGACGACCGACCCAGCCCCGCTGCTTCGGGTCGGCGAGGGATTCCGCCTCGACGAGGTCGACACCCGCAGCACCCCCGGTTATGACGGGGACAAGAAATCCGGGAAGAAGGATCTCGCCGCGCTCTCGGACGAACTCAACGACCTGCAGGAACGCCTCTTCGCCGCTCACCACGATGATGAGACCGGCCCTGCTGTGCTCCTCGTGCTCCAGGCGATGGACACCGCCGGCAAGGGAGGAATCGTCCGGCACGTCGTCGGTGCCGTCGACCCGCAGGGTGTCGAACTCGCCGCCTTCAAGAAGCCGAGCAAAGAGGAGCTCGCCCACGACTTCCTCTGGCGGATCCGCCCCCGCGTGCCCGGGCCAGGGATGATCGGAGTCTTCGACCGCTCCCACTACGAGGATGTGCTCATCGGGAAGGTCCGCGAACTCGCCGAACCGGAAGAGATCGAACGCCGCTACGAGGCCATCAACGACTTCGAGGCCGAACTCGCCGAGGCGGGAGTGCGCATCGTCAAGGTCATGCTCGACATCTCCCCGGACGAGCAGAAGGACCGCCTGGCCGAACGCCTCGACCGGCCTGACAAATACTGGAAATACAACCCCGGCGACGTCGACGAACGACTCCTGTGGCCTGACTACATGAAGGCCTATCAGACCGTATTCGAGCGCACCTCCACCGAGGCGGCTCCCTGGTTCGTCGTCCCCGCCGACCGGAAATGGTATGCGCGCCTGGCCGTGCAGCGTCTGCTGCTCGACGCCCTCCACGACATCGACCCGCAGTGGCCCGCCGCTGACTTCGATATCGAGGTCGAGAAGAAGAGGCTGGCTGAGACCTGATTCAACCACCTCGGCGAGGGGGTGCCGTCACCGAGCCGCGAGCTCAGTCGCGGCGGATGCTGAAGTCGACGTTCGTCGGGTGCTCGACGGTGCGTGAGACCGTGCAGTACTTGTCGTGGGAGAGCCCGACGAGCTTCTCGATCTGCGAATCGGCCCGACGCCCGTCCTTGTCATCGGGGAACGCGAGATCGAAGTCGAGGTGGACGTTGTCGAGGCGGGAGGCCCCATCCTCGTCGAGCTTGTCCGCGATCGCGGAAACGTCGAACTTCGTCGGTTCGGTGTGACGGCTGGTGACGGTGTCGACGTCGATCGACGAGCATCCGGCGACGGCGGCGAGCAGCAGCTCGACGGGGCTCATCAGGCCCTCACCGCGGCCGAATTCGACGCTCGCCCCACTCGGTGCGGTGGCACGGTAGTGGTTCTCGGCGATCCTGGTCAGTTCGATGCTGCGCTTGTCTTCGCTCATGCACCCCATGATGCCACCAGGTGGCCGCGCGCGGTGCGCCGGGCGATGATCTCCCCGGCGCACGCTGGGTGGGTCAGGCCGCCTCGGCGCCCTTCGGGGTGCGACGTGCGGCGATGAACGAGCGGACGCCGGCGACGATGTAGCCGATGAGCAGGATGAAGGTGAGCGTGCTTGAGATGATCGCGAGGGGGACCTCGGCGGTGCCGGCGAACAGGTCGCCGAGCTGGAGGACTCGGGAGAACGTGCCGATGACGCCGAGCAGGGCGACGACGAGCGCGATGTGCACGCCGATCTTCGGGCGCTTGATGCCGATCCAACCGCAGATGACGAGCACGACGCCGAGGAACGCGGGGATGAGTGCCGTCACGCTGGCGAAGGCCGCAACGATCCATCCGATCACCCCGATGAGAATGAGGATGATTCCGATCCAGATGGTGGTCTTGGCCATGTCAGTGTCCTTTGCGCAGAGGTGCCGGTCGTCGGGAACCGGTCGTTGTGGAACCAGTCATTGTGGAACTGGTGGTCGGGGAATCGCGGTGGCGCCCTGCACCAAAGAGTCCGCGACTCGCCGTCCATTCTAGTGAGATCTGCGCGCGGGGGAGGCCAAGGTGCCTAACCTCACAGCGCCGAGACAACGGTTGAGCGCCGAGACACCTGTGCATGCGCCGTTGTCTCGGCGGTCAACCGTTGTCTCGACCAGCCGACGAAGTGCTGGTGTCTCAGGGCCGGCGATCGGGTGGGGCGTTCGTGGTCGGTAGGCCGGCTGACTTCCACGCGTCGAATCCGCCGATGACGTCGACGACACGGGTCAGCCCCATCTGTGCGAGGTTCCAGGCGGCCAGGGACGAGGAGTAACCGTGGCGGCAGATGAGGATCCAACGTCGGTCGAGGCTGTCGGCTTCGGGGATGGCCCAGTCGAAACTCGGGTCGAGTCGCCAAGGCAGGACGGTGAGGTCGATGGCGAGCGATCCGGGGATCGAGGGGGCGCTGTCGCGGTGGACCTCGGTGCGCACGTCGACGATGATCGCGCCGTCCTGCTGCTCGGCATGGGCCTCGGTCGGGGTCAGCCGGTCGATCTCGGCCCGCGCGCGTGCCAGCAGCCCCATCGAACCGGGTGGGGCACTCACCTCGTCGGCACCACGGAACTCACGGCCGCCTCGGTGGGGGAGGGTCATCGTTGCGCGAAGTCGACGTCGGTCGCCGCCTGCACCGATGCCTTCCTGCCGGCTCCGGATTCGAAGCCCCAATAGAGGTTCGTATGGGAGACGACCTTCTCCGGTTCCGGCGCACCCCATTCGCTGAGATCCTCGGTGGTGTGGGCGTCGGAGACGAGGGTGACGTCGTAGCCGCGAGCGAAGCCGCCGTGGATCGTCGATCGGATGCAGGCATCCGACTGTGCGCCGGTCACGACGAGCCGGCCGACGTCCTTGCCGGCCAGTACCTCCTCGAAGTCGGTCTCTTCGAAGGCGTTGCCGTGGGTCTTCTCGACGATGGACTCATCCTTGGCGGGGGTGAGCGAGTCGACGATCTGCCACTGATCGGTGCCCTGCGGAAGCTCGCGGGATGAGTGCCGGACCCACACGACGTCGGTGCCATCGGCGCGGGCCCGATCGACGAGGTCGGCGATCGTCGCGACGACGTTCTCGGAATTCCACGACGCCTCCATCACCGCGTTCTGGACATCGATGACGATGAGGGCGGTGTTCGGGCGGTCGGACGGCAGCGGCGCTGATTCGGATGCTGCGGTGGGGCTTGTGGTCATGGGGATCCTCCTCGATTGAGTCAATCTTGCTCCGGCTTGGTTTCGCGATCAAGGGGAGTTGCCTGCTGCCACCGAGGTGGCCGCGGGGGAGGTCAGCGGACGAAGGATAGGTGGGGCCGCCTCGGCGAGGTGGAGTTCCACGGTGCGGAAGCTTACCTCGGTTGTCGTCGACGGGGTGCCAGAATGGGGCGGGTGAGCGGAGAAGAGATGAGCGGCGGTCGCCCGGGGCCCCGACGATTCAGCGTGCTGCGGAGTTGGTCGACGGCACCGTACCTTGTCGGTTCGGGGCTGGCGATGATGGGCGACAACATCGAGCATGTCATCACCTACTGGGTGCTGTGGCAGAAGTTCGAGTCGCCCGCGCTCGTCGGGTTCCAGCTCATCAGCCACTGGCTGCCGTTCCTCCTGCTGTCGGTCTATGCCGGTTCTCTGGCTGAACGCTTCGACTGCCGCAGGCTCATCCAGATCGGGCAGGGGCTGTTCATGTTCGTGTCCCTGTGCTGGGGCATCCTCTTCCTCACCGACTCCCTGCAGCTGTGGCAGGCGTGCGTGCTGCTCGTCATCCATGGGCTCGCCGGCTGTCTGTGGGGTCCGGCCGAGCAGATGATGCTCCACGACTTCGTCGACCGTGACGAACTGCCGAGCGCGGTGCGGCTCAATGCGACCTTCCGCAGTCTCGGCATCCTGTTCGGACCGGTCGTCGGTTCGGCGCTGCTGCTCGAGCTCGGGCCGACGTGGGGCATCTTCGTCAACATCGTCTTCTACCTGCCGCTGACGATCTTCCTCATCCGCACTCCCTATACCGGGCACCTGCGCAGCGGCGGGGTGCGCACCGCGCGGACCACGCTCATCCAGTCGTTCAAAGTCCTCGCCGAGGTGCGCCACAACCGGGCGATCATCGGCATGCTCCTACTTGCAGCGACCGCCTCGACCACGATCGGAGCGGTGCTCCAGACCTCGATGCTCGTCTTCGGCGGACTGCTCACCGGAGCCGGTGGGGACAGCGACTTCACCTACGGAGTGCTGCTCTTCGCGATGGGTGCCGGCGGGGTCCTCGGAGGGTTCCTGCTCGAAGCCACCGGCTGGGTGCCGCCGACGCCGACGGCCGCGACGATTGCCGCTGCCGGGCTGGGGGCGTCCTCGATCGTCTTCGCCTTCACCTCACATCTGTGGCTGGCCGTGGTCATGCTGCTGCTCGCGGGAGTCTCGAAGATCACTGCCGAGTCGACGGAGATGGCGATCATCCAGCTGCAGGCACCTACACATATCCGCGGTCGGGTCATCGGTTCCTACGCGACCTTCGGCCCCGGGATGCAGACGTTCTCCGGTGTGACCGTCGGTGTGCTCGGCACGATCGCGACGATCCCGCAGGCTGTCATCATCGGCGGCACGGTGCTCGTCATCGGATCGGCAGCCATCGGAGCCTACGTCCTCACCGGAAGACCCAACCCCCATGCCCCAATTGCTACCTGACGGCGGCGCAGCAACCTGGCGCCACGTAGCTGGGCCGCCGTCACCGACGTCTGCGCGGTCTTTCGGGGTGCGGTCGGTCGGATTCGCCCACATCAAGGGGACTCGGTACGAGCTTCGGCCGGGCGCGGTGATCGACTCCGGCGGTCCGGTCGGTGACCGCGAGTTCTGCCTCGTCGACGTCGAGAACCGACGCGTGCTCAAGACCGTGCAGAATCCGCGACTCATCCAGATTGCGACGTCGCTTGTGCGTGGCGGCGGGGGTGGCCCCGGCAGCGGCGGTGGTGGCCGTGATGGCAGCGGCAGCGGTGGTGAGGGCGCCGAACTGACGATGGCTCTGCCCGACGGGCGTTCGGTCCGCGGAGTTCCGCGGAGGTCGGGCGAGCGCCTGACCTGCGACTATTGGAAACGACCGGTCGACCTCGAACTCACCGAAGGACCGCACTCGGACCTCGCCTCGGAGTGGCTCGGCACAACGGTGCGCTTGGCCCGAGCACCTCGCGGCGCAGTCGTCTACGGATCACCGGTCTCGATCCTGACGACGGCGTCGCTGCGCGATCTGAGCCGACGGATGGCACAATCGCATCCCGACTCTCCCGATCTTGTCGCCCAAGCCGCACGATTCCGCGCCACTTTCGTGATCGATACGGACGAACCCTATGTGGAGGAGGAATGGGCGGGCCAGACGGTCAGCCTCGGCGATGTGAGCGTGAGAATCGGAACTCCGATTCCTCGGTGCGCTGTGATGGATCTCGATCCGCTCACCGGTGAGCGCAACGCTCCCGTGCTGAAGACCCTGGCAGGTTACCGGCCGAGGAATGCGACCGGCGAACCTCTCTTCGGTGTCTACGCCGACGTGCTCTGATCTCAGCCCCAAACACCGGTGACGGCGGCCCAGCAACCTCGCGCCAGGTTGCTGGGCCGCCGTCAGGATCCTTCTATGCTTGTCAAGCGGCCTGCCCAACCACGCTCGTCGCCTCGAGAAGCCGATAAACTCTCCGGGCCACAAACCGCTTGATACACCGGATAGCCTCCTTCTTCGACTTCCCTTCCCCAAGTCGTTTAGCCATGTACGCTCGGGTCTCCTCATCGAAGGACAGCTTCGTGATGGCCACCATGTACAACGCGGAGTTCAACCGGCGGTCCCCGCTGCGGTTGAGTCGGAATCTCACCACATTGCCCGACGATGCTGGGATCGGATTCACCCCCGCCAGCTTCGCGAACGCAGCCTCGGAATGCACCCGTCCTGGATGAGACCACGCCAGATAGAACACGGCGGCAGTGATCGGTCCGATCCCCGGCTGGGCCAGCAGCACAGCGGCAGGACTGTCCTTCACCAGAGCCAGAATCCGTGTGGCGTAATCCTTGATGTCGGCATCGAGTTCGATGACGCGTTTGGCTAACCGGATCGCTTCCCGACGTGCTTCACAACGGGCCACAGGCTCGTTCCGGCCCCGCCATTTCGACACCGTGCGGATCTTGGCGACTGACAGTTTCCGTCGGGCATCGATACCGAGATCGTTCGCCCGCAACAACGCGGTCAGCGCGTTGATGGTGCGGGTCTTCTCCCGCGTCATGGACTCGCGGGCACCCACGAGGATCCGCAGTCCCTGACGCGGCCCATCGGCCTGTCTGGGCACGCGCAGCCGCGACTGCTCCAAGGGCAGGACGGTGGTCGCGATTCTGCGGGCGTCGATCTGGTCATCCTTACCCGTGCTGTGACGGTCGCGGGCACTCATGCTCGCGGCCTCGGCGACCGTATACCCAGCCTCAGCGACGTTCTCGGCCAGGATCGCTCCGTAGGTGCCGATGCCTTCGATCACCCACAGGGTGTCCAGGTGCCCGCCGGTGCGACGCCCGACCCAGTCCAACGCGCGTGCCAGGCCAGTATTCGTGGTCGGGAATTCGCGGGTATCGAGGTGCTCACCGCGGTTGGTGAGTATGGCGTAGACGTGGTTCTTCGCGTGTGTGTCGACGCCGACGACAAACGCGTACAAGTGCGAGATGATAGTCATGACGGTTCGTGATTCTCCCGTGTTAGAGCGGATGATGTCCGACCGTCGAACGGTCGGCTCCGGTCCGGGAGATAGTCACGTCGGAACACTACTGTGATGAGTCACGTTCGGTCAGGAACGGACAACCTTCTGATCAAGTTACCGATGTGGGCCGAGCCGGGGCCGACCGCCCACCGATCATCAGACAGATCCTGACGATGACATCGTCTGAGTCAGCAGTAATTCGAGTCATGATGATCGATGGGACGGTCAGTTCCTACTCTGCCAGCCAGTCCCAGACCAGCCACTATCAATCCTCACAGTAGTAATTAGGTGACGGCTCCGCGGGTTTGGAATTTCGGGTCGTCCCAGAGGCGATTGTCGAGGATGTCGCGCAGGGCCTCGACCGTGTCCCAGACGTCGGCGAAGCCGAGGTAGAGCGGGGTGAGGCCGAAGCGGAGGATGTGCGGTTCCCGGTAGTCGCCGATGAACCCGCGGGCGATGAGGGCGCTCATGATCGCAAACCCCTCGGGGTGGGCGATCGAGACCTGCGAACCGCGCTGAGCGTGCTCGCGCGGGGTGACGATCTCGACCGGATGGTCGGAGAGCCGGGACTCGACGAGCTCGATGAACAGATCCGACAGGGCCAGCGACTTCCGCCGCACCTCAGCCGTGTCGACGCGGCCGGCGATGTCGAGTCCGAGCTCGGCGACCGACATCGACACGATCGGCTGCGTGCCCGTGAGGAAGCGGCGGATGCCGTCGGCCGGCGCGTAGTCCGGGCTCATCTCGAACGGCTTCGCATGGCTCCACCAGCCCGACAGCGGTTGGGTGAACCGGTTGACGAGCTCCTCGGCGACCCAGATGTACGCAGGGGAGCCGGGCCCGCCGTTGAGGAACTTGTACGTGCACCCGACCGCCATGTCCGCGTCTGATCCGGCCAGGTCGATCTCGAGGGCACCGGCCGAATGGCACAGGTCCCAGATGACCTTCGCCCCACCGGCATGGATCGCCGAGGTGGTCGTGGCCATGTCGAAGAGCCGACCCGTGCGGTAGTTGACGTGGGTGAGGACAACGAGGGCCACCTCGTCGGTCATCGTCTCGGGGAAGCCCGCGGTGACCTCAGCGTCGTCGACGAGCCGGACTTCGTATTCTTCGCCGAGCTGCTCGGCCAGACCCTGGAGCATGTAGATGTCGGAGGGGAAGTTCTCCCGTTGGGTGAGGATGACGTGGCGGTCGGGGGAGTCCACGGCCTGCATCCGCAGTGCCGCCGAGGCCGCTTTGAACAGGTTGATCGAGGTGGTGTCGGTGACGACGGTGGTCCCGGAACCGCCGCCGATGATGCCGGCGACCTTCTCCCCGAGCGTGGCCGGCAGATCCCACCAACCGGCAGAGTTCCACGACCCAATGAGGTCCGTGCCCCACTCCTCAGCGATGACCTCCTGCGCTCGTTCGGCCGCACCGGCCGGGCGCGGACCCAGGGAGTTGCCGTCGAGGTAGATCGTCTCGGGCGGAAGAACGAAGTCCTTGCGGAAGTCAGCGAGTGGATCGGTGCGGTCGCGAGTCTCGCAGGCCGCGCGGTCAAGGGTCGTCATCGGTCACCTTCATCTCGACGGAGTCCAGGTCACCGTGGGCAGCCGTTGAAATTGGCGAGCTGAGGCACCCGGAGGGGTTTCCCTGTCAGATTACACACTTGGTGGGGTTCCCCGCCCATGATTTTCCTCGGACCAGTTCGTTCACCGTCGTTGCCGTCTGCGGTGCTCGTCTGACCTTCTGTGACCCGATATGACGGGAAGATGTCGTCGCGTGGCGAACTTCGACGACGGAGCCCCGGCGCCATGACGCAGGCTTCCTAGTCTGAGAACACCAACCTGAAGGAGGGGTCCCGATGACTGCCACCACAGATATCGCAACAGCCGCGACCACGACCGTCCCGATCAGCGCCCAGGACCGTGCGGCACGCCTGACCGCCGCGGGACAGGGACGGGGTGAGCGTATCGCCGCCTCGGCGAAGAACGCGCAGCTGACCTTCACAGCGAAGGGTCACGCCGAGGGTTCGGTGTCCTCGGTGATCAAGGCGGGTAAGCACACATTCACCGTCGACGAGCCCACCCCGCTCGGCGGTGACGACGCCGCACCGAACCCCGTCGAATACGTCCTCGGCGCCCTCATCTCCTGCCAGGTCGTCGTCTATCGGCTCTACGCGCACAACCTCGGACTGACGATCGATGATCTTGAGATCACCGCTGAGGGAGACCTTGATGTCCAAGGCATCTTCGGTATTGACGAGGATGTTCGCCCCGGATTCTCTGCCGTGCGCATCTCCGTGAAAGTCACCGGCCCCGACTCCGAGGAGGCCTACCAGGAGCTGCAGCACACCGTCGACGCCCACTGCCCCGTCTTCGACATCGTCTCCCAGCCGACACCCATCGACGTGACGGTGACGAAGGCGAACTGAGCGCGGAGGTGAGCTGCCCGCCGAGGCGCACGGCGACTCGCCGTGGCCGCTGGCGTCCCGTTCACGTTCAGCCCGAGTGCGCCTCGATGACCTCGAGCACGTCCTGGCCGTAGCGCTCGAGCTTCTTCAGCCCGACACCGCTGACCTGGCCGAGCCCTTCGATCGACGACGGTCTGACCTCGACGATGCCGTAGAGCGTGGCATCGGGGAACACGACATAGGCGGGCACTCCCTGTTCCTTGGCCTGTTCGGCCCGCCAGGCCCGCAGCGCCTCGAACAGCTCGGTGCCTGCCGCGTCGAGCGTAACCTCGGCGCCACCTCGGCGAGCCTTCTTCGACCCGGACTTCTTCACGGAATCGACGCGCATCGACACCGTCGTCTCTCCGCGGAGCACAGGGTCCGCGGCGGGACCGAGGACGAGGACCCCGTAGTCACCGTGCGATTCGAGCAGTCCGCGGGCGAGGCTCTGTCGGATGACGGTCTTCCACTGGCTCTCGGAGAGGTCCTCGCCGACGCCCCATACGCTCAGGCTGGCATGGTCGGAGGCGCGGGAACGGTCATTGTCGTTGCCGCGCAGCACGTCGATGACCTGGCCGGCGCCGAAACGCTGACCGCGTTCCCGGTCGAGGCGGATGACCGTCGACAGCAGCTTCTGCACGGCCACCGTGGCATCCCAGGTGGTCGGGGGAGTCAGGCACGTGTCGCAGTTGCCGCACGGACCCGACTCCTCATCGAAGTAGCGCAGCAGTTGGACGCGTCGGCAGTCGACGGTCTCGCACAGGGCGAGCATCGAGTCGAGATGGCTCATCGACCGCCGCTTGTGGGCCTGGTCGCCCTCACCGGATTCGATGAGGCGACGCTGCGAGACGACATCGCCGAGGCCGTAGACCATCCACGCGTCCGCGGGCAGTCCATCACGACCCGCGCGACCGGTCTCCTGGTAGTAGCCTTCGACCGACCTGGGCAGGTCGAGATGGGCGACGAAGCGGACATCGGGTTTGTCGATGCCCATGCCGAAGGCGATCGTCGCGACCATGACGATGCCGTCCTCGCGGAGGAAGCGGGCCTGATTCTCGGTTCGCACTTCGGCGGGCAGACCTGCGTGGTAGGGCAGGGCGGTGATTCCGCGGGCCGCCAGCGCCTCGGCGAGCTGATCGACCCCGCGGCGGGAGAGGCAGTAGACGATGCCCGAGTCCCCGGGATGTTCGGTGGTGATGAAGCTGAGCAGCTGGGAGCGGGCGGAGGCCTTCGGTTCGATCCGGTAGGTGATGTTCGGACGGTCGAAGCTCGCCACGAAATGCTCGGCGCCCTGCAGATGGAGGCGCTCGGTGAGTTCGGCATGAGTCGCCGGGGTCGCCGTGGCGGTCAGAGCGATGCGCGGGACGTCGGGGAAGCGTTCGGCAAGCACCCCGAGACCGAGGTAGTCGCTGCGGAAGTCATGACCCCACTGGGACACGCAATGGGCTTCGTCGATCGCGAACAGGGAGATCGGCGCCCGCTGCAGCAGCTGCATCGTCCGCGACAGCACGAGGCGTTCGGGCGCGAGGTAGAGAAGGTCGAGCTCACCGTCGAGCAGCTGTTGCTCGACCCGGTCCGCCTCCTCGAAATCGAGGGAGGAATTGAGGTACGCAGCACGCACGCCGAGGTTCTCCAAGGCTGCGACCTGATCGGCCATGAGCGCGATGAGAGGGGAGATGACAATTCCCGTACCGGGCCTGACCAGGGCGGGGATCTGATAGCACAGGGATTTGCCGCCGCCGGTGGGCATAAGCACGACAGCATCCCCGCCGCCGACGACCTGGTCGACGATGGCGCCCTGCTGCCCCCGGAACTCCTCATAGCCGAAGACATCGTGGAGGACATCGAGCGGCGAGGTCGTGGCGGAGGAGGTCATGCCCTCCACCCTAGTTCACGACACTGACTCCGGGTTCCCCGGCCGTACCGGGCCGTCGTTGCGCCGCGGCCGTACCCACGCCGCCCCTCACTTCGTAGGCGCCCGCCCCTCACTTCGCAGCGAACCGTCCGGAGGCCAGCAGGCCGACCACGCACACGCAGGCCACGGCCGCGGCGAAGACCGTCGTCGATCCCGCCAGACCGATCCCCGAGGCGAGCAGACCGGCGCCGACGGCCGGCAGCGACATTGCGAGGTAGGCGACGATGAAATACGAGGTGGTCGCCTCGGTGCGTCGTTCGGGTTGGGTTGCTGTCGTGATCGCCCGCATGCCCGTCATGAACACGAGCCCCTGGCCCATTCCGGCCAGCAGCGAGGAGACGATGAGCAGGCTGAGCGAACCGGTTTCGAGGGCGATGACGAGTGCGGCCATGCTGATGATCATCGTCGTCGATCCGAGCACGATGAGTGTGCGGTCGGCGAGGTCGCGGAAGATGAGCTGAGCCGTCGCCGAGGCGCCGAAGAGGAGGAAGACAACCGTGCCGGTCACCGCAGGTGAGGTGACGTGCAGTGTCTGGCCCATGAAGTTCGGGGCGATCGCCGAGTACAGTCCGCACAGCGTGAAACCCGCGATCGCACCGGGACACGCGGCGAGGAAGATGCGCCTGGACTCCGCGGGGATGCCGGGCAGCTGCAGGCGCAGGGCCGCCGGATTCGGCTGGACCCGGTCGCGGACGATGATGAGCGCGAACCCGGCGATGACGAGGGTGATCGCATTGACGAGGAACGGAGTGAACAGGGGGCCGGGAGCGAAGCGCGCGAGCAGCCCCGCCATGAGGATCCCGAGCCCGAGACCGCCCATGTTCGCCGCCGTGGCCAGCGACGCTGCGAGTCGGTGACGCCCGGACGGGGCGTTCTCGAGCACCGTGACCGTGCCCGTGGCCGTGAAGATTCCCGCGGCCAGTCCCGAGAGGACTCGGCCCGTGTAGAGGAGGCCCAGGCTGCTGCCGATCATGAACAGCACCGCCGAGGCGACCGACAGGACCACCCCGGCCGCGAGCAGAGGACGCCGGCCGATGGCCTCGGAGAAGCGTCCGAAGAGGACGAGGGAGGCGATGACCCCGGCCGCATAGATTGCGAAGAGCACGGTCGTCTGCGCGTTGCCGAAGCCGAATTCGACCTCGTACTGCGGGTAGAGCGGAGTGGGCAGGGTCGTGCCCATCATGACGACGGCGAAGACATACGCCGAGGCGGCCAGCCCCCACCCGGACGCGGCGCGCGGGGCCGAGCCCCACCCGTTCGTCGACATCATTTCATCGGGCACTGCTGCACCGCCTTTCGTCTCGTGGGTCTGCATGCTCGCCGAGGTGGCCGACCGTTTCCGTCGACCGGAATTCCCGATCGCTTCGCACGCGAATTCCTTCGCAGGTCCCCCTGCTCAGTCGTATCCGCCTGGGTGGTAACCGCGCCGTGTCGTTTCCGAGAATTCGCCCAGGTGAGTCCCGGGGCGATGGGCGAGCATCGAGCCGTGTGCGATTGTACGCTGGAAGGCGAACGTTCGTGCCGTGGTGTCGGCATGCATTCGCGAGAGGGAGCAGGATCCGATGAACCCGAGCACGCACAGCCCGATCAACGCAGACCAACCCGGCCCGGCAGACCAGCCTGGCCCTGCGCACCAGACTGCCTCTGCAGACCAACCCGCCACCGCGCACCAGGGCCCGCCTGCGAACCCGAGCCGACGCCGCGTGATCCGCACGGTGGGCGTGGCCGGGACTGCGGCGGTCATCGGCACTTCGGTGGCGGCCACCTCGGCGTGCTCATCGGATGACGGCGGATCGCAGGACCAGGGATCGACGCCGGCCCAGGATGCGACCGTGGCCGCCTCCGACGTCCCGGTCGGATCGGGCACGGTCATCGATGACGCCTATGTCGTGACCCAGCCGAAGAAGGGCGAGTTCTTCGCCTTCACCTCGGTGTGCACGCACCAGGGATGCCAGGTCAAGCAGGTCACCGCCGAGGCCATCATCTGTCCCTGCCATGCCTCGGAGTTCTCGGCCTCGACCGGCGAAGTGATCAGCGGGCCGGCGGAGGAGCCGCTGCAGAGCTACGAGGTCTCCGAGAAGGACGGCACCCTCACCGTCAAGGGTGGCTGAGCCACCCGGCGCGCCGGATGACTCGTCCGTCAGAGGAACAGACCCGGCACGACCAGCGCGCCGGCGATGAGGACGGCGAGCAGGGCGGAGAATCCGAGTCCGGTCGCTTCGTTCCTGCGGGCCTTCTCGTCCTCGGCCCGCCACGGCCGGTCGGGCCAGACGAGTGCGACCCGGACGACTGCGACGACGATCGCGATCATGCCGGCCAGCCACACCCATACGAACCAGTCGGCCCACCCGCCGAAGGGTGCGACGAGGCGGATGAGCAGCACGAACATCGCCGCCGTCGCCATTCCGGAGAGCGCGCCGAGGCGGGTCTCCGATCTGTGGGCCCGCAACGCGGCGAACGCTCCCCAGGCCACGATGGCCGCACCGACGACCGCCGAGATGAGTTCCGGGTTCATGATCAGGCTCCCTTCGTTGAGATGATCGATGCCGCGGCATCGACATCGTTCGCGGAATCGTTCAGCACGACGATGCCGTGCCCTGACTCGGCGTTGAAGGCGAGGAAGGATCGATACCCTCCTGTTCCTCCGTTATGCCAAGTGAGGTTCGGGCTTCGGTTCTCCGTCGTGAACCAGGCCCAGCCGATGCGGTCGGAATCGTCGAAGTCCTTCCTCGGTTCGGTCGCCTCGGCGCCGGGGGCACTGCCATCGCGCACTGCGCGCAGCCAGATCGCCATATCGTGTGTGGTCGAACGGATCGCCCCGGCAGGTGCGGAACCGCCCATCGTCCACGGCCCGGCGGGCAGCCCCGAGGCCGTGTACCCGTGGGACAGCCCGTCGGCGGAGCCCGGGACGGACGTCTCCTTCATCCCCAGCGGTTCGGTGAGGCGTTCGGCGACGAGGTCGGCATAGTCCTTCCCGGTCACCTCGGCGATGGCCTGCCCGAGGACGGCGAAGCCGTAGTTCGAGTACTCGGGCTCGGCCTTGCCGACCTCGACCGCTTCGAGACTCGCCACGATGTCCGCTGCGTCCCCGCGATAAGGGTCCGTGCGGAGGTAGTTCGACAGCAGGGTCCCGACGCCGTCGGCGAAGCTCGGCGCGGGCTCCTGGGAGGGCAGCCCCGAACGCTGCATGGCGATGGACTCGAGCGTCACCTCGGCGACCTTCCCATCGAGCTGCGGCCACACCTCGCCGAGGGTGGTGTCCGCATCGATCTCGCCGCGGTCGATCGCATCGGCGAAGAGGGCGGCGGTGAAGGTCTTCGTGATCGAGCCGATCTCGAATTCGGTGTGCTCGTCGGCTCCGGTGCCGGCGAAGGTGACCTCGTCGCCGTCGATGCGGGCCGCGGCCACGTGCTGCCAGTGCTTGCTGCCCAGCGCCCCTTCGAGTGCGGACATGAGCGCGGCGTCACCGGTGGGTGTCCCCTGGAATCCGCGCGGCCACGGGGTGATCACGGCGAGCAGCGCGGCCGCGATCGCTGCCGCAGCAAAGGCGGTCATCCTGCGCCGAGGCGGCCCCGCGGTTGTCGTGGAAGTGCTCGGTGCGTCGGTGGTGTGCATCGTTCCTCCTGGTGATCAGGGGTGGGATATGCGGTGGTGAACGGTGTGCGCCGGTCAGTGCGAGCCGCCGGTCAGTGCGTGCCGATGAGCACGAGCGTGAGTAGCGGGATGATCCGCTGGGCCGGCACCCGCCAGTGTCCTCGGCGGGCGTTCTCGAGCCAACCGGCCGAGGCCAAAGCATGGACATGGTGATAGATCTGCCCGGTCGTGCCGAAGCGTTCGTCCTTCCCGAGCTCGGCCACGGTGGTCGTGCCCTCGTAGATCGACTGGAGCAGCTGCAGACGGACGGGGTGCCCGAGCGCGGCCAGGGGGCCGGCCGCCTCGGCGAAGTCGATCTGAGCCAACCCCTCACTCGACATCCCCACCTGCCACGAGACGGGACCCTCGGATCCCGGCGGAGTCGTGTGCCCGGTGTAGGTCACCCCGTCGCCGAGGTGGTCGACCAGTCCGTGCAGAGCCCAGAACGTGTCCGCATCGCCGGGGAGACCGGCGCCGGTCGTGCCGCCGTCAAGCGCATGGTCGGCAACGGCCGAAGCGTCCTCGGCCTTGGGTGCGCTGGTCGCGTCGGCTTCGAGCTCGGCGACCCGACGTTCGAGTGCGGACAGGCGGTCGCTGACGTCGACGTGGCTGTCGTCGTGGTCGCGTTGCTCGGGTGACGATGTCGATTCCATGCCGCAATCATACATAAATTACGTAATTACGTAAATACCGCGCATAACGCTGAAAGGGGGCTGATCGGACAGACTCGGCCGGGAGACTTAGACTGGTGCCGTGATGAGTACCGAAGAACCGCGCACCGAATCCACGCCCCAGCGTTCCGAGGCCTCCCCCGAGGCCGTCGCCGCGGCGAAGCGGTTCGGCGCCCCGATGATCGTCCGCGGCATCCTCGGTGTCGTCTTCGGCATCGTCACCGTCTTCTGGCCCCGCGATGCCACGAATCCCGCGCAGCTGAGACTGCCGACCGACGTCGTCGACCACCTCGCCATCGCCTATCTCATCCTTTTCGCCCTGGTCCTCGTGTTCGAAGCCGTCCGCGCACCGCTGACCATGCGCACCGCGATCTACGGGCAGGCCGTCATCACCGTTCCGGCCATCGTCTTCCTCTTCCTCGCCGACCAGCCCGCCGAGCTGCGCGCGGCCCTGAGCATCTGGGCCCTCCTCCACGGGGCGCTCGAGTTCTGGAGCTACCGACAGCTGCGCAGCCAGCCGATGGCCTCGGACTTCCTCATCGCCGCCGGGGTCCATGTGCTGCTCGGCGTCATCCTCATCTTCGGCGACGGCATGGAGGCCCTGTCGATCCTCGGCTTCACCGGCGCGGCCACCCTCATCGTCGGCGTGATCTTCATCATCGGCGGGTACTCCCGCCTGAGCAAAGCCCGTCAGCTCGCCCGCCGGACAGACCGTTCCGATCTGGCCGACAACTCTGAACAGGCCGACCGTCCTGAACAGATCGACACCCCCGCCGAGGCGGCCGCACCCACCCCCGCCGCCGACGACTCCGAGGCCGCCGACACCCCGGTCGCCCCTGCAGGGCCGTCTTCCGACCCCACTGAAATCGATCCCTCCGACGACGAGACTCCCGACGAGACCGCCACGAAGAATGAGCCCTGACCGGCAGGACCTCTCCTGACCGGCAGTACGGAAACACCGCCCCGACGCCCAACGGCACCGAGCCGACCGAGACACCCGAGGTGAGATGAGCACTGTCGAGCACGAGAGCGCAACCGAATCCCGACTGGCCACCATCGCCGCCTCAGTGAGGTCGTCTGAACTCCTCGGCGACCTCGCCGAGGCCAGCCGTGCCCTCGACCCCATCCTGTTCCGGCGGCTCTTCGAACTCTCCCGCGCACCATCCCTCCTCGTCGCCACTGACTACGACGGCACGATCGCCCCGATCGTCGACGTCCCCAGCCAGGCGTTCCCACTGGAGAGCTCGGCCGATTCACTGCGCGCGCTCGCCCTCCTGCCGACCACCTCGGCGGGGGTGATCTCCGGTCGGAGCCTCCGCGACCTCGCGGCCATGTCGCGCCTGCCCCGGGAGGTCCACCTCTTCGGATCGCACGGAGGGGAGACGGACACGTTCACCGTCGACAGCCTCGACGAAGAGCAGCGGGCGAGCTTGGCCGACTTCCGCGCCGACCTCACCCGCTCCCTGCCCCGCGAGGTCATCGAACACAAGACGACCGGGGCCGCGGTCCATCTGCGCGGCCTCGCCGAGGCGGAGCGGGACCGCATCGAATCCGCGGTCGAGACGCTCGCTGCCGCCCATCCGATCCACCCGACCCGCGGCAAGCAGGTCATCGACCTGTCCGTGGTGCCCTCGTCGAAGGCCGATGCGCTGACGCGGCTGCGGGAGCGCACCGGGGCCGAATCCGTGGTGTTCATCGGCGACGACACCGCCGATGAGTTCGCCCTCGAGACCCTCGGAGACACCGACCTCGGACTCAAGGTCGGCGACGGCCCCGAGACCACGCATGCCGACTTCCGGCTGCGCTCGCCTGATGAGGTATCCGTCGTCCTCGGTGCCCTGTTCGAGCTGCGCAAATCCTGGCTCTTCGGCCGCCGCGCCACCCCGATTCAGCGACACAGCCTGCTCGGCAACGGGCAGTCGACCGCGCTCGTCGACCCGGCAGGCAGCATCTGCTGGATGCCGCACCCGCTGCCGCACTCGGCTTCGATGTTCTCCGAGATCCTCGGCACCGAGGCGGCCGGCTTCTTCGCCGTCGCACCCGCCTCGGGGGCGGCCCCGATGACGCAGCGCTACCTCGGGAACTCGACCCTGCTCGAGACCCGGTGGGCGGGGCTGAGCTGTGTCGACTACCTCGCCCCTGTCGACGGGCACAGCGATGACACGATCGTCGTGCGAGTCCTCACCGGCGATGCCCCCACCCGGGTCCGCTTCTCCCCACGCCTCGACTACGCGACCGTGCCCACCCGCATGGTCCGCAGCGCCGACGGGGTGTCCGTGCTCGGGACCTCGGAACCGATCGAGCTCCACGCCCCGGGTCTGGACTTCGAACTCATCGAGACCGGCGACTCCCACACCGCCGAGGCGACCGTCGTACCCTCGCAGCAGCCAGGCGGCCGGGTCGTGCTCGTGCTCGCATGCGGCACGGGCACCGGGGATGCCGGCTATATGGCCACCGGCGGGGAGCACCATGTGCGCGACCGTGCCCTGAACTTCTGGACGAACTGGGTCGAGTCACTTCACCTGCCCGGCCACCACCGCGAAGAGGTCATCCGCTCCGCGATCACCCTGCGCGCCCTATGCCACGAACCCACCGGCGGAGTCCTCGCCGCCCCCACGACCTCCCTGCCCGAGGGCATCGGCGGCGTGCGCAACTGGGACTACCGGTACACGTGGCTGCGCGACGGGTCGATGACCGTGCGCGCCCTGCTCGCGCTCGGCTCGACCGGAGAGGCCGAGGGGTTCCTGTCCTGGCTGGCCAGGATCCTCGCCCGCACGGTCTCACCCGAACAACTCCACCCCCTCTACGCCGTCGACGGTTCGGCACTGACCACCGAGGCGGTCCTCGCGGACCTGCCCGGATACGCCGGATCCCGTCCGGTGCGAGTCGGCAACGCCGCGGAGCACCAGGTCCAGTTGGACGTGTTCGGCCCGGTCACGGAGCTGCTCGACGAACTCAGCGGCCACCTCGGCGAGCTTCCCGATGATTATTGGACGCTGACGTGTCAGATGGTCGAGGCGGTCGGCAAGAGGTGGTTCGAGGCCGAACACGGGATCTGGGAGGCCAGGCGACCGCCGAAGCACAATGTGTACACGCGGGTGATGTGCTGGGTGACGGTGGATCGGGCGCTGCGGATCGCCGAGCGGTTCGATCGGGAGCCGCCCGGGGCGTGGCGGCAGCTGCGCGAGGAGATCGCCCAGGACGTCCTCACGCACGGCTACGACGAGGAGGTGGGAGCCTTCACCGTCGCCTATGGGGAGAAGGATCTCGACTCGGCGGCACTGTTCGTCGGGCTCTCGGGGCTCGTCGACGCCGACGACCCGCGGTTCGTGGCCACCGTCGATGCGGTCGAGCGGGAGCTGCGGGTCGGTCCCACGGTCTTCCGGTACCGCTACGACGACGGACTGCCCGGGCTTGAGGGCGGATTCCACATCTGCACGACCTGGCTCATCGAAGCCTTCATCAAGGTCGGGCGCATCGACGACGCGTGGGACCTGTTCCGGCAGGTCGACAACCTGCTCGGGCCCACCGGCCTGCTGTCGGAGGAGTACGACCCGGTCGCCGAGACGCACCTGGGCAACCACCCGCAGGCGTACTCGCACCTCGGTTACATCCGCGTCGCCCAGCTCCTCGACGATTACCGTCCGGGCTGAGGCTCGTTCGCGCGGGGCTCCGCGGAGTCGATGCTGGCGTGCGAGGGGCCGGAGCCCGCACTAGGTGGGCGAAATGGTCCACTCCACCGCGCGGACCATTTCGCCCACCTAGCGCGACCCGAGCGGACCATTTCGCCCACCTAAGGCCCTGTTCGGGGCGGCATCACGGGCGCTCCGGCCCACCCCGCGCGGTAAGCCTCACTCGACGAGGAGGGTGACCACCTCGGCGATGCAGGCGGGGCGCTCCTGGCCCTCGATCTCGATCGTGTGGGCTAGGACGACCTGCGTGCCCTTGTCGCCGCGAGTGACTTCCTTGACCTCGACCCGACCGCGCAGGCGTGAGCCGACGACGACGGGCTGGAGGAAGCGGACCTTGTTCAGCCCGTAGTTCACGCGGATTGACACGCCTTCGATCGTGAAGATCTCGGACGAGAACTTCGGGACGAGAGCGAGGGTGAAGAATCCGTGGACGATCGTCGCGCCGTAGGGGCCCTCGGCCGCGCGGGCCTCGTCGACGTGGATCCACTGGTGATCGTCGGTGACGTCGGCGAAGGTGTTGATGGCGTCCTGGTCCATCGTCGTCCACTCGGACGTGCCGAGCTCCTGACCGATGAGCGATTCGATCTCGTCGATGCCGTTGATGGTGCGCATGAGGGTCCTCCTTGACTGAGCGGACAATCGATTGAAATGCGTCGTCCTCAGCATCATACGCGGCCGACCGTCCGATGCGGCCGAGTCGTCCGGACTGTGAGTGGGTGGCAAGGGAGGATAGGTTGGAGGAATGGCCGAACCCGAGCACGACCGTCCCGTGACGCTCACCGATCCCCTCTCGCCGAGGTGGCTGGAGCGTCCCGACGGCTACCGGCACTTCGAATCCGCGTACTTCGTCGGACGCGGGAAGGAGGCCTTCGACCGCTGCGCCGAGGAGGTCCTCCATTGGGAGGTCAAGACCCGCAGCGGCTTCGAGATCGCGCTCGCCGCGGGTGATGGGGATGACGGACGGAGGCCACCCAGAGTCGATCCGGGGCAGGAGCCGACGATCCGAGTCCGGCTCGGACCCTTCCGGCTGCCCGAACCCTCCCGCGTCATCGAGGTCGTCGAGACCGAGGACCGCCGCGGCTTCACCTACGGGACGAAACCCGGCCACCCGATCACGGGCGAGGAGTCCTTCATCCTCGAGCACCGACCAGACGATCGGGTCTTCCTCGTGCTGCGGTCGGTCTCACGTGCGGGTTTCGGGATCTGGCGCCTCGGCGAACCCTTCGTCCGACTCGCTCAGGTGATCTACCGACGTCGCTACGGACGCGCACTGCGTCGATGAGGCTGCGTGTGATGATCGTGCGAATCGGCGCTGAGATCAGCAGTCTGAGAGGTGGGACCCGGGAGTCGCGCTGAGGGGCCCGTGCTCGGACCCCGGTCGTGTCGGCCCAGAACGTGACGCGGCTCAGTTGCCCTTGATCGTTTTCCGGGCGGGCGTGTACTCCCAGTGCCACGGTTCGTACTTGGACGACTTCGCCCAGTCGGGATTCTCCCACCCGTATTCGTCACCGTGCTCGACCAGCCAGCCCCAGGCTCCGGTCTTCGAGGCGACTCCGCCGCCGAGGTCGAGAGCGATGCCCCAGCCGTGCAGCGAGGTTCCCGGCTTGGCGGCCAGTCCTGGTTTGCGGCCGGCGACGGAGAGCTGACCGTCCAGGTCACGGTAGGAGTCGGTGATCTCGAACTCCTTGCCCGTGTCCTTCTTGTAGGCGGCGTTCATCTTCGCGAAGGAGACCGCAGCGTCCGCGCGGAGCTGGTGGTCCTCTTTGCCCAGATCGCAGAGCCATTCGTCGGGCAGTTCGCCGTTGCCGACGGACTTGTCGAAGTCCTGCTTCTCGTCGCAGCCGGGCAGCGCGCTCTTCTTGATCGCGCGGCTGGCCGCCTCGACGTTCTTCTGCTTCGCGCTCGGCGCGCCGATCTCGATCGAGGACTTGCCCTTCGAATCGTCGACCTGAGCGTCGACCTTCTCCGGGCTGATGGCCGCAGATTCGCCGGCGGCCGTGGGGTCGGTCTTGACCTCGGCTCCACCGCCGAGGTTGTTGATGAGTACCGTTGCCGCAGTTGCGGCCCCGGCCACGGAGACTGCGGCCAGTGTCGAAACCGTGCGCAGTCTCTGCTTGCGCACGGACTTGAGGAGGACGCCGTCGGATCCGCGGGCTCCGGCATCACCGGCGCGGACCTTGCGGGAGCCGGCAGTGCCGAGCGATCCGAAAGCCGAGGACGACCGCGCCTCGGCGGCCTCCCGGGCCATGGCGGCCCGTCGCGGCGAGGGTGCCTCCGCGCGAGCCTCAGCGGCCATTGCGGCCCGGCGTGGGGAGAGATGCGTGGCGGGAGAAGAGATGTCGCGCTCGGAACCAGGGGAGGGCTTTGTCGCGGGCCCGATCGGCGTCGCGCCGCCGCGGTTCGCGGTGCGTCCTCGTGCGAACAGGAACGAGGACCGTCGCCTGTGCAGATCCCGTCGACGCATTGGTGCTTCCGCGTTCGAGGATGACTCTGACATAACTCTCCGTGTGTGCCGCTGACTCGTCGAGGCTGCCGGACGTCCCGACCGCTTCAACACAACATCACAAAAGTGTAACGGTCATATTTACAAACTGTCATATTTAAGTGACGAGACACACGTGTGCGTGTCGGAGCCGCGGCTGTTCGCGCTCACGGTCAGAGTCCGAGCATAGGTCGGTGCCGCGAGGGTGGCGCCGCCCCGGGTGAGCGATTGCGATAAGGGAGGGCCGCCTCGGCGAGGTTATTCGGTCTTGCTCTCCATGTACTGTTCGAGGGCGCGGTCCTGGGCGTCTTCGTCGGGGAAGATCGCCTCGGTGCGGGCGCCGCCAGTGACGGGATCATTGCTGAAGACCAGGGTGATGCCGAGCAGGCGGGCCTGGCCCTGGGCGATGACGAGGCCGAGGCCCATACCGCCTCCGCCGGCGGAGACGAAGCGGGTCGGGCCGGTGTTGACGATGTCGGGCGGGTATCCGGAGCCGGAGTCGGTGACGATGATGCTGCGAGTGCTCGTCTCCAGGCGGATCGGGTCGCCGCCGTGCTTGATGGCGTTGACGAGCAGATTCGAGATGATGCGCTCGAAACGGCGGACATCGGTGACCAGGGTCGAGTTGAGGGCCGCCAGGTGAGTGTCGATGGAGTGCCCGGCCAGGGCCCCGGAGGCCTCCATCGTGACCAGCAGCGACCGGATCGCCTGGTCGACGTCGACGCGGGTGAACTCGGGGTTCGCCCGTCCCGCGTCGAGACGGGAGACCTCGAGGAGATCCTCGACGAGGATCTGCATGCGCTGGACCCGGTCCTTGACGAGCTCGGCCGGGCGGGAGTCCTCTTCGAGCAGATTCGCCGCGTTGACCAGGCCGGTCAGTGGGGTGCGCATCTCGTGCGCGAGGTCGGCGGTGAAGCGCTGCTCGGAGTCGATGCGCTCGGTCAGCCTGGCCACGGCCGTGTCCACCGCGGTGGCGAAGGCCCAGACCTCCTGGTCGGATTCGTCGATGACGTCGGCGATGCGCGTCGACGTGTCACCGCCGGCGATCTTGCGGGCGGCTTGAGCGCCCAGGGTCAGTCGCCGGGAGATGCGCCCGGCGACGATCGAGCCGACGCCGCCGACGACGAGTGCCGAACCGATCATGCCCACCAGCAGAGCCTGGTCGATGCGGCCGATGAGCTCCTGGCTGTCCTTCGTCGAGGCCCGCACGGAGATCACCTGGGTGTACTTGCCGACCTCGATGGGAGCGGCCGCCCACACGATCTCCTCGCCGTTGACCTTCGACCGGATCGTCACGGACTGGCCCTTGAGCGCCGAGGCGCGCGCATCCTTGGGCAGCTGCGGGTCGTCGATGCGGGCGTTGAGGGTGAGCACGCCCGTCTCGGAGAAGATGTTCGTCGCGTTCGTCAGCTGTTCGGTCACCGTCGAGCGCATGCGGTCGTCCTCGGCCCGGGCCGCGGACTGGCGCAGCACGATCGAGCAGGAGAGGACGGCGATGATCACCGAGGCGACGATGAGCAGGGAGATCTTCCAACGCAGCGACATGCGATCAGCCCGCGAAGCGGTATCCGAATCCGCGCACGGTCTCGATCATGTTCGCCCCGATCTTCTTCCGCAGGCGCTGGATGTGGACGTCGACGACGCGGGAGTCACCGGCCCATTCGTACCCCCAGACCGTGAACGCGATCTTCTCACGGGAGTACACGTGCTCGGGCTGTTCGGTCAGCAGCAGGAGGACCCGCAGCTCCGTCGGGGTGAGGTGGACTTCCTCGCCGTCGATCTCGACGGTCAGCCGTCCGGTGTCGAGGACGAGTGATCCCAGCCGGGTGCGGAACGGACCGAGTCCGTCGTCCTCGGCGGATCCCGACTGCACGGACGGCGCCCCGCTCGGGCGCGGAGGAACCCCGGTGTCACCGCCGATGGCCTCTTCGTCATCGGCCTCTGGGCCGGTGGTGAATTTCCCGCCCGCGCCGAGGTAGGTGTCATCGGATTCGAGCTGCGCTCGCAGTCGATCCCTCGTGTCCATCCCGGGGCTGGCACCGAGGACCTCGGGGATGCCGTCGCCGGTGACCATGCCGCCGGGACCGATCACGGTCTCGTGCTCATCGGCCGCCTCGGGGGCGGGGGAGTATCCGAGCTTGTCGGTGCCGGTGGTGATGAAGCGGCGGACGACGGCGCGGATGCGGGCGTTGAGCACCTGCATGTCGAAAGGCTTGGTCAGGTAGTCGTCGGCGCCGGCTTCGAGGGCCTGGACGATGTCGATGGCGTCGGAGCGGGCGGAGATGATGATGATCGGAATCGTCGAGCGTTCGCGCACGGCACGGCAGATGGAAGCGCCGTTCATCGTCGGCAGCATGAGGTCGAGGAGCAGGACGTCGGCGCCGTTGGCGGAGACGAATTCGTACCCCTCGCGGCCGTCGGCGAAGGCCGAGACCGTGTAATCGAAGCGTTCGAGCCCGATCTGGGTCGTTTCGCGGATGACCTCGTCATCTTCAACCAGAACAATATGCATTACGTTTCTCCATTAAGCCGCGTGAGGCGTTGACCCGGTTCAAACCTACCGTCATGCAGGCGAAAGACCTGCACCGACCATCCCGACGGGCAGCAGGCATCGTCCCCATCGGCGAACATCGCCTCCTGCACCACCACTGTGCCCCTCTTGCCGGGGCTGAGCGTGAGCTGATTGCCGGTGGCGATGAGCTCGAGGCGAGGTTCTCCGTCGTGTTCGCTGATGACTGCTCCGGCGATGGTCTCGTCCATCTGCTTCGGGTTCGCCACCGTGACGAGCTGGAACTTCTTCTTGCCGTTGAGGAACGGGGTGGAGAACTTCAGGCACTTGTCACAGTCGGCGACGACCTTCGCCGTCTCGGCGGCGCTCCCGGTCACCGCGACTCCAGAGGAGTCGACGATGAGTTCGCGGATCTGCTTGAGCGAGAAGGGCTCGTCCGGCGGGCCGGAGTCCTTCTTGTCCGGGGCGAAGAGCGACGGCGAGGGGTGGCCCTCGGGGGAGGCCTTGAGTCCCCGGTCGGGTCCGCAGGCGGTGACGGCGAGGACCATGACGGCGATGAGCAGGACGGAGGCGAAGGTCCGCAGTGCTGCAGGTGGGTGAGCGGCGGTGCGGGTGTTGGTGGCTGTGTGGGTGGTGCGGGTTCGAGCGGCGCGTGGGTGAGCGGCGGCGCTGCTGCTGAGTCGAGGGGTGTCGGCGCAGTGTTCGCGACCAGGCAGGGCCTGGCCGGCGCGAATTGGGCACAACGCCTCCCCGGAGGCGTGTCGAGAGGGGATGGACACACACTCATTTTTGCCTGTTCCAGGCGCGTAGTCCACCCGGTCAGCCGACAGGCGAGTCGGAGCACACCCGCATGACCTGCGGCCGGACGGCGTCGGGGAGCTTCAAGGTGCCTTGGGGCAACCTCGGCGAGGGTGCGGGAAGGCGGCGGCAGGAAGAAGGCAGGGGAGGCCACGGAATGGGTCGGTTCTCAGGTGGGGTCGTTAGGATGGAGACATGGCGCCAACGAACACCCCGAAGAAGAAGTCCTCAGGCGGCAAGCCCACGAGCACCGTGTCGTACAAGGACGCGATCAAGGTCGGCGTCGTCTGCGGAATCGTCACTCTCATCCTCGCGCTCATCGTGACCCGCGCGTGGCAGGACGAACGCGCCTTCGGCTACGCATTCATCTACGCGGGCGCGGCCTTCGTCATCGTGTCCGCCTTCGCGAGCTTCCTCAACTGGGTGATGCGCAAGGACACGCAGAACAAGGACCAGTCCTTCCCGGTTCTGCGGTAAGGCACGCGCTTTCGCTCCTCCGCTCCCGGCCCGTTCCCACCCACGTGATCTTCGAGGGAAGGGAATGTCGGATTTCGCAACCGAATCCGACATTCCTCTCCCCTCGAAATCTACTTCTGGGGGCAGGGAGGACTCGCCCTACTCGAAGCGGAGCAGGCGGAGGCTGTTGAGGACGACGAACACCGACGAGAACGCCATCGCGGCTCCCGCGATCATCGGATTGAGCAGTCCGAAGGCCGCGAGCGGAATCGCCGCCGTGTTGTAGGCGAAGGCCCAGAACAGATTGCCCTTGATGAGCCCGAGTGTCCTGCGCGAGAGCCGGATGGCCTGCGGGATCTGCCGCGGATCGGACTTCACCATCGTGATGTCCGAGGCCGCCATCGCCGCATCCGTGCCCGAGCCCATCGCAATGCCGAGGTCGGCTCCGGCCAAGGCCGCGGCATCGTTGATGCCGTCGCCGACCATCGCCACGGCCCGACCGCGCTGCTGGAGCTCGGCGATCGCGGACACCTTGCCGTCAGGACGGACGTCGGCACGCACCTCGTCGATGCCGAGTGACTCGGCTACCACCTCGGCGGCTTGGGCGTTGTCTCCGGTCAGCAGGACCGTGTCGAGGCCGAGTGAATGCAGCTCGGCGATGGCGTCTGCCCCGGACGGTCTGGCCTCGTCGGCGACGAAGCTGAGCCCCCGGAACTCTCCGTCGATCGCCAGCGCGATGATCGTGGCTCCGCGCGGAACCGACTCAGTCGCGCAGTCGACCGTGATGCCGCGCTCGCGCAGCAGGTCCGGACGACCGGCGAGCACCTCGGCGCCGTCGATCGTCGCACGCAGTCCGCCGCCGGGGATGTTCTCGAAGTCGGTGAGAGAGATGCCCTCCGACGAGGGAAGAGCCGACGATTCGGAGGCCGTCGCCGAGGCGGCCGGATCCGATGCATCGTAACGTACCGGATCATCCGGCTCCCCCGTACCGAGACCCGCCGACGCAACGAGATCCGCCCCCGCACCGAGATCAACGGGTGCCGCATCGACGATCGCGCGGGCGATGGGATGCTCGCTGCGGGATTCCAGCTGCGCCAGCGTCGCGAAGTCCCGAGCCGATAGTTCGGTTCCGGTCAGGCTCATGACACCGGTGGTCAGGGTCCCGGTCTTGTCGAGCACGACGGTGTCGATCGACCGTGTCGACTCCAGCGCCTCCGGCCCGGAGACGAGGATGCCCAACTGCGACCCGCGCCCCGAGGACACGGCCCGCGCGGTCGGCGTCGCCAGCCCCAGCGCACACGGGCAGGCGATGATGAGCACCGTGAGTGCGGCATGCAGACCCATCGCCCACTCGCCGGTGGCCAGCCCCCAGATCAGCAGGGTGAGCACGGCGATGCCGAAGACGATCGGCACGAACACGGCAGAGATCCGATCGGCCAGACGCTGCACCGCCGGCTTCCCGGTCTGGGCGCGGCTGACGAGGTCGGCCATGGCTGCCAGCGTCGTGTCCGCACCCACCCGTGTGGCCCGGACCTCGAGGACTCCCGAGGTGTTGATCGTGGCGCCGGTGACGCTGTCGCCCGGAGCGACCTCGACGGGCACGGATTCGCCGGTGAGCATCGATTCGTCGACGGCCGAATGTCCGGTCAGCACGTCCCCGTCGGTGGCGATCTTCTCGCCGGGTCGGACGAGGAAGACATCCCCGACGCGAAGCCGGTCGATCGGCACCTCCACCTCGGTGCGGGTGTCGCCGTCGCGCAGCACCGTAGCGGACTTCGCACCGAGGTCGAGCAGCGCCTTGAGAGCGGCCGTCGCCCGGGTCGTCGCGCGGTCCTCGGTGAGCTTGCCGATGAGCAGGAACACCGTGATCGCCGCGGCGGCTTCGAACCACACGTGAAAGTGCTCGGGCACGTTCCAGCCGTAGCCCTCGGCCAGCGCACGGCCGAGTGTGACATAGGAGTAGCCGCTGGCGACGATGATGCCGACGCTGACCAGGGTGTCCATCGTCGTCGATCCGCCGCGCGCGGCCTTGAACGCCGCCGTGTGGAACGGCCAGGCGCCCCACGTGACGACGGGTAGGGCGAGGACGGCGGCGACCCACTGCCAGCCGGCGAAGTGCCAGCTCATGACCATGGAGATCGCCACGATCGGCACGGCCAGGATGAGCGAACCGACGAAGCGAGGACGCAGGTGGCGGGGATCGTAGTCGACGACCTCCGGCCCGGAGCCACCCGAACCGCCGGAATCATCCGAACCACTCGCACTGCCCGAACCGTCGGATCCGCCCGAAACTCCCCCGCCGCCGGCTCCGGAACGCTCCCGCACCGTCGCCCCGTATCCGGCCTTCGCGACGGTCGCCGTGATGTCGTCGTCGCCCAGATCGGAGTCGATGACCACGTGCGCGGTCTCGAGCGGCAGGTTGACCTCAGCGGTGACGCCGTCGAGCCGGGAGAGCTTCTTCTCGATCCGCGCCGAGCAGGACGCGCAGGTCATTCCCGTGATGTCGAGATCGACCTCGCGCGACATCACTTCACCTCGTAGCCGGCCTCGTCGACGGCGGCACGGATCGCCGCATCATCGAGTCCGGCCGCCGAGGTGATCGTCACCGGGGACTCGCCCCCGGGGTTGAGATCGACGGCGACGTCGGTGACGCCGCCCAGCGCGCCGAGCTCCTCCTTGACCGCGGCTTCGCAGTGTCCGCAGGTCATACCCGAAACGGTGATGGTTGTGGTGGTCATCAGATTCTCCTATCAGCGATGAGGTGCCCGAACTCTGAGGATTCAGCTTGAGTCCCAGCGGAGTCAGCTTCTGCCGGCTCAGCTCTTGACGAGTCGGGCGATGGCGGCTGATGCCTCCTCGATCTTCTTCCGCGCGGCTTCGTCGTCGCCGGATGAGGCGGCGTCGACCACGCAGTGAGCGATGTGCTCTTCAAGGAGGTTGATGGAGACCGCGTGCAGCGCGGCTGTCGCGGCGGAGATCTGGGTGAGGATGTCGATGCAGTACTTGTCGTCATCGATCATCTTCCCGATGCCGCGGACCTGACCTTCGATCCGCTTCATCCTCCGCGCGAGAGCGTCCTTCTGCGGGGTATATCCATGATGCTCAGTCATGCACACACCGTATACCCCTATAGGGTATGAATCAAGAGCGCCCTCCGCCGAGGCGGCTGTGCGTTTGGTCTCACCATGGCCCCCGCGTGCGCGTCGGCTCCTACAATCGGAGGTATGCGTGTTGCCAGCCTGTTCCGCTTCCCGGTCAAGGGATTCCCCGCCGAGGAGCTCACCGCGGCCCGCGTCGTCAAGGGCCGTGGGATCCGCGGTGACCGCGTCGCCGCGTTCACGAACGGCAGCCTCGACATCCCCGATGACACCTGGCATTCCTACTCCGCTTTCACGGTGCTGAAGAACGACACCGAGCTGCAGAGATGGCGCGTGTCTGTGTCTCTCGCCGAGGCGGTCGAGCCCGAAGCCGTGACCGTGACGCTGACCGATCCGCATGGGGAGTCGACGACCTTCGCTACGGACGACCGGGAGGGCAGGGCCACCTCGGCGGAATTCCTTTCCGCTCGCATACCCCCTCAGGGTGATTTCCCGCGGGCGCTGGCGGTCGCGGACCAGGGGATGTTCGACTCGCGGAAATCGGGGATCTCGATCATCAACCCGGCCACAGTCGCCGCGATCGCCGACACCGACGAGGGGCGCGCTGCCCTCGGTCTCGCCAGCAACTCGGCCGACCCCGCCGGCGCACCGACAGGCCCCACCGGCACCGCAGCCCTCGGCCTTGCTGCGCACGGCCGCACCGACCTCGACCCCCTCCGCTTCCGCGGGAACGTCCTCGTCGAGGGACTCGAACCCTTCGAAGAGTTCGCGCTCATCGGCCAGGTCGTCCGCCTCGGCGGGGTGAGGCTCGCGATCCGCTCGACGATCGAACGCTGCCCGGCGACGACCGTCAATCCGAGCACCGCCGATGTCGACGTCAACGTCCCCCGCGTGCTCAACTCCGCCTGTGGGCACCTGCACTGCGGGATCTACGGGCAGATCCTCGACACCGGCGACGTCTCCGTCGGCGACGAGATCACCGTCGAGGGTCCGGCCCCGCGCGAATTGATCAAGGTCGCCCGCACCCCGCGGTTCATGACCGTGACGGGCAAGCGGCAGATCTGCAACGACATCGTCGAAGTGGCGCTGCGGGACGATCTCGGCTGGATCCGCGAATTCGACGAGCCGGGCACGAACCTGCGCGTCCACCTCGACCTCGGCGCGCCGTTCTGGCGGACCTACACGATCACCGACGTCGACGACGACATCGTCCGCATCGCCGTGCGCACCCAGGGCAAGGGGTCCCGCGCCGTGGCCGCACTCGAGGCCGGGCAGTCCGTCCTCACCTCCGGACCGCACGGAACGATGACCGCCTCCCGCGTCTTCGGCGGCACGACCGCCCTGGTCACCGCCGGAATCGGCATCACGCCGAGCCTCGGCCTGCTGCGCGGCGACGGCCTCACCGACCTGCCCGCCACCGACCGGATCCGCCTCTTCCACGTCGACCGCGACCACCGCACCGCCTGCCTCTGGAACCGGCTGCAGGACCGGGCCCGCGCCGGTGCCGTCCCGGTCGAGACACACCACCGTGACACTGCGACCGCCGGACGTCCGAGCCATCGTGACCTCGTCGACTGGGTCGCCGGATGCGACAACGTCATGGTCTGCGGACCCCGCGACTTCACCGCCGCCGTACTCGCCGCAGCCGACGAAGCGGGTGTCCCGGCCGTCCACCAGGAGACCTTCGCCTCTCCGAACACGGGCATGAGCGAGGTCATCGCCGGATGCTCACCCGCCGAGGTGACGCTTGAGAACTCGGGGACGAGCTTCGTCTGGGAGCCCAAGGTGGGAACCCTGCTCGAGTCCCTCGAGGCGCGCGGATTCCGCTCGCCGAGTTCGTGCCGGGGAGGCTCGTGCGGCACGTGCGCAGTGTCCCTGGCCGCCGGATCGGTGCTCTACCCCGTCGAACCGGCCGCCCGGATCGATGACGACGAGGTGCTCGTGTGCTCGGCGGTGCCCGCCGGCCCGATCAGCCTCGTCCTCTAGGGCCCGCAGAATCCCGGCCGACGGCTGACTGACGGGTGGCACAATGGGACGCATGCCCAAGGAGAAGCGAACCGTCCTGGCGAAGGGACCCGTCGGATCGACAGGTGCCGCCAGTCGGCGATTCCGCCTCGGCGTGGCCGGACGGATCATGTTCGGAAACTCGATCATGCTCGTGGGCATCATGGTGCTCACGACGAGTCTCCTCTACATCCAGCTCTCCCAACTGAACACGAAGAGGGAACAGGACCTGCTGCGCTCGGCCGCGGACAACATGTCGATGTCGCTGGGCCTGGTGGGCACCGGCGAGGCGGGCAACGACGACTTCCTCGACGCCGAGTCCCGCGCCGATGTCGGAACCATGCTGGACAACGTCATCAGCCAGTACGGCTTCGACGTCGCCGCCGTCGTGCCCATCGACTACCTGCTCACTCCGCCCACCCTCGGCTCGCCGGACCGGCAGCAGGCGCTCGAGGACAAGATCGCCTCGGCGAACTCCGGGAAGATCCCCGAGGACTCGGTCGATCAGCTCGCGCAGTCCATCGATGGGGACGCGATCAAGAGCGGTAGTTCGAGCGTGCGCTTCATCGACGACGGCGGGCCCGGCGACGGCACCATGTACGTCATCACCCCCGTCCACGCCGAACACGTCGGTGCCGACGAGGTGGGGCCCGACACCGTGGTCGGCGCCGTCATCGTCGGAGCCTCGGCCGACACGGTCCGGGAGGGCTTTCTGCCCCAGAGCCAATGGCTCATCGGCATCGCCGTCCTCACCCTCATCCTCGGCATCGGTTCGTCATGGGTGACCTCCCGCGGCCTGCGGCGGGTCACCGGCGACTACGGCGCCGAAGAGCTCAAAAGCATGCTCGACTTCTACTCCTCGGTGCTCAAGGCGGTCTCCGAAGGTCTGCTGCTGGTCGACCGCTCACGCGGAATCGTGCTCATCAATGCCGAGGCCAGAGAGCTTCTCGGCCTACCTACGGGAGACGGGGCGGCCCCGGCAGACGACGCGGACCCGGCCCCCGCCTCGGCGGCGGAGATGCCCCTCGACGAACTCAACCTGCCCGAGGAACTCCACGATCTGCTCGCCTCCGGGCGCTGGGCCCGCGACGAGATCCACTACACGGACGACCGGGTGCTCGTGGTCAACCAGCAGCCGACCGATGCCGGCAGCGACACCTGGGTCGTGACCATGCGCGACCACACCGAGCTGGCCGAGCTCTCCGGCGAACTCGTCTCCGTCCGCTCCTTCTCGGACTCTCTGCGCGCGCAGACCCACGAATACGCGAACCGGCTGCACATGGTCGTGTCCCTCCTCGAGACCGGGCACGTCGATGAAGCCATCGACTTCGCGGCCAAGGACATCGACGATCTCAACCGGGTCAACGGGGACGGATCGATGACCTTCGACCATCCCGTCCTCTCGGCCCTGCTGCTGTCGAAGATCGCCCAAGCCGCCGAGGTGGGCATCGAGATGACGGTCGACACCGCGGATCTCACGGGCAACCTCGGCGGGGACGATCGGGATCTCGCGACGATCCTGGGCAACCTCATCGACAATGCCTTCGACGCTCTGAGCAGGCAGGACGTGCTGCCCGAGGATAAGCGCGTGCATGTGCACCTGTCCGGCGGGGGCGGTCCCGGCGGATTCACGATCGAGGTCAGCGACGACGGGCCGGGCATCGACGAGGAGCACCTCGATGCGATCTTCGAGCGTGGCTGGTCGACCAAGCACGACGGCGTCGAGACCGATCAGGGCCACGGTCGTCAGCAGACGGGAACCCGCGGGGTCGGGCTGTCGCTGGTCGTGCAGGCTATCCGCCGCCTCGGCGGGGCCGTCGACGTGCAGGGACGCGGCGAGGAGTGCGACCGGTTCAAAGGTGCGGTGCTCACGGTCTGGCTGCCGGACGTCAACGCCGGTGCAGGCGTCGGCGCGGGTGGGACTCACAGTCCGGGCGGAGCCCAGGGCGCGGGCGGGGCCCGCGGGCCGGGCGCGACTCACGCCGACTGATTTCCCATTGAACGAAACCGGCCTCTGTGGTCTGCGTCTCTCGGCCTAGACTGCACCCGTATGCGCACGGCCGAAGTGGGCCGACTGCCGAGGAGATGGAGGAGCCATGGACCAGGACATCGTCGTATGTGAACCGCTGCGAACCCCGATCGGAGCATTCGGGGGCCAATTCCGCGACATCCCCGCCCACGAGCTCTCCGCCACCGTCGTCCGGGAACTGATCAGCCGCACTGGCCTCGACCCCGAACTCGTCACCGACGTCATCATGGGTCAGGGCTACGCCACCTCCGAGGCTCCCTGCATCGGCCGTGTCACCGCACTCGACGCGGGCCTGCCGGTGACCGTGCCCGGCAAACAGGTCGACCGCCGCTGCGGATCCGGACTGCAGGCCGTTATCGATGCGGCCCTGGTCGTCGGCTCCGGGAACGGGGACTTCGTCATCGCCGGCGGCGTCGAATCCATGTCGCACGCCCCCTTCTACAACGACACCATCCGCTGGGGTGTGCGCGGCGGCAACGCCGACTTCGTCGACTCGCTCGGACGCGGACGGGTCACCCCGGGCGGCAGATTCCATCCTGTCGAGGGCGGCATGCTCGAGACCGCGGAGAACCTCCGCCGCCAGTACTCGATCGGGCGTGAGGAACAAGACGAACTCGCCTACGCCTCTCATCAGCGGGCAGCCGCAGCGGCTGCGGACGGGCGCTTCGCCGAGGAGATCGTTCCCGTGACGATCCCCGCCACCCGCAAGGTCGCCGAACACCAGATCGACTCCGACGAGCACATCCGTCCCGACACGAGCCTCGAGAAGCTCGGAAAACTCAAGCCCATCCGCGGAAAGGTCGACGACGCGGCGACTGTGACCGCCGGCAACGCCTCGGGCCAGAACGACGGGGCCGCGGCCTCCATCGTCACCACCCGCGCCGCCGCCGAGGCGCAGGGACTCAGGCCGTTGGGCCGTCTGGTCAGCTGGGCCGTGGCAGGTGTGCCCCCGGAGACCATGGGCATCGGCCCGGTCCCGGCGACCGCCAAGGCACTGGAGAAGGCCGGACTGACTCTGGCCGACATCGACCTCATCGAACTCAACGAGGCGTTTGCCGCGCAGGCGCTCGCCGTGACCCGCGAATGGGGACTGGGCAAGGACGACTTCGAGCGCCTCAACGTCAACGGTTCGGGCATCTCGCTCGGACACCCCGTCGGAGCCACCGGCGGTCGGATACTGGCCACGCTGCTGCGCGAGATGGACCGCCGGGAAGCTCGCTACGGACTCGAAACCATGTGCATCGGCGGCGGCCAGGGCATCGCCGCGATCTTCGAACGCCTCTGAAAGGCGGGCGATGTGCCCAGGCTGGAACACGTTTCGCCGCCGCGTCGCGGAGGGGTTGGCTAGACTGGCGGCATGTCAGATACGTCCATTCCTGAGTCGAGCATCGGTGTGCTCGTCGTCGAGGACGAGGTGGTCGCCGCGCGTGCTCACGCGAAGTACCTCGATCGACTCGATGGTTATCACGTCGCGGGAGTGGCGAAGAATGCGACTCAGGCCATGGCCGCTCTGACGGGCCAGATCTACGGCCTCGACCCTGCAGGCATCCACCTCGTGCTCCTGGATATGAACCTGCCCGACGGGCACGGCCTCCAGGTCTGCCGTGCCATCCGAGGTCAACGTGTCGACGTGGACATCATCGCCGTCACCGCCGCCCGGGATATGCAGATCGTGCAGGAAGCCCTGTCCTACGGGGTCGCGCAGTACATCATCAAGCCGTTCACCTTCCCGGTCTTCAAGTCCAAACTCGAGGCGTATTCGTCCTTCCGCAACCGCCTCGGCGGGGATTCGAACGAGGGTGAAGTCACCCAGACGGAGGTCGACAAGGCGATTTCGGCTCTGCGCACCCACACCGTTGCCGCGACCGCGAAGGGCGTGCCGGATGCGGTGCAGGACGAGGTGAAGGCCCTGCTCGGCGACAATCCCGGACAGTCCGCCGCCGAAGTGTCCGAAGGTCTCGGAGTCTCGCGCGTCACCGCCCGCCGCTACCTCGAATCCATGGCCGACGCAGGGATGCTCGAACGTCGCCCCCGCTATGGAGCGGCGGGTCGCCCCGTGCTCGAATACACCGTCGTCGCCGACGCGAACTGAGGCCGTTCCTGGTCCGGCAGCAATTGTTTGGTCGATCCACGGCGTTCTGAGCGCGGCAACCACGGTGGACCGACCGAACATCTGTGCAAGCGGCGGGAGTCGATTCGGCGGATGCATCTGTCGGACCGTGAGCGCTTCGGCGCCCGTTTCCCGTTCGCCTGCGTTAGGTGGGCGTTCTGGTCCACAGATTCCGAAGGTCAGCCGACCATTTCGCCCACCTAGCGCGGCCGGGTCGGCGGCACAGCAATGGACATTGCAGGAACCGCGGTAGAGGATGGACCTATGTCGAAGAAGTCGCGGGTCTGGTCGGCCGTCGCCCTTGTCCTCGTTCTCCTCGCCGGCGCCGGTGTCTTCGCGATCTTCCGACTGCCGATGCTGGCCTCCACTGCGGCAGAGACCGCGGCCCGCGATCTCGCCGAAGAGCAGCTGTCATCCGATGTCTGGCATGAGAAGGAACTGGTCCAAGGCACCTTCGACCGGGTCACGAAGTCCTTGGGCAAGCGAGTCGATCTGCGCTCGGTCACCGTCGATGACGTGACGGAGTCCGACGGACAGACTGTGGCGACACTCGACTGGACGTGGGCGAACCTCGACGGTGAGGCCTGGAGATACAGCTCCGAACTGCCGCTGGAGAAGCACGGGCTCTTCTGGTGGGCCGACCTCACCGAAAAGGCCATCCACCCGAAGCTCGGCAAAGGCGGCAGCTTCGAACTGCGAGCCAACCCGGGCAGACGCGGAAAGATCCTCGGCGCAGATGACGACGTCCTCATGGAAGAGGGAAAGGTCGTCGACATCGGAGTCCACCCGAACCGGCTCGAACCCGACACCCTGAGCACCCTCGTCAAGCAGCTCAACGACGGCGTCGATTCCCTCGACCTCGACGCCGATGATCTCGATGACGCGGTCGACGAGGCCGAGGGCAACCAACTCGTCCCCGTCATCACCCTGCGCGAAGACGACTACAAGCATGTCAAGGACGACATCCACGACCTGCCCGGTGTCCTCTTCTCCGACGGCAGCCAGAACCTGACGCGCAGCCGCGGCTTCGCTCAAGCCACCCTGGGATCGACCGGGCAGGCCAGCGCCGATGACATCAAGAAGTCCGACGGGAAGATCATTGCCGGCGACATCGTGGGCCGCACGGGGCTGCAGAAGACCTTCAATGACCGCCTCGCCGGCCCCGGGAGCGTCGAAGTCTTCGCCAAGGGGGATTCGACCGACGACACAGGCGGGAAGACAAAGCTGACCAGCCTGCACGCCTTCGAGCAGAAGGACGGCGACGATCTCGAGACCACCCTCGACGTGAAGACGCAGGACGCCGCGGACAAGGCGGCCGCGACCGCGAAGAAGCCGGCCGCCGTCGTCGTCATCCGGCCCAGCGACGGCCACGTCCTCGCCGTGGCCAATCGCGACCCGAAGGGTGCGGCGTGGGACCGGGCGCTGAGCGGCCAATATGCTCCTGGTTCGGTGTTCAAGATCGCCTCCGGACTCGCCCTCCTCGAGTCTGGAGTGAAGCCCGACGATGACATCGCGTGCCCGAAGACAGCGAACATCGGCGGCAAGAGTTTCAAGAACGCCGAGGACGAGGTGCTCGGAAACGTCAGCTTCGCCGACGACTTCGCCCACTCCTGCAACACCGCGTTCGTGACCTCCGGTGAGAAGGTCACCGGCGCCGAGGTGGCCGAGGCAGCCGCCCAACTCGGCATGACGATCGGGGCTGAGAACAATGAAAGCGGGGCCGGGTCAGAAAAGGACAGCACCGGAGCGCTGGGCATCGGAGCGAAGATGGCCTCGGTCCCGACCGACGATGACGCCGTCGCCCACGCCGCGCAGATGATCGGTCAGGGCAAGGTGCAGGCGAGCCCACTGGCGGTGGCGACGATGGCGGCCTCGGTGAACGCCGGGGAGACCGTGACTCCGCAGCTCGTCCTCGGCGATGCCCTCGAGGACTCAGACACGGCAGACGCCACCGACACTGCCGGCGACGCCCCACAGCTCGACGCGGACGCGGCGAAGGAGCTCAAGGACATGATGCGCCGAACGGTCACCGAGGGCACCGCCACCGATCTCAAGGACGTCCCGGGCAAGGACGTGCACGGCAAGACCGGCACCGCCGAATACGGCACCGACTCCCCGCCGCGCACGCATTCGTGGTTCGCCGGGTTCCAGGGAGACCTGGCCGTGGCCGTGCTCGTCGAGGACGGAGGATTCGGCGCCGAGGCGGCCGTACCCGTCGCGCACGAATTCTTCGACCGCATCAACTGAGGAGGGGAGAGCTGCCCGCCTACCGCGGCGCGTCCCCCTACTTCATCCGCAGGGACTTCATCACCGACAGCGCCCCGGACATGAGGCCCGCGAACTTCTTCTGGTCGAGCACCGAGGTGGGGGCGATCGGGTGGAGCCGCTGCTCGGCGATGGTGTGGGTATGCATGAACTGGTGGATGCCGTCGATTCCGTGCCGGTGGCCCAGTCCCGAAGCCTTGACTCCGCCGGCCGGGGCGTCGATGGATCCCCAGCTGGCCGGGTAGACCTCGTTGACGTTGATCATTCCCGCCTCGATCTGCCGGGCGTACTCGCGTCCGTGGGAGCGGGAGTACACGACGGCGGCGAGGCCGTATTCGCTGTCATTGGCCGCCGCGACCGCCTCGGCGTCGGAGGACACCGGGTAGACCGAGACGACGGGACCGAAGGTCTCCTCACGGTGGAGCTCGGCGGAAGCAGGAACATCGGTGAGCACGGTCGGGGCGTAGAAGTACGGGCCGACCTCGGGCACCGGGTGCCCGCCGGCAATGACCGTGGCGCCTGCCGCGCGGGCCTGATCGACATGGGCATTGACCCTCTCGAACTGCTTCGGTCCGCCCAGCGATCCCATCCCGGGCCCGTACGCGAAGTCGGCGCTCAAGGTCAGGGCTTGGGCCGCCTCGGCGAAGCGGGTGCAGAACTCCGGATAGAGATCCTCGTGGACGTAGATGCGCTCGACCGAGATGCACAGCTGACCGGCTGAGGAGAACGACCCGCGCACCGCCCCTTCGACGGCTTTCGCCAGATCCGCGTCGGAGAGCACGACCATGGGATTCTTGCCGCCGAGTTCGAGGGCGGTCGGCAGCAGACGCTGCCCCGTGTCCGCGGCGATCGACCGGCCAGCGGGCGTCGACCCGGTGAACGAGACCCCGTCGGCGCCGGCGATGATGGCGGAACCGATCTCGGAGGAGGGGCCGGGCACGAGCTGCCACAGTTCGGCCGGCAGGCCCGCGGCGATCGCCAGCCTGCGCATGAAGATCGCGGTCAGCGTCGTCGACGAGTCGGGTTTGTGGACGACGGCGTTGCCGGCGGTCAGCGCCGCGAACAGGTCGGTCGCTCCCAAGGTCAGGGGGTAGTTCCACGGAGTGATGAAGCCGATCACGCCCAGGGGAGTGTGGGTCACCTCGGTGCGGGTGAGGACCGGGATCGCACCGCGCCGACGGTCGGGACGGAGGTACTTCGCGGCCATCACCCCGTAGTGGCGGAGCACGTTGTAGGTGTCGAGGACCTCGTCGTAGGCGTGGATGCGTGCCTTGCCGGACTCGAACTGCACGATGTCGAGCAGCAGGTCCTCGTGCCGACGCAGTGAGTCGTGCAGCCGCATGAGCACCTTCGCCCGATGTTCGACGGACTGGGCGGCCCAGGCCGAGCCGGCGATGCGGGCGGTCCGGTAGGCGGCCTCGACATCGGCGGGGGTGTTCCGGGCGAACCGGACGACCTCCTCGCCGGTGAACGGCACGACACCGCGTTCCCGCTCGCCCGACCCGGAGGCCTCGGCGTACGGGTCGGTATCGAGGAAGTCCCGCAACGCTGCGGTATACGGGGCGGACACGGGCCGGGCAGTGCCGGATGCGGAAGGGCCGGTGCCCGGCCGGGAGGCGGTCGCTTCGGCGGCGGATTCGCTGCGCGATGCTGTGGTGGTTTCGGATCTCATCGGATTCCTTCCCAAATGACGTGGGTCACGTGCGGATAGACTATCTGACATGGTTTCGAGTGATCTGCGTCGTGCGTTGGACGGCACGGGCGCACCGACCGCCGTGATCGACCTCGGGGCCTTCGACGCGAACCTCGACGCCTTGGCCGACCGTGCCCGAGGGCTGCCGATCCGGGTGGCCTCGAAGTCCCTGCGGGTACCTGCGGCCATCGAACGCGCGCTGGCGCATCCCGCGTATTCCGGCGTGCTCGCGTACTCCGTGCCCGAGGCTCTGGCCCTCCACGCGCGCGGCATCCGTGACATCGTCATCGGCTATCCGAGCCTCGACAAGCAGGCGCTGGCCAGGATGTTCGCCGAGGTGGGCGCGTGCGACAACATCACCGTGATGATCGACTCCGTGACCCATCTCGATGTCATCGACGCGGCGCGCGATTCCCTCGCAGATGCCCACGCCGAGGCGGCCGCCGCCTCGGTGCGGGTGTGCATCGACGTCGACGCCTCCTTCCGGCTGGCCGAGGCCTGGATGGGCGATCGGTTCCACATCGGCTCCAGGCGCTCGCCGATCCGCGATGAGAACTCCGCGGTCGCCCTGGCCAGGCAGGTCGCGGCTCGGCCCGGCTTCGACCTCGTCGGTCTGATGTTCTACGAAGGGCAGATCGCGGGCACCGCCGACGCCGGTCGCTCGGTCAGGCAGGCCATCGTGCGTCGTATGCAGAAGGCCTCGATCGCTGAGCTCGCGAAGCGCCGGGCCGCGGTCATCGCCGCCGTCCGTGAGGTCGCCGACCTCGAATTCGTCAACGGAGGCGGCACCGGCTCCTTCGAATCCAGCGCGATCGAGGGCACGCTGAGCGAACTCGCTGCCGGGTCCGGACTGTTCTCCCCGGGGCTCTTCGACGGCTACACGCATTTCCGGCACCAACCCGCCGCCTTCTTCGTCACCCCGGTCGTGCGCCGACCCGCGCCCGGCTGGGTGACCGTGTTCAAGGGCGGCTTCATCGCCTCGGGAGTGCCCGGAACCGACCGCCTGCCGACCATCGCCTGGCCGCCGGGGCTCGAATACTCCGGCCTCGAAGGCCCCGGCGAGGTGCAGACGCCGCTGACCGGGCCCGGAGTCGACGATCTGCGCATCGGCGACCTCGTGTGGTTCCGGCATGCGAAGGCCGGGGAGCTGGCAGAACATTTCAACGAATTCCTCGTCGTCGAGGGCGCGGAAGTGGTCGACACGTGGACGACATATAGGGGAGAAGGACTGGTGCTGTGAGCACAGTGAAGACGGGGAGCACCCGGCAGGCGTTTCGGAACTGGTCCGGGCACGTTCACGCCCATCCGCACACGTACTGTCGCCCCACCTCGGCGGAGGAGCTGTCCGCAATAGTCTCCCGCGCCTCCGCGGACGGGGATCGTCTTCGGGTCGTCGGTGCCGGCCATTCGTTCACCCCGGTCGCTGCGGGCGACGATGTCATGGTCAACCTCGACGAGCTCAGCGGGATCGTCGCCGTCGACGAGGCCAGCGGGCGTGTGCGCTTCCACGCCGGCACCCGGCTGCGGGACATTCCCGGGCTGCTGGCGCCCTTCGGTCTGGCCCTGGCCAACCAGGGCGACGTCAACCCGCAGTCGCTGGCCGGGGCGGTCTCGACGAGCACGCACGGCACCGGCCTCGGGTTCACCGGTTTCGCCGGCACCATCACCGGACTCTCCCTCATGGGTCCCGACGGCAGTGTGCGCGATCTGTCCGCGGAGACCGAGCCCGAGGTCTTCGATCTCGCCCGGGTCAGCCTCGGTGTGCTCGGTGTGCTCACCGAGGTCGAGCTCCAGTGCGTTCCGGCCTTCGACCTCATCGCCGAGGAGAAGGTGGCCGGTCTCGCCGAACTCCTCGACGGACTCGAGGAGCGGATGCGCTCGGCCGACCATTTCGAGTTCTACTGGTTCCCGCACACCGATTCGGCGCTGACGAAGACGAATACCCGTGTGGATCCGGGGCAGGCCGGACCCGGTCACCTCGCCGAGGCGGGGGTGCGCAACCGATGGCTCAACCTCCTCGACAAGGAGGTCGTGGAGAACGGGGCCCTGCGCCTGGCCGTCGAACTCGGGGCCAAGCTCCCGGGTGCGGTGCCGTCTATCAATCGCATCGCCCAGTCCGTGGTCTCGGACCGGATCTACCGGGCGCCGGGCCATGACGTGTTCGTCACCCCGCGTCGAGTGCGCTTCAACGAAATGGAGTACGCACTGCCCTTCGCCGCCGGCTCGCAGGCGATCCGTGAGATCCGGGCGGCGATCGAAGCCAAGGGGTGGACGATCTCGTTCCCCCTCGAGGTCCGGTGTGCGGCCGCCGACGATGTGCCGCTGTCGACGGCTTCGGGTCGGGAGACGATGTACATCGCCGTCCACCGGTTCAACAAAGAGGACTTCGCGGAGTACTTCCGCGTCGTCGAACGGATCGCGCTCGCTCACGGGGGACGCCCGCACTGGGGCAAGATCCACACCCTCGGTGCGGAGCGACTGCGCGGACTCTACCCGCGCTTCGACGACTTCTGTGCGCTGCGGGCCCGACTGGATTCGGAGGCGATGTTCGGCAACCGGTTCACCGATTCGCTGTTCGGCCTCACGGTGCGCTGAGCGGCGGACGGTCACGTTCTGACCCGCTCGGGTCGCGTGGGTGTCTGCACCACCCTTGTGGCTCGCATATCTGCAGCCTGCACGTCCGCAGGCTGTGCGTCCGCTGCCCTCACGTCCGCGGCCTGCACCTCCGTGGCCCGTGCCAGCCAGTCGATGATCTCCGGCCAGGCCCCGCGGCCGACCGAGCGGCGCATCAGCCCGTGATGGCCGATCTGCCTGACTCCGAGCTCGGACGCGGTGAATGTCCGACGCTCCACCGGGGCGAGGAGCAGACGGTCGACGAGTTCGTCGATCTGCCCGGGCGAGGCCCACAGATCGTCCGCGGCCCCGACGGAGAGGACGGGTGTGCGCATGCGTGCCATCCGTGCAGCGGCGGCGAGTTCGGGAATGTCGAAGAAGTAGTCGGGCCTGCTCACCCAATGCGACCATTCGAGCAGAGCCGCTCGCGGAATGTCCTCCCCGAGCCCGAGTCGCTCACCCGGCGCATAGCCGAGCAGCCGGGTCAGGGCCGGACCGAGGACGGCAAGGATGGCGCGGACGCGCATCCGTTCGGTGCGGGTGATGATGTCTCTGGTGGCCGCCCGATGCGTGGCGACGGTGACGATGCCGCTGAGCTGTTCACCGCCGAACCCGAGGAGCAGGGCATGCCCGCCGAGACTGTGCCCGAGGGCGAACTGCGGCAGCCCGGGAAATCTCTCCTCGGCCCACGCGGACACGGCCGGAACATCCTCGGTGATCCAGTCGCTCATGCGCAGTCTGGGATTCGTCCGTGCGGCGGGACTGCCGACCCCGCGCATCCGATAGGTGACCACGGCGAACCCGTGATCGACGAGGGCATCGGCGAAGGAGAAGTAGAAGCGCTCCGGTGTCGCGGTGGCCGGATGGATCGTGACCACTCCGCGCGGGGCAGCCTCGGGCACGCGGAGATGACCGGCGATGGTCCCGTCGCCGAGGCGGCTTCTCACCGGAATCTGCAGAGGCTGCGGTGCTGATCTCTCCATGTCATCGAGCGTAGCCACCGATTCGTCACTTGGCTACTGATCGGTAGTAACATTTCTGTCGTGATCGGTTCGGGATGTCACACCCGACTGGTACGCTCGGGACGACGAGCGATCCGGCCGCCTGTCCCCAGCGGCATCGACCCCACGATCACATATTCCCAACGAACTGGAACCGACGATGTCAGAGTTCGATCAGCACACCCCTTCGGATCCCACTTCTTCGGGCCCCGCCTCCGAACGGCAGCCCAGGAGCGAGAGCGGACGCCGTCGCTCGATGTTCGTCGCGGCGTTCGGCACAGTCGTCGAATGGTACGACTTCTCGATCTTCTTCTACGTCGCCACGACGCTGACCGCCGAATTCTTCGGCGACCAGACCGACTCCCTGCTGCTCACCCTCGGAGTGGGAGCGGCCGGCTTCCTCTTCCGGCCTCTGGGCGCGATGGTCTTCGGCCACCTCGGCGATCGGATCGGACGGCGCTCCACGCTCATCATCTCCGCGGTCCTCATGGCCATCTCGATGCTCGGGATCGCAGTGATCCCGAACTATGAGACGATCGGCATCTGGGCGGGGGTCCTCATGGTCACCCTCCGGTGCCTGTCCGGGTTCTCCGTCGGCGCCGAATACACCGGCATCATGGTCTTCCTCATGGAATCGGCCGGACCGGGCAAGCGCGGACTCGCGGCCAGCTGGGCGGCGGCCAACAGTGAGGTCGGGGCCCTCCTGGCGGTCGGATCCGGCGCCTTGCTGGCCAATACCCTCAGCACCGAGGCGATGGATTCGTGGGGGTGGCGGCTGCTGTTCGTCCTCGGCGCCGTGCTCGCGATCCTCATGGTGCCGCTGCGGTCGATGATGGAGGAGACGGAGACCTTCAAACGGCTGCAGCAGGCGGAGAAGGAGAAGAAGGACACTGCACTCGAGCGTTCGCCGCTCATCACCGCGATCCTCGAGCAGCCGCGGGCGATCCTCGTCGCCTTCCTCATCTCCTCGATCGGCTCGGTCAGCTACTTCCTCAACATCACGTACGTGCCCACCTACATCGAAGAGGTCGCAAAGGTCCCGAACTCGGGGTCCCTGGCGTTGGGCACCGTGGCCGCCGTCGTCGCCATCGTCGTCACGCCGTTCTTCGGCCTGGCTTCGGACCGGTTCGGCCGCAAGCCCGCCCTGGCCGTACTCATGGCCGTCTTCGTGTTCACGATCATTCCCGCCTACGCTCTGTTGGGCGGCAGCTCCTCTGGTGGGGCGGTCTTCGGTGTTGCGTTCCTCGCGATCCCCGCAGCCGGATGGAGCGCGGTCGCCGCGGCCATGGTGCCCGAGCAGTTCACCGGTACGAGTCGGTTCTCCGGCATGGCCATCGGCTACAACGTCGCGACCGTCCTCTTCGGAGGGCTCTCACCGCTCATCGCCACGGCGCTGATGTCCTCCACGGGCATCAACCTGGCTCCGGCGATCTACGCGACCGTCGTCATCGTCGTCGCCGGTGTTCCTACGCTCTTCCTCGCCCGCAGCATGGGGAAGAAGACCCTCGCCGAGGTGGACGCGGACAGGCATCTCGTCCCCGCCTGAGGGCTGGGCCGGGTGGTCGTCCGGCCACGGGCCCGGATGGGCGTCTCGCCCGGTCAGGAGCGATATCTGGGCTCGACGACGTCGGCCGGGTGGGATGCATCCGATCGATGACAGACGTGACGGTTCTGCCACACACAGCGCACATCTGTGCGCCGATGGGCTCATAGGTTGGTTCCATAAGAGGCATTCGGGCGCTCGGTTCCCGGGTGCGAGGAACCGACCTAGGAGTCATCATGAAACGCACGAATCGCGCCGTTCTCACCGCAGCCGCCGTGCTCAGCTGCACCCTCGCCTTCTCCGGCTGCTCGCTCATCGACCAGGTGGTGCCGGACCAGGACGGAACCTCCGGGGAGCAGGGCGGAGCCGATGGTCAGCAGCCGAGCGGTGAGGACGAGGCCTCGCAGAACTCGAATGGCGACGAGGCAGCCTCCGACGCGGGATCCTCCTCATCGGATGCGGGCACTGAGAGCGCCGATGACGGTACAACCGCTTCTGACACCGGGACGAGCGGCTCGGACGGCGGAACCACAGGCGGCGGGACTTCAGACAGTGGATCCTCGAGCTCGGACTCGGGGCAGTCGTCGGGCAGTCAGGGGGAGGCCAGCATCGGGAAGAGCTTCGAAGATCCCGAGATGGAGGACAAGATCGAGGTGCTCTCGGCCGTGCGGAACTTCGACTCGGCCAGGAAGGCGACGTCCATCGAACTCGGCGGTGAAGTCGTCCTCCTCGAAGTCAAGATCACCCCAGGTCAGAAGTACAGCGGACTCATCCAGTCGGGAGCGTTCAAGATCTCCGACGACGGTGGTGCCGAATACCGGTACGACCAGACGGACGGCCTCAAGGAGGAGATGAGAGCCGCCGGTTACGATCCCTTCGAGGACGTGTCGCGCCGCGACGGTGGAACCCATCAGGGCTGGATTGCGTACGTCCCCGATGAGAAGAAGGACACCTACACGATCCGTTACGAACGCGGAGCCGGCAAGGTGATGGGAACCGACGAGAAGGTCCCGGCGTTCACAACGACCTTCGACATTCCCTCCAGCTGACGGCCCTCCAGCTGGCGGCCGATCAGTGAGACACATCGGGGCCGGTCTCCGAATTCGGAAATCGGCCCCGATGGTCGTTCCAGGCTCATGGAAGAGTCGTCGACAGCAGTGGATCAGGCTTCGCTGAGCTTCTGCCAGTCGGCGACCTCGGCCTCGGCCAACTGCGCAGCCACGCCGATGTAACTGGCCGGCGTCAGCGCCTTGAGCAGCTCCGCCCGCTCCTCGGGAAGCCCGAGCCCGGAGACGAACTCCTGCAGGTCGGCCTGGTTGATCCGCTTGCCGCGGGTGAGCTCCTTGAGTGTTTCGTACGGGTTCTCCATTCCCGGAGTCCCCTGCAGGCCGGCGGCGCGCATCACCGACTGGACGGCCTCGCCGAGGACCTCCCAGTTCGCATCGAGGTCGGCGGCCAGGGCGTCCTCGTTGATGGCCAGGGCACTCAGCCCCTTGACGAGGTTGTTCAGCGCCAGCACCGAGTGTCCGTAGGCGACGCCGATGTTGCGCTGCGAGGTCGAGTCCGTGAGATCGCGCTGCATCCGCGAGGTCACCAGGGTCGACGCGAGCGAATCGAGCAGGGCACAGGAGAGTTCGAGGTTGGCCTCGGCGTTCTCGAACCGGATCGGGTTGACCTTGTGCGGCATCGTCGAGGAACCGGTCGCTCCTGCGACGGGGATCTGCTTGAAGTAGTTCATCGAGATGTAGGTCCACATATCGGTGGCCAAGTTGTGGGCGATGCGGTTGAACCGGGCGATGTCGGCGAAGAGCTCGGCATCCCAGTCGTGCGATTCGATCTGCGTCGTCAGCGAGTTGAACGTCAGTCCCAGGCGGTCCTCGACGAAGGTCTGGGCGACCTTCGGCCAATCGGCTCCCGGGACGGCGGCCAGATGGGCCGAGTAGGTTCCGGTCGCGCCGTTGATCTTGCCGAGGAAGTCGGTGGAGGCGATGCGCTCGTACTGGCGGCGCAGGCGGTGGATGAATACCGCGAGTTCCTTGCCCATCGTCGTCGGGGTGGCCGGCTGGCCGTGGGTGTGGGCGAGCATGGGCACTTCTGCCAGGGCCGCGGCGGATTCGGCGATGCTGTCGATGAGCGCCTTTGCCCGCGGCAGCCACACCTGTTCGGTGGCGCCCTTGATGCCGAGGGCCCAGGACAGATTGTTGATGTCCTCCGAGGTGCAGCAGAAGTGCACGAGCTCGCTGAGATCGTCGGCGCCGATCTCCACTAGGGCTTCTTTGATTGTGTATTCGACGGCCTTGACGTCGTGGACGGTGACCGCCTCATGGGCAGCCAGCGTGGCGATGGTCTCGGCGTCGAAGCCGTCCGCGAAAGAACGCAGGGCGTCGACTTCGTCGGGAGTGAGGCGACGGACACCTTCGATCACGGAGTTCTGTGCGAGGTGGATGAACCATTCGATCTCGACGATGATGCGGTTGCGGTTGAGTGCCGCCTCGGAGAGGTGATCGACGAGGTCAGCGGTGTCTTTGCGGTAGCGACCATCAAGCGGTCCGAGAGCGATGGCGGGCGTGATTTCGGCAAGGGAAACAGTCGGCATGCCCCCATTTTCTCATGATCGGCCGAGTGAGGCGGAAACCGTCCGGCCGGGGTGGAACCCGCCTGACCGCAGCGTGCCGACGGGCGGGCGGGTCCGGCGGTGAGAGTGACGACTCGAACGTGATCGCCTGTGGACGCAGCGTCGACTCCGGCGTGCGAACCCTGTGGATGCCCGAGGGACTTCCCCAGGGTCGAGTTCGGGGCTTCCCAGCCTGGTCGGCGCTCTCCTACGGTCAAAGGGAAATCGAGCGCGGGCCAGTCCTGTGTGCACCGGAGGCGTGGGGATCGCACGGTCGCGAACTGCATCGAAGTGAGGAGTGAAGGGTGATCACGGACGAGCTGGCACGCAATCGTGAGCAGTGGCGAGGCCGTGCCCAGCTGCTGCGCAACCTTGCGCAGAACTGTCGGCAGATCGAAGGATGGGACTCTCCGGCCGGGGACCTGCTTGAGGACAGGGTGAGATCGTGTGCGGAGTCGATCGATGCGCTCGCGGACCGCGCCGACGACCTCGCCGAGGCGTACGAACTGCATCTGCAGGTCGTCTCCGTGGGAGGACGGATCCAGCTGTGAGCATCGCATCGGAGTTCGGGACCAGGGACCTCGAGAAGTGGATCGTCGTCGATCTCGAGAGGATCCGTCGGCTGCCCGACCGTCTGCGCCGACTGTGGCCGACCGAACTCTCGCCGAGGCGGCCCCACGCCGAAGACGATGACGTCGGTGCCAGCCCGGCGGGGGAGCGTGGCACCGGACCCCGTCCGGCAGGCGAGGACGATGCGAGACCCCGCCCGGCAGGCGACGACGATGCGAGACCCCGCCCGGCAGGGGAGGACGATGAGGGGTCCCTCTCAGCGGGCGAGAGCGACGGGAGCCCCGAATCGACGGGGGACGACGACGCGGGCGTCACCTCGGTGGGGGAGACCATCGAGCTCATCGACCTCGGCGAATCCGTCCCGGGGAACCGGGAACTCGACGTGCTCACGGCGTGGGTCGCGGGATTCGCCGCCGAACTCAACCAGGGCGATGTGCGGATCACGGTCGTCCTGTCCTCGGGCGTCGAATCCGTTCAACTCGCGCTCTGTCTCGGCCCGGCGACCAGCCAGGCTGTGCTGGCGCTCCACGGCGAGGGGTTCGACGGCTTCGCCCACCACCAGCTGCTGCGCAGAATCGACCCGAGGCGGATCGGCAACGTCGTCGACGAACTCGCCGGTCTGGTCGAACACGACTGCGTGCTCACCGTGAACTGGGCCGCCCGCGGTGGGGCCGCAGGTCTCGAGTTCCTCCACCGCAGGCACGGCGCCTGGTTCCGTCCTGTCCTCGAACGCCGCGGCGACTCGATCACCGTCGATGCGGACGTCGCCGCTGAGGATGATGCAGTGCGGATGCTGGTGGCGGCCGTGCTGTCCCGGACGATGTCGCCGGGGGTGCGGTGATGATCGCTTCGCGGACCCGCGGGGGCGGACGGGTCACCGTCGACCAGCGCGCCGACGACAGCGGGGAGGCGCTGCAGTCGATCATCGGCGATGTCGGCGATCTGTCGGTCCAGGCGGCTGTCGGCGACTTCGATCTCGCGACCCTGCTCACACAGGTGCCGGCGCCGCTCACGGCGCTCAACCTCGACGCCTGTCGCATGCGCTTCCACGGGCAGCTGGCGGCGTCACTGCTCGAGCTCGAGGCGACGGCCGTCGGTGTGAAGGCCGCCGCGTTCGCCTACCGGCAGGCCGAGAAGGGCATCAGCGAGGCCCTCGGGGGACTGCTCGACGCCATCGGCTATGCGACGGGACGCATCATCGCCATCAGCCTGCCCATCATCGTTCCGGTCGCCGTCACCATCGGCGTTCAGGTGCTCGTGGTCTCGAAGATCCTCGACGTCACCGGACTCGACGATGTCATCACCCAACACTTCGGCATCGATCTCGGCAAGACCAAGGCACAGGTCAAGGAGGCACTGGTCACCGCCGTGTTCGAACACTCCGATGTGGCCGGAGCCGTCATCGAGCACGTGCTGCCGGGCATCGTCGTGGGCTTCGTGGGGCTGCCTCCCGCGCTGCTGGACACCGATGCCGACCACGCCTATTGGCCGCACGACTCACAGTCGATGACCGTGTGGCTGCTGGCGGGGGCGAATCAGTTCGGGTTCTTTCTGCCCTCCGATGTGGAGGTCTGGGAAGCGGAAGGGGTGACCCCGCCGCATGAGAAGCCTCCGCGCGACCTCGAGGATCTCTACCTCAGGGAAGCGGCCTGCCATCGCGGCACCGACTCCGGGCAAGTGCGCATCGAGGAGATCGTCGGACCGGACGGGACCACCCGCTACATCGTCTACATTCCGGCCACCACCGACTGGTCGCCGAAGTCCGGAGACAACACGACGGACATGACGACGAACGTGCAGGGCATGGCCGGCAACGACACGGTGATGCGCGAGATGGTCCGCCAGGCGATCGCCGATGCGGGAATCGACCCGAACGACGAGGTCATGCTCGTCGGATATTCGCAGGGCGGCATCACCGCAGGATCCCTAGCGGCTGACCCGGCCTTCCTCTCCGATGTCAACGTCACGGCGCTCATGACGGTGGGCTCGCCGATCTCGGACTTCGCCATCGGCTCGGACATCGACGTGCTCTCGATCGAACACGAACAGGACCTCGTGCCCGACCTCGACGGCAACGAGAACCCCGCAGCCGACAACTGGTCGACGATCACCGTCGACTATGACCCCGACGAACTGCGCAAAGCCCCGGCGCTCAAGGACAAGTCCGATGCCGAGATCGCCGACATGCTCGACTCGGCCGGTGCCGCGCACTCGTCGACGGCCTATGCGGCGTCGATCGCGCTGCTGCTGCGATCGGGGAACGGGAGCCTCGACCGGTTCACTGCGAAGAATTCGGGGTTCTTCACCGGAGACCTGAAGAAGACCCGGGACTACCAGGGAAAGCGCAAGCACACATGAATCGCGCGTGACCGCGGGCGGGCCGGCCGCCTCGGCGGGGAGACCGGCGGTCATCCGGTGCTCGGACATGCGTTGGTCGGACGATGGACTAAGTCTGAGGGGATCGACAATTGTCCGCTGAGGCGATTGGAACTGGGCCACATGTGTCGAAGTCAGCCCATAGTCTGTTTCTGACCTGCACTTTTGATACTCGAACCGCACGGTGAGAGTGGCAAGCAGTGAGTGGATTCGGTATCGTGGGATCACCTGTGAATCAGATCACTCGAGGGCGAGTTCTCACATCCGAGGGCCTGCCCGACGGACTCGGTCCACCACTGGTCACCTCCGGTGATGATGGACCTCGAACAAAGGAGAACTGGAATGACCTCCAACATTTCAGTGGGAACCGGTGCTGCCCACAGTCAGTCCCAGGAGCCCAGAATGATCCAGATGCTCACCGAAGACGGAAACCGCGTCGAATCCGGTGAATACGACGCCTTCGCAGCAGAACTCACCGACGAGGATCTGCGCGGCTTCTACCGGGACATGGTCCTGGTCCGCCGCATCGACGCCGAGGGAGCCGCCCTCCAGCGTCAGGGACAGCTGGGCCTGTGGGCACCGCTGTTCGGGCAGGAAGCAGCCCAGATCGGCATGGGCCGGGCCGCCCGCCCCCAAGACTTCGTCTTCCCCACCTACCGTGAACACGGCCTCGCCTACACTCGCGGTGTCGAACCCGAGACCCTGCTCAGCATCTTCCGCGGCCAGAACCACGGCGGTTGGGATCCCCAGGAGCACCGGTTCCACACGTACACCATCGTCATCGGCTCGCAGACCCTGCACGCCACCGGCTACGCCATGGGCGTGAGTATGGACGGCGACGTCGGCACCGGCGACATCGATCGCGACACCGTGTCCATCGCCTGCTTCGGCGATGGCGCCAGCTCGCAGGGCGATGTCTCCGAGGCGCTGACCTTCGCCGGAGCCTTCCACGCCCCGGTTCTGTTCTTCTGCCAGAACAACCAGTGGGCGATCTCCGAACCCACCCACGTCCAGACTGCGGTTCCTCTGTGCAAGCGCGGCGAGGGCTTCGGAGTCCCCGGCATCCGCGTCGACGGCAACGACATCATTGCGATGTACTCCGTCGCCCGCGCCAGCCTCGACTCGGTCCGCGCCGGCAACGGCCCGATGCTCATCGAAGCCTTCACCTACCGCCGCGGTGCCCACACGACCGCCGACGATCCGACGAAGTACCGCGACAAGGCCGAAGAGGAGATCTGGGAAGACCGCGACCCGATCGTCCGCCTCAAGGCCCACCTCGACAAGCACACCGAGACCAGCGAAGAGTTCTTCGCCGAGGTGGACGCCGAAGCCGACACCCTGGCCGCCCGCATCCGCCACAACTGCATGACGATGGAGAACCCCGATCCCATCGAAATGTTCGCCCACGTCACCTCCGAACCTCACTCCCTCGTCGACGAGGAGCGCGCTGAATTCCTGGCGTACCAGGCTTCGTTCGCCGATGCGGGTGAGGCCTGATGGAGAAGCTTCCCCTCTCAAAGGCGATCACCGCCGGAATGCGCAAGGCCATGGAGGACGACCCGAAGGTCGTCCTCATCGGTGAGGACATCGGCAAGCTCGGCGGCGTCTTCCGCGTCACCGAGGGCCTGCAGAAGGACTTCGGTCCGCAGCGTGTGATCGATTCCCCACTGGCCGAATCCGGCATCGTCGGCACCTCGATCGGCATGGCCATCCGCGGCTACCGCCCGGTCATCGAGATCCAGTTCGATGCCTTCATCTTCCCGGCCTACGACCAGATCGTCACCCAGGTGTCGAAGCTGTTCAACCGCACCCTGGGCAAGGAGCGCATCCCGATGGTCATCCGTGTGCCCTACGGCGGCGGCATCGGCTCACCCGAGCACCACTCGGAGAGCCCGGAGACCGTCTTCGCCCACCACGCCGGACTGCGGCTGATCTCACCGTCGAACGCCCACGACGCCTACTGGATGATCCAGGACGCGATCAGGAGCGACGACCCGGTGATGTTCTTCGAACCCAAGCGGCGCTACTGGCTGCGCGGGGACGTCGACACCGCCGATCGCGGGGGACTGGGCATGCACGATGCCCGCGTCGTCACCGAAGGCACCGACGTCACCCTCATCGCCTACGGACCGCTCATGCCGACCGCCCAGGACGTGGTCAGTGCGGCTGCGGACGAGGGCAAGAGCGTCGAACTCATCGACCTGCGCAGTCTCAGCCCGATCGACTTCACGACGATCGAGAAGTCCGTGAAGAAGACCGGCCGCCTCGTCGTCGCCCACGAGGCCCCGACCTTCCTGGGGCTGGGCTCCGAGATCGCCGCGCGCATCACCGAACGCTGCTTCTTCAACCTCGAGGCCCCGGTCATCCGCGTCGGCGGCTACCACACCCCGTACCCCGGTTCGCGGATGGAAGAGCACTACCTGCCCGACCTCGATCGCATCTTCGACGGTGTCGATCGGGCCCTGTCCTACTGACCTCGAGGAGAGTCAAGAATGTCATTCGAATTTCCTCTTCCCGACGTCGGTGAGGGCCTGACCGAAGCCGACATCGTGTCCTGGAAGGTCGCCGCCGGCGACACCGTCACCGTCAATCAGATCCTCGTCGAGATCGAAACCGCGAAGTCCCTCGTCGAACTGCCGAGCCCGCAGGCCGGCACCGTCGACGCCCTCCTCGTCGAGGAGGGACAGACGATCGAGGTCGGCACCCCGATCATCCGCTTCGGAGGTGCCGATGACGGCTCCGGCGCCGAGGCTGCCCCCGGTTCCGCGGGTGACGCTGCGTCCTCGTCCGGTGGGCCTTCGGCAGGTGCGTCGTCGGGCGCGGAAGCATCCGGCTCAGCGACCGAGGCAGCTGCCGACGCCGACGGCGGAGCCACGCTCGTCGGCTACGGCGCGAAGGCGACGTCGTCGAAGCGTCGTCCCCGCCAGGGCGGTGCCGTCCCGGCCCCGGCTGCTGCGGCTCCTGCGCCTGCTGCGCCTTCCGTGTCAGCACCCGCCGCACCTGCGGCATCGCCTGCCCAGCCCGCTGTGCCGGCATCACATGCTCCCCCGGCCTCGACCGATGCGGCAACAGCCCCGGCCTCGTCCGGAACCGGCAGGCCGCTGGCGAAGCCACCCGTTCGCAAGCTCGCGAAGGACCTCGGCATCGACCTCACCCAGGTCGTCCCCACCGGTCCCCGCGGGGACGTGACCCGCGATGATGTGCACGCGGCGGCGAACTCGACCGCGTCGCAGACCGCGGGCGGCACGGCTTCGTCGGCCACCTCGGCGAGTGCCTCCGGCGAACTCGAAGAGCGGATCCCGTTCAAGGGCGTGACGAAGATGATGGCCAAGGCCATGGTCGATTCGGCGTTCACGATGCCGCACGTCACCGAGTTCCTCGATGTCGACGTCACCGAGACCATGGCGATGGTCCGGAGGCTGAAGTCGACGAAGTTCCTCGGCGAGGACGTCAAGGTCTCACCGCTGCTCATCGTGGCCAAGGCCGTGGCCTGGGCCGTGGGACGCAACCCGCGGATCAACTCGTGCCTCGAAGGCGACGAGATCGTTGTCAAGAAGTACGTCAACCTCGGCATCGCCGCGGCCACACCGCGTGGACTCATCGTCCCGAACATCAAGAACGCGCAGGCCATGGGACTGGGAGAACTCGCGCAGGGAATCCAGGACCTCACGGCACTGGCACGATCGGGGAAGACGCCGCCGGCCGATCAGTCCGGAGGCACGATCACGATCACGAACGTCGGCGTCTTCGGCGTCGATGCGGGCACTCCGATCATCAACCCGGGCGAGGCCGCGATCCTCGCCTTCGGACAGATCCGGAATAGGCCCTGGGTCGTCGACGACGAGATCGTCCCGCGTGAGATCACGACGCTCTCCGTGAGCGCCGATCATCGAGTCGTCGACGGCGAGATCATCTCGAAGTTCCTCGCCGACGTCGGCCGCGGACTGCAGGATCCGACGCTGCTGCTGGCCTGAGGGTCTGTCGGCAGCACCGCGAGACAAGGCCCGAGGCCCCTCGAGACAACGGCGGAGCGCCAAGACCACGGTGCGCACACAGTGGTCTCGGCGCGAGGCTGCCGCTGATCAGTTGTCGAGGTAGGCGCTGTTGTCCTTCGGACTTCCGTCCTTGACCAGCCGCTTGGCCAGGCAGTGGTCGCGGTCGAGACCCCAGGAGCGGCACTGGTCGAGGGCGGGCTCGGGTTCGCTGTAGCCGGTGTCGACGACGGTCACCCAGTAGCTTCCGTCTTTGTAGGACGCCCAGCCACCGCTGTGGATGAGGATCGAACCCGGGTACTTGACCTTGTTGGCTTCGTATTCGTTGAGGATGTCGGCGGCGGTCCAGGTCTTGCCGTCGGCTTTGAGCCCGACCTTCTTCGCGCTCACCTGCGTCACCCATTCGCCCTCGAGGTCGGCAGCCTTCTCAGTGCCGTCCTTCGTGTAGGCGTCGAGCTTGTCCTCGGGCGACTGCGAGGGCTGGACGAGTTCGTCGGACGGGGTCGGCGACGGTGAGGCCGGTTCGCTCGAACCGACATCGACGGGAACAGTCCCGGACGAGGGGGCGAGCCACCGGATTCCGAAGAAGGCGACGAGTGCGAGGACCATGACCAGGGCAATGATGACGGCTGTGATCTTGAGTCCGTTGCGCGGTCTCTGCGCACCCGATCCGACCGCGGGCGGGAACTGAGGTGGGGGAGGAGTCGGCGGATCCTGCCTGTTCGGCGCCCCGGCACCGGGGCCGTTCGCCGACGCCTGGATCCGATAGGAGCCACTGGACTGACCAGCATGTGCAGATGAAGGCTGATCACCGAATGGAGAGCGACCGGCCGGGGCGAAGACATTGCCGGTCCGGGCCTTCGAGATGGCCTGTTCCCCCGTGTGCCGCTCGAGGTATTCGTAATAGGTCGAGTTGTCGAAATCGGCAGGCGAACGCTCCGCCTCATTCCCGTACGACGGCGTCTGACCAGCAGAATCATGGTGATCCTTCTGCCAGTCGTCACTGGTCGCCGGACGAATGCGCGGCCTCTGTGGAACGTCGCTCATCGGTCCTCCGGAGTGCCATATGTGGTGGCAATCATCTTCTTACCTTGGCACGAGTCCGGCAGGCGTTCAACACGAACACCGGCAGGACGCATTGCCGACGAAAGCCTACTGTGCGTTTCCCGGAGTTGCCTTGAGCCCAGCTGAGTATGTCCCGCACCGGTCGCACTCGACGAACCGCGCCCGACGCACTGCGCCACCAAGACCGCGCCCCTGGACTGCGCCCCCAGCAGGTGACGAAGACCGCATCAGCGCAGTCCGGGTTGAATTTGCCCTGAGCCCTGCACTCTCAGTAAGATTGATTTCTGTTGTGTCGTACCAGAACGGTCGCTGATCGATCTGCTATGACCGACATGGTGCTCACCCACCGCTGCACTCCAGCTTCGGCCATCTCTCACAGGCTACGGCTTCAGCGCTGGTGAGACATCTCGCCCGAACGGGCAAACCTGTTTTGGCGTACACAATTTTCACGGCGAACGTCGCGCACCGAGTCTGCTCGGTGCGGGTCGGGCGAGGATCGGCTCCGGTCGATCCGATGGCGACCGTGGTCGGGCACGCTCGATCAGGCGGCATTCGCGAGAATTTGTTGATGTCTTCCGACATCGGCGCAAGCGAGCGGGAAGATCGCACAGACGGTGTTCCGCAGGAGCTTGTTTCGAGAGTCGGTAACTTGTGAACTGGAGGAGAGACATGGCAGCAACCTGCCAGGTAACCGGGGCGGTCCCCGGTTTCGGACACAATGTGTCCCACTCGAAGCGCCGCACGAAGCGTCGCTTCAACCCGAATATTCAGAAGAAGCGGTACTACGTTCCGTCTCTGCGCCGCAACGTCACCCTGACCCTGTCCGCCAAGGGCATCAAGGTCATCGACGCGCGTGGAATCGACGCCGTGGTCAATGAACTGATCGCTAAGGGAGTGAAGCTCTGATGGCTAAGGCCCAGGATATTCGTCCCATCATCAAGCTCAAGTCGACCGCCGGCACCGGGTACACCTACGTGACCCGCAAGAACCGCCGCAACAGCCCGGATCGCATCGTGCTCAAGAAGTACGATCCCGTCATCCGCAAGCACGTCGATTTCCGAGAGGAGCGCTGAGCGCACATGGCTAAGAAGTCAAAGATCGCCCGCGACAAGCAGCGTCGCGTCATCGTCGAACGCTATGCAGAGCGCCGCGCAGCTCTCAAGCGTCAGCTGACACACCCCGATTCCACCGACGAGCAGCGCGAGGAGGCACGCCTGGCGCTCCAGAAGCTTCCGCGCGATGCTTCCCCTGTTCGCGTCCGCAATCGTGACCAGGTCGACGGCCGTCCTCGTGGCTACCTCCGGAAGTTCGGACTCTCCCGAGTTCGCTTCCGCGAAATGGCTCACAACGGCGAGTTGCCCGGAATCACCAAGTCAAGCTGGTAATCTCGAGGAAGTTCGTCATCGGAAAAACGGACCGGTGACCTACCGACTTGTCCTAAGGAGGACACTTTTATGGCTAAGAACCGCAGCGAGCTCGTGGCAGAAGTTGCCGAGAAGTCCGGCCTGACCCAGAAGCAGGTCTCGGATGTTCTCGATGGTGTCTTCGACGTCTTCTCCGACGTCGTTGCCAAGGGCGACAAGCTCACCATCCCCGGCTGGCTCTCCGTTGAGCGCACCGAGCGTGCCGCTCGCAAGGGTCGCAACCCGCAGACCGGTGAAGAGATCCAGATCAAGGCCGGCTACTCTGTGAAGCTGTCCGCTGGTTCGAAGCTGAAGGGTGCCGCTGGCAGCCCGAAGTGATCTGCACCTAGCGTCGAATGGCCCGGACCGATCGGTCCGGGCCATTTGCCTACCCTCGCCGAGGCGGCGCCCCGAGATCTCGGCCACGACGGCCTCTCCCGGTTGGGTGGGGGCCGTTGCCGAGCGATAAACTTGAGTCATGTCAGAAGGGGCGGTCCGCGCGCAGTGAGTTCACCAGTCTTCGAGCCGGTCGTCCGGTTCACCCAACGGGCCGCGGTCCCCATCGTGGTCTTCCTCGGCTGTGTCGTCGGTCTCGCCGCACTCTTCTTCACCGGGGCTGCGAATGCCACTCTGCTCAATGATCCCGGATCCGTCGTGCGCTTCGGACTGCCGGCGGCGAAGTTCGTCTTCAACATTGCGATGTCCCTGACCGTCGGCGCGCTCATGTTCGCCGTCCTCATCCTCCCGCGCACCACCGGCCGCCGAAGCCGCCGGAAGGCGCACACCGACGAGGCTGCTCAACTCGATCCGCTGTGGACGAAGGCCCTGATGATCGCCGAGTACTCCTCCGTGGTGTGGACGCTCTCGGCTGTCGCGGTCCTCGTGTTCTCCTTCGTCGACACCGTCGGCGCTCAGGCCTACCTCGACTTCTCGAACCAGCTCGGCGTGTTCGTCACTCAGATCGCCTACGGGCAGCTGTGGGTGCTCATCGTCGTGCTCATCGCCGTTGCCTCGACGCTGTGCTTCGGTACCCGCTCCCACCTCGGCATCGCCGTCGCCGGTGTGCTGGGAGTCGGTGTGATGATCCCCCTGGCCCTGATGGGGCACTCCGCCGAGGCATCCGGGCATACGCAGGCCGTGAACAGCCTCGGCCTCCACATCTTCGGCGCCACGGTCTGGATGGGCGGTCTCTTCGTCATCGCCCTCCTCGGCGCCGCTCTCGCCCGATCCGCGCATCTGCGCTCAGTCGTCGAACGGTATTCGACCGCCGCGCTCATCGCCTTCTGCCTCATCGTCTTCTCCGGCGTGGTCAATTCGCTCCTGCGCGTGCACAGCATTGACGATCTCATGACCCCCTACGGGGAGGTCATCATCGCGAAGGTGTTCGCGACGGTGCTGCTCGGTCTCATCGGATTCTGGCACCGTCGGTTCGTCATCGCACGATTGGGCACAGCCGCCTCGGCGACGGTCGAATTCTGGCGCCTCATCACCGTCGAATTCATCATCTTCGGTGCCACGATGGGACTCGCGGTGGCGCTCGCGCGGTCTCAGCCGCCGGTGTCGCAGGAACCGGTCGGCAACCCCACCCCGGCCGAGATCCTCACCGGCGATCCGCTGCCGCCGGAGCCGAACTTCGCACGGTACTTCAGCGAATGGTCGATCGATCCGCTGTGGATCGCGATCGCCGCGGGCGCCTCCATCGCCTACCTCGTCGGGTTCATCAACCTCCGCCGCCGAGGTGACCGCTGGCCGGTGCTGCGTCTGATCAGCTGGCTGGTCGGGATGGCCTTCCTCGTCTACGTGACCTCCGCCGGGCCCCGTGTCTACGGCGAGGTGCAGTTCTCGGCGCACATGATCGAGCACATGCTCCTGGTCATGGTGGTGCCGCTGCCGATGGTCCTCGGCGCTCCGATCACGATGCTCATGCGGGCGACGAAGGCGCGGCAGGACGGTTCCGTCGGTGTGCGCGAATGGGTGCTGTGGCTCGTCCACACTCCGTATCTGCGCTTCTTCTCGAATCCGATCGTCGCAAGTGTGAACTTCGCCGGATCGCTCGTCGTCTTCTACTACTCGGGCATCATGTACTACGCCCTGGACACGCACATCGGGCACGAGCTGATGATCGCCCACTTCCTCGGTGCGGGGTACATGTTCGGGTCCGTGCTCATCGGCATCGACCCCGGGGTCAAGCGTCCGGTCTATCCGATGCGACTCGTCATGCTGCTGGTGACCATGGCCTTCCACGCCTTCTTCGGCATCTCGATCATGAGTTCCCACGTGCTCATCGCCGGCGACTGGTTCGGCAACATCGGTGCAGACTGGGGTTACACGGCGATCGAGAACCAACAGCTCGGCGGTGCCATCGCGTGGGGCATCGGCGAGATCCCGACGCTGTTCGTGGCGATCATGGTCGGTCTACAGTGGTCGAAGTCCTCGGATCGGGAGGCCAAGCGTATCGACCGGCGCGAGGACCGCACCGACGACGCCGAGCTGCGGGCCTACAACGAGATGCTCGCCTCGATGGCCGAACGCGACTCGAAGATGGGCGGTCGCCGCCGCTGAGTCGGGGCGCTATGCCGGCGGGCAGCCTCGGGGTGCGGGCACACCGCTTCGGTGGGGCTGTCGGCATCGGCACGGTCGGCCACCTCGGCGGGGGACCGGTCCCGGAAGCCGGTGAAGTACGGCCGCGTCTGACTGTGCACATCCGATGTGCACGAATACATACCGGAAATTCTCGGATTCCGCTCAGGAAAGCACCCGAAATTCCGTAATGTGGCGCACACTGTTGCATGGATGAGAAAAATGTCCCTGCGTCGCCGTGCCACGGAATGGACAGGAATCGTCGACCGCATCGAAGCGGTTCGCGATGACCGGGCCGTCCCGCCGCCGGCGCACATGCAAGTCGATTCGCGCATCAATGGTGACGCGGATTCTGGAATCGAAGGAGTCACATGAGTTCTCAGAGCAATACCGAGAGGAAGTCGATCCGCGCACAGCTGCGCAAGGTCGTCGCCGCCTCGATGGCCGGAACAGTCGTCGAATGGTACGAATTCTTCCTTTACGGTTCGGCCGCAACCCTGGTCTTCAACCACATTCTGTTCCCGCCCTCGGACAACCCGCTGACGCCGATTCTCGCCGGCTTCGCGACCTATGCGGTCGGCTTCATCGCCCGGCCCATCGGCGGCATCGTCTTCGGACACTTCGGGGACAAATACGGGCGCAAGAAGCTCTTGCAGCTCTCGATCATCCTCGTGGGCGTGGCAACCTTCCTCATGGGCTGCCTGCCGACCTATGACACCATCGGCGCGCTCGCTCCGATCCTCCTCGTGCTGCTGCGCGTCGTCCAGGGCTTCGCGGTCGGCGGCGAATGGGGCGGTGCCGTGCTGCTCGTCGCCGAGCACTCTCCGGACAAGGAACGGGGCTTCTGGGCTTCGTTCCCGCAGTCGGGCGTGCCCTTGGGCAACCTGCTCGCCACTGCTGTGCTCTTCATCCTCACCGCAACTCTGACCGATGAGCACTTCCTGTCCTGGGGCTGGAGAGTCGCTTTCTGGCTCTCGGCGGTCATCGTGCTCATCGGCTACTACATCCGCACCCGTGTCACCGACGCTCCGATCTTCGAGCAGATCCAGGAAGAGGAGATCGAAGAGGGCGTCGACTACGGCATCAAGGCCGTGTTCAAGCGCTACCCGCGGGAGGTCTTCGCCGCGATGGGCCTGCGCTTCGTCGAGAACATCCACTACTACCTCGTCGTGACGTTCTCGATCACCTACCTCGCCACTCAGGTCCACATCGAGTCGAGCGAGATCCTCGGCCTCCTCCTCGGCGCGCACGCGATCCACGCAGTGCTCGTGCCGATCGTCGGCGCGGCCACGGACAAGGTGGGACGCCGGCTGCCCTACGGTGTGGGCATCGTGCTCACCGCCACTTGGGGCTTCTTCGCCTTCCCGATGTACGACACGGGAAGCGGAGCGCTCATCTTCCTTGCCCTGCTGCTCGGCCTCATCTTCCACGCCCTGATGTACGCCGGACAGCCGGCGATCATGGCTGAGATGTTCCCAACGCGCATGCGCAACTCCGGCGTCTCGACCGGCTACCAGGTCACCGCCATCGTCGCCGGATCCTTCGCCCCGATCATCGGCACTGCCCTGCTCGACAAGTTCGACTCGTCGGTGCCGATCGCGATCTACCTGCTCGTCGCCGCGGTGATCTCGATGATCGCACTGTTCTTCACGCGGGAGACGAAGGGCATCGCACTGCGCTCGCTCGACCTCGCGGACAAGGAACGACGCGGAGTCATCTGATCCGACCGGACTGCACCGATGACAGCGCGACGGGGCGGCGTCGGCCGAACCGCTGAACCGAACCACGAAAGGACATCCCATGGGAGAACTCTCGAACAGGCGCGCACTCGTCACCGGGGGAGCCTCCGGGCTCGGCCGAGCCATCTGCGAGGCCTTCGCCGGGGCGGGCGCCCACGTCATCGTCGCCGATGTCGACGCGGAGTCAGCGGTTGCGGTGGCCGGTGAGATCGGCGGCGAAGCCTGGGCCGTCAACCTCGCGGACACCTCGGCGCTGGATGGGACCGACCTCGATGTCGACATCCTCGTCAACAACGCGGGGATCCAGCGGATCCATCCGATCACGGATTTCCCGCTCGAGGAATGGCGGCTGATCAACACGCTCATGCTCGAGGCGCCGTTCGTGCTCACGAAGGCCGCGCTACCGACGATGTACGAGCGCGGCTGGGGGCGCATCATCAACCTCTCGTCGATCCACGGCCTGCGCGCCTCGGCGAACAAGTCCGCCTATGTCGCGGCCAAGCACGGGCTGATGGGACTGACGAAGACCACGGCGCTCGAAGCAGGACCGCACGGCGTGACCTGCAATGCGATCAACCCCGGCTATGTGCTCACACCTCTGGTCAAAGGGCAGATCGCCGATCAGGCGAAGACGAACGGCATCGGCGAGGATGAGGTCCTCGAGCAGGTCTTCCTCGGCCACTCAGCCGTGCCGAAGCTCGCCGAACCCGAGGACGTCGCGGCGATCGCACTCTTCCTCGCCGGGGACAATGCGGCCGTCGTCAACGGCAGCGCCCACAGCATCGACGGAGGCTGGTCCGCCGCCTGACCACCTCCCTAATTACTACTGTGAGGATTGATAGTGGCTGGTCTGGGACTGGCTGGCAGAGTAGGAACTGACCGTCCCATCGATCATCATGACTCGAATTACTGCTGACTCAGACGATGTCATCGTCAGGATCTGTCTGATGATCGGTGGGCGGTCGGCCCCGGCTCGGCCCACATCGGTAACTTGATCAGAAGGTTGTCCGTTCCTGACCGAACGTGACTCATCACAGTAGTGTTCCGACGTGACTATCTCCCGGACCGGAGCCGACCGTTCGACGGTCGGACATCATCCGCTCTAACACGGGAGAATCACGAACCGTCATGACTATCATCTCGCACTTGTACGCGTTTGTCGTCGGCGTCGACACACACGCGAAGAACCACGTCTACGCCATACTCACCAACCGCGGTGAGCACCTCGATACCCGCGAATTCCCGACCACGAATACTGGCCTGGCACGCGCGTTGGACTGGGTCGGGCGTCGCACCGGCGGGCACCTGGACACCCTGTGGGTGATCGAAGGCATCGGCACCTACGGAGCGATCCTGGCCGAGAACGTCGCTGAGGCTGGGTATACGGTCGCCGAGGCCGCGAGCATGAGTGCCCGCGACCGTCACAGCACGGGTAAGGATGACCAGATCGACGCCCGCAGAATCGCGACCACCGTCCTGCCCTTGGAGCAGTCGCGGCTGCGTGTGCCCAGACAGGCCGATGGGCCGCGTCAGGGACTGCGGATCCTCGTGGGTGCCCGCGAGTCCATGACGCGGGAGAAGACCCGCACCATCAACGCGCTGACCGCGTTGTTGCGGGCGAACGATCTCGGTATCGATGCCCGACGGAAACTGTCAGTCGCCAAGATCCGCACGGTGTCGAAATGGCGGGGCCGGAACGAGCCTGTGGCCCGTTGTGAAGCACGTCGGGAAGCGATCCGGTTAGCCAAACGCGTCATCGAACTCGATGCCGACATCAAGGATTACGCCACACGGATTCTGGCTCTGGTGAAGGACAGTCCTGCCGCTGTGCTGCTGGCCCAGCCGGGGATCGGACCGATCACTGCCGCCGTGTTCTATCTGGCGTGGTCTCATCCAGGACGGGTGCATTCCGAGGCTGCGTTCGCGAAGCTGGCGGGGGTGAATCCGATCCCAGCATCGTCGGGCAATGTGGTGAGATTCCGACTCAACCGCAGCGGGGACCGCCGGTTGAACTCCGCGTTGTACATGGTGGCCATCACGAAGCTGTCCTTCGATGAGGAGACCCGAGCGTACATGGCTAAACGACTTGGGGAAGGGAAGTCGAAGAAGGAGGCTATCCGGTGTATCAAGCGGTTTGTGGCCCGGAGAGTTTATCGGCTTCTCGAGGCGACGAGCGTGGTTGGGCAGGCCGCTTGACAAGCATAGAAGGATCCTGACGGCGGCCCAGCAACCTCGCGCGAGGTTGCTGGGCCGCCGTCAGGTAGCAGATCAGAGGACTTCGAGGACGCTGCGGACGCCCTCGTTGCGCAGCGATTCGTGGCGCACCGAGGCCCAATAGGAGACCTTCTTCGAGAACAGCTCCGGCAGCACCTGCACCAGCCGCGAATTGTCGCGGGCGAGGAAGTCCGGCAGAATCCCGATCCCCACGCCGTTCGAGGTGGCGAGCACATGCGCATGCACCGAGGTGGATCGGAAGAAGCCGGTGCTGCGCGGCAGGGCATCGGCCGCCTCGTCGAGGTCATCGACCTGCAGCGAGTTCTCGATGTAGTAGATCATCCGGTGATCGGCCAGATCGTCGAGCGTTCGCGGCATGGAATGCGCGGCGACATAGTCCTGCGAGGCGTAGAGGGCCAGACGGTAGTCGCGGATGTGCTTGGCGATCGACCGCGGAGCATCCGGGCGACCGACGACGATCTCGATGTCGACGCCCGAACGGTATTGGCGGGCCCGCTGGGTGGCCGTGATGAGTTCGATCTGCAGCCCGGGATGCCGCCGCTGGAGCTCCGTGAGCGCGGGCACCGCGTACTCAAGCGCGAAGGCCTGTGGACAGGCCAGCCGGATCGTCCCGGCCAGCGCCGAGCTCTCATGCGCGTCGATGCGCCCGAGCGCAGCCTCGATGTCCTCGGCGATCGGCAGCAGCTGACGACCGCCGGCGCTGAGTTCCCACCCGTCGGGGGAGGCCACGAGCACCCGTTCGCCGTAGGCCTTCTCGAGCGCGGCGATGCGACGGGACACGGTCGTGTGGTTGAGGCCGAGGCTGTGCGCCGCGGCCGTGAACTTGCCCAGACGGGCGACCGCGAGCAGGGTGAGCAGATCCTCGGGGGCGATCTGCGGACCGGATCCGCCGGGTGCATAGGAGGCCATAGTCCTCCCATTCTATCTGCGTGTGCGCACATAACCGGTGCGCAAGAGGTAACGGCAGCCTCGGGCTTCGCCGGGTCGACTGGCGTACTGTGAGAGAGAACACTGCATACGAGCAGAACATGATGCGAGGAGGCATATTATGTCGACGATTGGATGGATCGGGCTGGGAAACATGGGCCGCCCGATGACTGCGAACCTGGTCAAGGCCGGTCACACCGTCAATGGCTTTGATCTCGTCCCCGAGGCGGTCGCCGCGGCAGCAGAGAACGGGGTGAACCCCGTGAATTCCATCGCCGAGGCGGTGGCCGGCGCCGATATCGTGTTTACGATGCTGCCCAAGGGTGAGCATGCCCGCACCGCCTACCTCGAACCCGACGGCGTCCTGGCCAACGCGGATACGAAGACCCTCCTCGTCGATTCCTCGACGATCGACTTCGACTCCGCCCGCGTCCTCCACTCCGAGGCGGCCAAGGCCGGTTTCCGCCTCATCGACGGTCCGGTCTCCGGCGGCGTCACCGGCGCCGAGGCAGGAACACTGACCTTCATGCTCGGCGGCTCCGAGGCCGATGTCGCCGAGGCCACACCCTTCATCGAGGCGATGGCCGGCAACATCTTCCATGCCGGAGGAGAAGCCGCTGGCCAGGCCGCAAAGATCGTCAACAATATGATGCTCTCGATCAGCCTGCAGGGTGTCGTCGAAGGTGCCGTGCTCGCCGATCGCTTCGGGCTCGATCCGAAGGTCTTCCACAGCATTGCGAAGGTGTCCTCGGGTGACTCGTGGCCGCTGCGCACGTGGTACCCGGTGCCCGGCGTGACCGAGACGGCCGCCTCGAACAACGACTTCAAGCCCGGGTTCGCTACGGCGCTCATGCACAAGGACGTCGGCCTCGCTCTCGCCGGCGCCGAAACGCAGGGAGTCGACCTGCCCGCCGCGGCCCTCGTCCATGCGCAGCTGCAGAAGCTCATCGACGACGACCTCGGCGGACTCGACACCTCGGCGCTGATCCGCAACATCGACCCGAACGCCGAAGGCCTGCCGAACTGATCGACTGCGAGCCCGCCGACCGCTCGGTGAGAATTCCGCCGAACTGAAACTTCGGCGGGCTCGTGGAAGACTGGAGACATGAGTACGCCTGATCCTCCTTCCTCCCTCACCCCCGAAGTCATCGCCGCCATCACCGCCAACCTCGACGAGGTGGCCGACCGTGCCCGTGCCGCCGCCGAGTCCAGCGGCCGCAGCGGGGACGATGTGCGAGTGCTGCTGGCGACGAAGACGCAGCCGGCGGAGAAGATCCGGGTGGCCCTCGAACACGGGTTCACCCTCATCGGCGAGAACAAGGTCCAGGAGATCACCGGCAAAGCTGACGAGCTCGCCGACCTCGATCCCGAGACCCACCTCATCGGCCCTCTGCAGAAGAACAAGGTCAACCACACCCTGCGTCACGCGCAGTGCATCCAGTCGGTCGACAATCTCGCACTCGCCGAGAAGATCAACAACCGTCTCGAGGTGCTCGAGACGACCGTCGACGCCTTCGTCCAGGTCAACACCTCCCGTGAGGACTCGAAGTTCGGAGTCGCCCCCGAAGACGCCGAGGCGCTCATCACCGAGATCCGCTCATTCGACCGGATCCGGCTGCGCGGACTGATGACCATCGGCCTGCCCGGCAGCAGCGCCGACGAGATCCGTCCCAGCTACTCAGATCTGCGCGAACTCAGTGGGCGACTGCGCGATGCCGGGGTCCTGCCCGCCGAGGCGGTCGAACTGTCGATGGGCATGAGCAATGACTTCGAACTCGCGATCGCAGAAGGGGCGACGATGGTCCGCGTCGGATCGAGCGTCTTCGGCGCCCGCGACTATTCCTGAGCCGCACCCGCGACACCTCCGCCAGCAGCGCGCCAACCGGCGGCGCACCCGCTCGGGGCGGGACCGACTCAGGGTGCCCACTCCTCAGTCCTGCGCAAACACCCGCCGCAGTCCGTCGATGAGCTCACCGCGCCAACAGGCGAAGTCGTGCCCGCCTGTGTAGACCGACAGCGAGGTGGCGAACCCGCGACTATCGAGCACCTCGGTCAGCCGTCGAGCACGGTCGACCATGAGCCCCTCCCGATGGCCCACGGCGAGGTGGAACTCCCGAGTACCCGCCCCCACGCCTGGCTCGAGGAACCGGCGGGTGGTCCAATCGTCCCCAACGATGCTCGCCAGATCCGCCGGAGTCGCGGTCCCTCCGGGGCTCCACCACAGCGACGGGGAATGGGCGAGCACGGCGTCGAAGGCGCCGGGACACGTCTGAGCCATGAGCAGGGCCGAGAGCCCGCCGAGGCTCTGCCCACCGATGATCCGACGGGCATCGGCCGGCAGCGCAGAACCCCAGACGGCGGCTTCGGCTTCGATCTCGGGAACGAGGTCGGCAGCGACGCTGCGCAGGAACTGGTGGTTACCGGCCAGGGTGTGTGTCCGCTCGACCGTCGAGTAGGTGCCGAGGCCGATGATGATGAGTCCGGGAAGCCCGGCCGCCTCCACCGCCTGTGCGACACGGAGGTGGTCGAACCACTGTCTGCCGTCGAAGAGCACGAGGAGCCCGGCCGGCGGCGAGGTCGGCAGAGACACTCGCACCGGGCATGTCTTCCCGTCGATCTCACGGTCAGCTGAGACCATGAGGGTCGGTGCAGCGCGGCGGACCCCAGGTTCCTCGCTGAGGTGGGGCCCGCCTGCCACGGCGAGAGTGCCCGTGACTTCGTCGTTCGTAGCAGGCACGCCCGCTCCCCGCGTTCCGTCGAGAAGCCATACGCTGTGATCCGGTGCGAGCGGACCCGAGAACACCGATGAGCCCTCGCCGTCGCCTGGCTGATCCGGCCGGGTGAGTGGGGGGTCGGGGTTGAATGGGTCGACGAGCACGGGAGGGCCCGGTCGGCTCGGACCGCCCAACGGCGGGGCGACCTCCTGATATGAGGGGCTGAAACCGTAGGAGCAGCGCAGATCGGCGGGCAGAGTGAGCGTGACGCCCCAGATGCCGGTGCCCGGGACCCGGGACATGATGCCTGCAGCCTGTTGGTCCTTGTCCGTGACCCGGTTGGCCGCGAGCCGGACGCTGCGGACGCGCACATCGGTGGACCGATAGACGAACGTGACGTCGCGCAGAGCCGGATCGGACGGACACGGGTCGACCAGCGGTGTGCCCGTCAGGGCGATCTGATCCCAGAACCGCTGTTCGCGCTCGCCTGAAAGACCGGGCCCCGCACCTGCACGGCCGGACTCTGCACCCGCCCTGCCGGGCTCTGCGGCGTCAGGCTCGGAGAAGTCGTCGAGGATGTCGGTGAAGCGCACGTGGTGATCCTTGCAGGTCGGAGCGGGCGACGGGTATCGCATTTCGGACAGCCGAACCAGTCGATTGGACAAGCAGACTGACAGCATTGATAGTCTATGCGATTAGGTTAGGCTTACCAATTGGCCGGAAAGAATTCCGGTCCGCCGACCTCGAACGCCACACCGTCTCGGGCCGAGGGCACATCGGCCGCCGCACTGTCTCAAGGAGAGCTATGAGAAAAGTCCTGCCGTTCATCGGCGCCGCCTGCGCCTTGGCGCTCGTCGGATGCGGAGGCTCGCCCTCCGGAGCCGCAGACGACTCCGCGTCCGACCAGGGCTCGGGCTCCGAACTCTCCGTGCCGCTACCGGAAGGCTGGAAGCAGATCTCGGGAAAGAGCGACTTCTCCGCGATCAAAGCCGACCCGAAGCTGCCCGTCGAGGTCGAAGACGGCACCGGCACCGACGTCGAGGTCAAGGACATCGACAAGATCATCGTCGCTGGTGACGGCGTCGCCTCGACACTGGGTGCGCTCGGCCTCGGAGACAAGATCGCGGCCGCCCCCGAGGACGCCGTCTCGCCCGAAGCCACGGACGCCCCGGAACACTTCGAGTTCAGCAAGAGCACCGGCGTCGAGGGTCTGCTGGCGATGGACGGCTCACTGTTCATCGGCGACAACGTCAAACGTCACGGTGACGTGGCCAAGCAGTTCCGTGACGCCGGGACCGACGCGGTCGTCATGGACGACCAGCAGTCGCAGGGGGACAAGCTCAAGGCCGTCGCCTCCTACGTCGGTGCGAAGGAGGCCGGTGAGGAGCTCGCGAAGACGGTCGACGACCAGCTCGCCGATGCGGCGAAGACCGCCGAGGAGACCGGTTCGAAGGATCTCTCGATCATCGAGGTCACGGCCACCGGTGCGGGCGGTCAGAATGCCGTCGCCGGCACCGGAACCCCCGGCAACGAGATGATCGAAAGGCTCGGATACACGAGCGTGGGAGCCGAATCCAAACTGCGCGGGTACTCCCGCGAGTTCAGCAATGAGGGCATCGTCGCCTCGGCGCCGGACGTCATCGTCATGGCCGAATCGGACTACGAGAAGTGGGGCGGCGAAGACGGCCTGTGGAAGGCGTTCCCGACGCTCGACCAGACACCCGCCGGCCAGAACTCGTCGATCTTCGTCATGCCCGACGCTCAGCTGAAGTACTCGAGTCCTGAGATCGGCGTCGGCGCGCAGGCCCTCGCCGAGGCGGTCGCGCAGCTGCCGTGACATCGAAGGTTCTCAACCGTTCCCAGATGCCAGTGCCGGCACCGGCGACGAGCAGTGCTGCCGCGAAGGCGGAGAGACGGCACAGCGTCAGGAGGCTCCCGCTGCTGACCTGCGTGGTCATCGGACTCGCGGTCCTCGCCCTGCTCATGGTCGTCTCGGCCTCGGTCGGACCGCTGCGGATCCCGCTCGGCGACGTCACCCGCATCGTCTGGGCGCAGCTGGGCATGGGCGACGGCGGAGGACTGAGCCAGCGCGACGTGTCCGTCGTGTGGCAGCTGCGCATTCCCCGCGTCCTCATGGGCGTGCTCGTGGGAGCCGCGCTCGCGATCTCCGGGGCGGCGCTGCAGAGCCTGTTCAACAACCCTTTGGCCGATCCGGGCATCATCGGCGTCAGCGGCGGAGCCTCGGCCGGTGCCGTCGGCGTCATCGTGCTCGCCGGCGGCAGCATCACCTGGCTCCTGCCGCTGGGTGCCTTCCTCGCGGGACTGGCGGTGACCGGGCTCATCTACGTCCTCGCCCGCCCCGGGCGGAACACCGGCACCTCGCGGATGCTGCTCGTCGGCATCGCGGTCGGATCCGGGTGCCAGGCGCTGACCGGGTTCTTCACCTTCATCGCCGATGACCAGCAGCTCCAGACCCTGACGTTCTGGCAGATGGGGTCGCTGGCGAAGGTGATCTGGCCGCAGTTCTGGGCCACCCTGCCCGTCTTCGTTGCCGGCCTCGTCGTCATCCTCCTCAACGCCCGCACCCTCGATGTGCTCACCCTCGGTGAGCGCGAAGCCCAGCATCTGGGCCTCAACGTCAAACGCAGCCGACTGATCATCATCATCGCCACCGCGCTGCTCACAGGTGCGGCCGTGGCCTTCGCCGGTGCCATCGGATTCGTCGGCCTCGTCGTCCCGCACATCGTGCGCATCGTCGTCGGCCCCGGCCATCGCGGCCTGCTGCCGATCTCGGCGATCGCCGGCGCGATCCTCATCGTCGCCGCCGACTGCGCCTCCCGCGTCGTCGCCCCACCCTCCGAGGTGCCGATCGGCCTCTTCACGGCCGCCGTCGGGGCGCCATTCTTCCTGTTCCTGGTCGTGCGGATGAGGAAGAGCTCATGGTGAGTCCCGATCCCGAAACCACGCTTCAGTCCAGGCAGACACCCGCCGAGGCGGTGGTGCGCGCCCGTGATGTCACCTTCGCCGTCGACGGCCGGGAACTCGTCTCCGGAGTCTCCTTCGATCTGCGCGGAGGAGAGGTCGTCGCCCTCGTCGGACCCAACGGTGCCGGCAAATCGACGATGCTCTCGCTCTTGGCCGGGGACGTGCCCCCGACGCGAGGGGCGGTGGAGATCGCCGGCACCGAGGTGGGCAAGTGGAAGTCCGGTCCGCTGGCTCGCATCCGGTCGGTGATGCTCCAGCACAACAGCTCGAACTTCGCCTTCAGCGTCGTCGAAGCTGTGCACATGGGGCGCCTGCCCTGGAACGTGGATACCGACCGTGATGCGGAGCTCGTCGCCGAGGCGATCACTGACGCCGACCTCCGCGGTTTCGAGACCCGTGACATCACGACGCTCTCCGGGGGCGAGGCGGCACGGGTGTCCTTTGCGCGGACGACAGTGCAGACCACCCCGATCGTCTTCCTCGACGAACCCACCGCGGCCCTCGACCTCAAGCATCAGGAATCGCTCTTGAGAACGGTGCGCCGCCTGCGCGCAGACGGCGCCGCCATCGTCGTCGTCCTCCACGATCTCAACCTCGCCCTGCGGTATTCCGACCGTGTCCTCGTGTTCGGAGACGGGAGGCTCGTCGCCGACGGCCGCCCCGCCGAGGCACTGACGGAATCGCTCGTCGAGGAGGTCTACGGGCAGCCCGTGCACCGTGTGCAGCCGGAGGGAATCGACCACCCGATCCTCATCCCCGTGTGACCTCCCCTGCGTGTGTCCGACCGCGGGCTCCCCGATGTCACAGCGCCCCGTGTGACGGCAGGGACGAGGTGCCGGTCACATCATGACACCGGCCCGGCCGTCTCGGTGATGGATCTGCGATCATTGAGGCATGAACACCAGCCCGGAAGAATCCACCGTCCCCGCTCCCGCCGCTGACCCGGCGGCCACCTCGGCGACGGTCGCATCCTCAGCTTCGACACGCGACGTCAAGGTCCGCGCACCCGAGCTCGTCGGGCGCCGGTGGATGAACTCCGGCGGCAAGGACCTGACCCTGGCCGACCTGCGCGGCAAGGTCGTCCTGCTCGACTTCTGGACGTTCTGCTGCATCAACTGCCTCCACGTCCTCGACGAGCTGCGTCCGCTCGAGGAGAAGTACGGGCGTGAACTCGTCATCATCGGCGTGCACTCGCCGAAGTTCGAGTTCGAACGCACCGTCGAGGCCGTCGATCAGGCGGTCGAACGCTACCAGGTCGAACACCTCGTCCTCGACGATCCCGACCTCATCACCTGGCAGGCCTACACCGCCCGCGCCTGGCCGACTTTGGCCGTCATCGACCCCGAGGGCTACCTCGTGGCGACGATGTCCGGCGAGGGCCACGCCGCCGGCCTCACCGAGATCATCGAAGGACTCATCACCGAGCACTCGGCCAAGGGCACCCTCCATTCCGGTGACGGCCCCTACGTGCCGCCGCCGGCCCCGGAGACCGACCTGTTCTACCCCGGCAAGGCCACACGGCTGCCCTCGGACAACCTCCTCGTCTCCGACTCCGGACACCACAGCCTCGTCGAATACGACGCGACAGGACGGACCATCATCCGCCGCATCGGCACCGGCGCACGGGGCGCGGATGACGGCGACTTCGCCACGGCGACCTTCAGCGAACCCGGCGGCATCGCCGTGCTGCCCGACGAGCTGGCCGCGAAGGTCGGCTACAGCCTCGTCGTCGCCGACACCGTCAACCACCTCCTGCGCGGCATCGATCTCGAGACCGAGACCGTGACGACGCTCGCCGGCACCGGCGAGCAGCACATGGTCGGCGCCATCGACAACGTCCGCGGCAAGCATGGTGAGCTGGGACGATACGACGGACCCGGGCGTGATGTGAAGCTGTCGTCGCCGTGGGACGTCCTCTTCGTCCCCGCCACCGCCGAGGTGGTCGTGGCGATGGCCGGCAACCACACCATCTGGTCCTTCGACCCTGCGGACGGATCGATCCGCATCCTCTCGGGCACGATGAACGAGGGATTGAGCGACGGCGACGCCGAGTCCGCCTGGTTCGCCCAGTCCTCCGGTCTCGACCTCGATTCCGAGGGGCGAGTGCTCATCGCCGACTCCGAGACCTCCTCGGTCCGGCGACTCGACCCCGCGACCGGCGGGGTCTCCACACTGGTGGGAGTCGGTCTCTTCGACTTCGGCTTCCGTGACGGACCGGCCGCCGAAGCGCGCCTGCAGCACCCCCTGGGTGTGCGCAGCCTGCCCGACGGGTCGATCGCGATCGCCGACACCTACAACGGCGCGATCCGCCGCTTTGACCCGACCACCGAGGAGGTCACGACGCTGGCCCGCGGTCTGCGCGAACCCTCGGACATCCTCGTCGTCGATGCCGCTGGGGCCGCCGGAGCCGCCGGTGAGAGCGACGCCGGGGCAGGCTCCGCATCGGACGCTGCCGGCGAGGCTGCCACGGAGACCGCCGGCGAGGCCGAACTCCTCGTCGTCGAGTCCGCCGCGCACGCGCTGACACGGGTGAAGCTGCCCAAGGACGCCCAGAAGGTCGACGAGGGCGCGCTGACGACGAAGCGCCCTTCGACGGAGATCGCCTCGGGACCGGTGTCGATCAGCGTGAGCTTCACGGTTCCGGCCGGACAGAAGCTCGATGACCGTTGGGGCGACCCGACGTTCCTGCAGGTCTCATCGGCTCCGCCGGAACTCATCGTCTCCGGCGACGGGGGCGCCGAAGGACTCGGACGCGACATCGTCATCAACCCCGACCTCGACGGCGGAGTGCTGCATGTGACCGCGCGTGCCGCGGCCTGCGACGGAGAGCCGGGGGGAGAGATCCCGCTGCACGCGGCCTGCCACCTCTACCAGCAGGACTGGGGCATCCCCGTCGACCTCGTGGACTCGGCGCCGAACGAGCTCAACCTCGACCTCCGCGGGGCCTGAGACCCTTTTCCAACGATTGTTCGGTCGATCCACCGTGGTTCTGACGCTTCAGAACGCGGTGGATCGACCGAACATTCAGGGTTGGCCGCTGACTTCGTGAAGAAGGCAGGAAATGAAGCCCGGAGGTGGTGCTGCGCCGCCCTTAAACGACGGAGACGTCGCCGAGGCGGCGCGGTTCGAAGCTGACCTGCGAGGACTTCACGACCACGGAGCCGCCGAGGACGAAAGAGAGCTTCTCATCGAAGTCGTGTTCGGCCGCGGTGACGATGTCGCGGTAGCGGCCCTTGACCCGGACCTCCACCGTCGAAGGCGTGACCTCGAGGTCGTTGCCCGACGAGGTGAGGCTGATCTGCGGCCTGCGTTCGAGTGACCAGCTGACATCGCCGATGATCTCGTTGTCCGTGTCCCAACCGAACACGCATCCGGAGGGCATGAGCGTCTTCGACTTCACGCAGTCCTCGAGGTGGTCGGTGACCTGTTCGGTCACGGTCTCTTCGAGCTTGGCCGTCGGTTCGGGCGCGAGCTTCACGGTGTGGGAATCGCCGGGGGCGGTCACCTCGGCGCGTTCGGATTTCGACTTGAGATAGGTCGCATCGAACCCGACGAGGTAGCTGGCCGGGAACAGCACCGGCACGGATCCGGCGCTCACCCCGTAGCCGTTGACCGTCGCCGTCGACGAACCGGAGACGTCGAGGGTCAGGGTCGGCCATTTCTTCTGCTCGATGGCCCAGCGGTCGAACAGGCCCGCGCTCGCGGGCAGCCTGACCATGCTGAGGTCGACTGTCTGCTTCTGCGAGGACAGGGTGTAGCTCAGCCGGACCTTCGCGTGATCGCCGTCGACGGAGACGGTCTCCGCTTCGGCCTCCCGCGGCAGATCGGGCGCTGCGGACAGGACTTCGCTGCTCAGCGCCAGCGTCGAGGCGGGGGTCGGTGAAGACAGGTAGGAGAAGGCGCGGTGGGCGTCGCCCTTTTCGATCGCGCCGATATAGGCCTCGGCGGCCCTGGCAGGCGTGTAGACGGTGAGGTTGAGGAGGGGAACGGCCGCGACCGTGAGCACGATGACTGTCAGAGCCGAGATCAGAAGCTTGCGCGAGGTTCGCATGGCTCTCCTGATTCGGTTGGGGATTGAGCAGAGTTCAGTCTATCTGCCGCGCGTCATTCCACTGAGTAGGCGTGCAGCGCGGAAGTGTCGACCTCGACGAAGACATGCGTGCCGACCTTGACGTTGGCGAGCAGTGCCGCGACGGTCGAGCCCAGTCCCGGATGGAGGATCCCGAACCCCGCCGAGGTGGCCGCCGGCTCATCAGCCGAGCCGGGGGCGCCTGTGGCGCCCGCGGGGTCGGTGGTGCGCGCAGCACCGGCGAGATCGGCGAGGTCGACGTCGAGTGCGAGCCCCATCTCGGTGTCGACCGGGGACAGCTTCGCCTGCAGGCAGGAGCCGCGATCGCGCAGTCCCGTGACGATGGCTTCGAACACCGTCGCCGAGGTGAACGCCGGGTCGTGCTCGTCCAGTGACAGGAGCGCGGCACGCCACCCGAGGGTGACGAAGACCTTCCCGTCGAGTTCGGTGCGGGCCTTGACCGCCGAATGGCCGATGGACAGCCATCCCCTGCGGGCCAGACCCGAATAGACGTTGACGCCGCTGAGCTCGGCTGGAAGCGAACCCCGGGGTTCGCTGACGATCTGCTCCAAGGAACCCAGCGCGACGAGCTGGTCCTTCTCGATGTCGGCCACCCCTGCCTCGGCGATGGTGTGATCGGTCAGCGAATTCGAGCTGAACACGACTCCGCGGCCCTCGTCGGCGACGAGTTCGGCGACACGATTACGCAGCCCGGTGCGCAGGTGGCCAGGCACCGAGGCGAACGGGTCGATGAAGGTCAGCCACTGGGATCCGCTCGCCCACGCCGCGGCGAGGGTGAGCCGGGCACGTTCGATCGGTTCGAGGTCTCCCATGCGGCGTCGGAGGGTCTCCGGCCGCAGTCCGAAGGTCGTCAGTGCGTCCGTCACCTGAGCCGATGCCGCCTCCCCAGATCCGGCATCGGCATCGCGAAGATAGTGCTTCATCCAGCTGCGCACACGTAAACGACCCGACCGGCCTCCGGTCGGGACGCGTGGCGGTGGTGCGACGTGGGACAGGGCCGCCACGGACAGCACCACCGAGGTGGTGCTGTCCGGGCTGCCCATGAGTCCGAGCATTGTCCCTGCTCGCAGACGTCCGAGATCGATCTCGCGCCCGGCGAGCTGCAGCCCCGCGAGGGACAATTCATCGTTCAACGGATCTTAGAACTCCGCCGGGTCGTCGGTGGCGTTCATCCGCCGACGGGTGATGATGACGGCTGCGGCACCGACGGCGAGCAGGCCGACGCCCAGTGCGAGACCGGTCATCTCGGCACCGGTGCGCGGCAGGTCGCTTCCCGACGAGTCCGAACCGCTGCCCGAACCGGTGCTGCCGGAGCCGTTGCCGCCGTCGTCGACGGCGGTGCCGTTGGTCAGCACCGTGAAGCTTCCGCCCTGGGGCTCATCGAAGCTCTCGGCCTGAGCGGTGACGTTGTAGGTGCCGAGCACCGCCTTGACCTTGGCCTGGACGCCGAAGGTCGCCTTGCCCTCGGAATCGGCTTCCTTCGTCATCGTGTAGCGATCGACCTTGCCCTGGGCATGTTCGACCGTGATGGTGATCTTCTCACCGGGCTGGGCTCCGCTGACGCCGAGCTTGATGCCCTTGTCGAGGAAGTCCTCGGAGCTGATCTCCGTCGGGTCGATGAAGAGGGACTGCTTGGCGGCTGCCGGAGCCTTCTTCTCATCGGAGCCGGGGCTGGCCGGTCCGGTCGACTCGGAGGCCTTGTCCTCGGACTTCTCGTCGTCGGTCGCCCCGTCGTCAGACTTCTCATCATCGGACTTCGAGCCGTCGTCCTCGGACGCCTTCCGCTTCGTATCCTCGGACTTGTCGTTGTCCTCGGCGTCCTTGGAACCGTCGGCGTCGTCGGTCTCGGTCGGCGTCGGAGCCTCGGACGTCTTGTCGTCGGCGTCCTTGGACGTGTCGGAGTCCTCGTCGTCGGTCTTGGTGGGCGTCGGAGCCTCGGTGGTCGGCTTCTTGGCCGGGCCGGGGTTGACGCCCTTGACCGGGCTGTCATCAGACTTGTCGTCGGTCTCGGTCGGGCTCGGAGTGTTCGACTCCGAGGGGGTTTCGGACCCGGTCTCGGACGGCGACGGTGACGGCGATTCCGATTCGGTCTTGTCGCCGTCGTCGGCCGGGGCGGTCGCGGAGTCGCAGTTCTTGTCGTCGTTGTTGCCCGGAGTGTCATCGTTTCCGGGATCGTCGACGTCGGAAGCCTTGGAGACGACCTCGAAGGTGACCTTCGAGGATTTCTTCTCCGACTTGAGATCGGTGAGGTAGAGCGAGTACTTCCCGACGGGGACCTTCGCTCCATCGGTCACGGAGAAGAAGTAGGTGCCGGACACCTCACCCTTCTCATCGACCGTGAGCTTCTTCTCCGGAGCGTATTCGGTGCCATCGGTGCCGACGACCGTCACGGTGGCCTTCTCGTCCGGAGTGAATCCGGTGCCGGAGAAGCCGATTCCCTTCTTCTGGTCCGCGATGTCGTCCCGCGTCACCTGCGCCTTGGCGAGGGTGGCCTGAGGATCCGATTCATCGGGAACGGAGGAATCCGATTCGGAGTCGGTGGATGACTGCTGCTCTTCCTGGGCGCAGACCTCCTTGGGAGAGACCGTAGCGGGGGACGATGTCTCCGCGAACGCCGGGGCGCCAGCAAGACCTGTCAAAGCAACGGCTACTGCGGGGGCAAGCACAAGACGCGAGGTCTTCACAGTAATGCCTTTCGATTGTTGTCTACCCACGAAAGGCGATGGGACTCCCGGCATTCCTTGGCTTAAGAAGGGGAAGGCACCATCGTGCGCGGGTCCGTACAGCACATCACTCTAAAGCATTCACCAGTCGCTGTGGGGAGACACACGGGCAAAAACCAGGTGAATTTGCATTAATCGTTATAGTTTTGTGACATCAATTCGGCGTGTCGCTCTGGGAAGTGCGCGCATTTCGGGGCGGCGGGCGCTGGTCGGACGGTCTCCGGACCGTGCTCGGGGCACAGCACCTCAAGCACTGCTTCTCGAGCGCAGCATTTCGAGCGGACGGGCACCGGAACGACTACCATCGGATACGTGACTCTCCTATCCGACCGCGACATCCGCGCCGAGCTCGACTCCCGTCGCATCGCCCTCGACCCCTACGACCCCTCGCTGATCCAGCCCGCGAGCGTCGACGTCTGCCTCGACCGGTACTTCCGTCTCTTCGACAACCACAAATACCCCGTCATCGACCCGAGCCTCGAGCAGCCCGAACTCACGCGCTTCGTCGAGGCCGCTCCGGGAGAGCCCTTCGTCCTCCATCCCGGTGAGTTCGTGCTGGCCTCGACGCATGAACTCGTCACCCTGCCCGACGATGTCGCCGCCAGGCTCGAGGGGAAATCCTCGCTGGGCCGGCTCGGGCTGCTCACCCACTCGACCGCCGGATTCATCGATCCGGGATTCAGCGGCCACGTGACCCTCGAGCTGTCGAACGTCGCGACCCTGCCGATCACCCTGTGGCCGGGGATGAAGATCGGTCAGCTGTGCTTCTTCCGTCTCAGCTCCTCGGCGCTCAACCCCTACGGTTCGGAGGCCACGGGCAATCGGTACCAGGGCCAGCGCGGCCCCACTGCTTCTCGATCGCACCTCAACTTCTACCGGAGGGACATGTGATCACTCGCCGCGAACTGCGGCTCCAACGCGAAGCCGCGGAACGCGCCGCCCGCGAACAGGCCGACGGCGCGCGCTATGCCGGCCCTGACGGCACCAGGGCGCCCGACGTCGCCGATGCCGCGGCGAGCAGGCGGCGGACGGGGATGCCGTCGACGGGGCGACCCGGCTACGGCGCCCACGGCGGTTCCGCACCCGCCGAGACGGCCACCTCGGCGGATCTGCGAGGATTCCACCTCCTGCTCCTCGACGACGAGGTCGAGGTCTCCGATGTCCTCGCGCTCATCCACAACAAGCTGCCTGACCTGCAGCCGCACCTCGACGAACACGGTCAGATGCGGCTGAGTCGGCACTCTCGGCTCAGCGTCGGGGTCGATCTCGAACCGGCTGACGTCGCCGCCCTCGGGGTTCCCGACTGGGCTCGTCACGCCGTCGTCATCGATTGCCCTCGCGACCGCCAGCCGACCCCGCCGCCGGAATGGCATGCCGATGCCGACGGCCTCCACGAGGCTTTCCCGGCGGGGATGCCCGACCGGGAGGAGGAGCGGATGCTCAGTCTCTTCCTGTCCATCGCCTCCCGCCTGCACACAGGGCTGCGCCTGGCCGACGAGGCCGATCTGCCGACACGCGTGATCATTCCCGACCCCGACGCGAAGGTCGACCTCTACCTCTACTCGCCGTACTGGCTCGAACCGGCGGTGGCGCTCGAATTCGTGCGCCGCCATGCTCCGCATGCCTTCCAGCAGGCGCTGCCGACCCCCGACGAGGATGTGCTGGCGCAGGCGAGCATCGACGATCCGCTCTTCGATCCCTCGGCCCCGGTCGTCCTCGACGGCTATGCGCTGCTCGTTCCGCTCGGGGACATCGCCGAGAGCGCCGGCAGCCTCGAGATCCGGGTGATGGAGGCCGAGTGGGTGCCGCCGATCATCGCCGCGCACTCGGAGGCCCCGCAGATCGAGTACCACGTGCATTGGATGGACACCGAGTCCCGGCGCTACCGGCCCGATCAGGGACGGCGGTTCCGGCGGATGCGCGGCGAGGTCGCCCGGCTGACCGATTCCATCGGGGCCGAACTCCTCGTCGGCTGCGACGGGATCGGACTTGACGAGAACGGCTTCCTCGTCACCAGCCGTCAGCTGCGCGAGTGAGCTCCGCCGGTCGTCCGAACCGGCACCAGCGGCAGCCTGTCGATCCGTTCGGGGCGAACGTCTTCCGGCCTCGGCGTCATCGCAGGTGCGGGCCCCGTCATGACGGGCGAATCGCCTGCATAACAGACGTTTCCTGATTGGGGAAACACCGCCCGCTCGTGCAAAAATAGGTCACGAACCTTTCCCGCATTCAGGCATATGACGGAGGTGGCTGCCGGTGTTAGCCATGACAGGTGCCTTCTTCGGCGCGTCTGTCATTGCCTACCCCTTGATCCGCCTCCTCGGGCGCAACGGATTCTTCTTCCTCGCCCTCGTCCCGCTGGCGGGACTCATCTTCAGCCTGTCGAAGATCGCCGACCTCTTCGGCCCTGCGGCCCACCCTCTCGTCGAGTCGATGGACTGGCTGCCGGCACTCGGACTCGAGGGCGTGTTCCGCCTCGACGTCCTCTCCTGGGTGATGAGTCTGCTCGTCACCGGCGTCGGAACCCTCGTCTTCGTCTACTGTGCCCGCTACTTCCCGCCCGATGAGCCGGGCCTGGCCCGCTTCGCCGGCATCTTCATGGCCTTCGCGGCGATGATGTACGGACTCGTCATCGCCGACGAGCTCCTCATGCTCTACCTGTTCTGGGAAGGCACAACGGTCTTCTCCTACCTGCTCATCGGCCACAGCCAATCCCGACGCCGCTCCCGCCAGGCCGCACTGCAGGCGCTCATCGTCACCACCGCCGGCGGTCTGGCCATGCTCGTGGGCATGGTCCTGCTCATCACCGCCACCGGCACCGGGCGGATCTCCACCCTCGTCGATCGTGCCCAGCTGGGCATGGACACCGGTCCGCTCATCATCAGCGCGGTCATCCTCATCCTCATCGGGGCGATCTCGAAGTCGGCGCTGATGCCGTTCCACTTCTGGCTGCCCGGCGCCATGGCCGCCCCCACCCCGGTCAGCGCGTACCTCCACGCCGCGGCCATGGTCAAGGCCGGCATCTACCTCGTGCTGCGGCTGGCACCCGGGTACCATCACGTCCCCGGTTGGACCGAGGTGCTGCTCACCCTCGGCCTGCTGACCATGTTCATCGGCGGGTGGCAGGCACTCAAGCAGACCGACCTCAAGCTGCTCCTGGCCTTCGGCACGGTCTCCCAGCTGGGCTTCCTCACCACCATGGCCTCGTTCGGCACCCCGGACATCACGAAGGCGGCACTGGGTCTGCTCATCGCCCATGCGCTGTTCAAGTCGTGTCTGTTCCTGTGCGTGGGAATCATCGACCACCGTGCCGGCACCCGTGACCTGACGAAGCTCTCCGGCGGCTGGAAGGCCTTCCCCGTCGTCGCCGTGTGCGCGACGATCGCGGCCGCCTCGATGGCGGGTCTGCCGCCGATGCTCGGCTTCGTCGCGAAGGAGGCCGCGTATTCGACGCTGTTGGCCTCCCCGGACAAGACTTCGATCATCGCGTTCATCGGCATCATGATCGGCTCCATCCTCACCGTCGCCTACTCGGCGCGCTTCGTCTGGGGCGCGTTCTCCTCGAAGCCCGGCGTCGACGACATCGCCCGCCGCGACGAGAAGCTCACCCTCGTCGTCGCCCCGCTCATCCTCACCGCGCTGACCCTGGCGCTGGGTCCCGGCGCCGGCCTCCTCGACGGCTACTTCTCCGCGTGGACGGACTCCCTGCCGGTGGTGGCCGAGGACGACGGGCACTACCACCTGGCCCTGTGGCACGGTCTCGAACCGGCGCTCGCGTTCTCCGCCGTCACGATCGCCGTCGGGCTCGCACTCTTCGTGCTGCGTCGCCCGTTCGCGAAGGTGCAGTCGACGCTGCCGTCGGGCATCGACTTCCACGAGCTCTACCGGAAGTCGATCGGCTGGATGGAGACATTGGCCCTGTGGGTCACCGCCCGCACCCAGCGCGGTTCGCTGCCCTTCTACCAGGGCGTGGTCTACCTCGTCCTCGTCGCCGGCGTCGGTCTGGCCGTCATCTCCAACGACACCTGGAACATCGACTTCCACCTCTCCGACACCCCACTCGACTTCATCGTCGCGACGGTGCTCATCATCGTCGCCATCTCGGCCACGAGAGCGAGGAAGCGCTTCACCGCGGTCGTCGTCACCGGTATCTCCGGATACGCGATGGTCGCCTACTTCGCCTTCGTCGGAGCACCCGACCTGGCGCTGACGCAGGTGCTCGTCGAGACCATCACGATCGTCGTCTTCGTCCTCGTCCTCCGTCGTCTGCCGGCCCGCATCGGCGAGTCCACCGGCCGTTTCACTCCGGCCTGGCGAGCGATCATCGGCGGTGCCGTCGGCATCACCATGATGCTCGTGGTCCTCATCGCCGCTGGGGTGCGCGTGTCCGACCCCGTCTCCGTCGACTTCGGTCAGCTCGCCTACGAGCTCGGCCACGGCAAGAACATCGTCAACGTCACCCTCGTCGACATCCGCGCCTGGGACACGATGGGCGAGATCTCCGTGCTCGTCGCCGCGGGAACCGGGATCGCCGGCCTCATCTTCGTCCGCGGCCGTGAGGGCCACCTCCACCGCTTCGAGCGGAAGAAGGACGGCACCGAGGCGGCCGGCCGGGTCCGCTTCCAACCCGTGGCCGAAGAGGTCGCCGGCATCCACAGCCCCGGACGTGAGGATCTCTCGCAGAAGCGCGTGTCCTGGCTCATCGCCGGACGCACCCTGGCCCCGCGCAACCGCTCGATCATCCTCGAGGTGACCGCACGACTGATCTTCCACGCCGTGTTCGTCTTCTCCGTCTACCTCCTCTTCGCCGGTCACAACGAACCCGGCGGCGGCTTCGCCGGCGGCCTCGTCGCCGGGCTCGCGCTCGTCGTGCGCTATCTGGCCGGAGGCAAGTACGAACTCGCCGAGGCGGCCCCCTTCACTCCGTCCGGGATGCTCGGCACTGGCCTGGTCACGGCCGTGCTCACCGTCATCGGCGGTTGGGTGTGGGGCGACACCGTCTTCGAATCCGTCTACCTCGAGGGCGATCTGCCGCTGCTGGGACACCTGTCCTTCGGCACCTCGACGTTCTTCGACATCGGCGTCTACCTCATCGTCATCGGCCTCATGCTCGACATCCTCCGTTCGCTCGGCGCCGAGGTGGACCTGCATCAGGAACGCGACGAGGCGATGCTGGCCAACCGCATCCATGACAATGTCAACTTCTCCGAGAACATGGGCAGCACGGCCGAACACCGTGCCGTGTCGGTGATCATGGATCGGGTCAACGAACTCGACGTCGACAACGGTGCGGAAGGAGGCCGACTATGAGCATGCCCTTCGTCATGGTCCTGGCCATGGGCGTCCTCTTCGCCGCCGGCATCTACCTCATGCTCGAGAGGTCGCTGACCCGTGTCCTGCTCGGCTTCATCCTGCTCGGCAACGGTGCGAACCTGCTGCTCATCCTCACCGCCGGACGCGGTTCGGTGCCGCTGACCGACGGAGAGAACCTGTCGACGGAGGGCATGTCCGATCCGCTGCCGCAGGCCCTCATCCTCACCGCAATCGTCATCACCTTCGCCGTGACCGCGTTCCTGCTGGCGATGATCTACCGCTCGTGGAGGCTCATGCGCGCCGATTCGCTGCAGGACGACGACGCCGACCTCCAGGTCGCGATCACCAAGGTCATCGACTCCGAGGCGGAGGCGAGCACCGACTACGACGACACCGAGTTCGGTGACGAGGCGGAGTCCCCGATCAGGGGCGCCGTCGACCTCGACGACGACGGCACTCCCGATGAGCGCGAAGTCGTCGCCGAGGAGATCGACGAGGCCCCGAATCCGGCCCAGGCCGATGCCATCGCCGAGGCGGTCGTGGACTCCCAGACGGACGCGCACAGTGCCGAGGAGGCCGAAGCCGCCGAGGATGCGAAGGACTCAAAGGGGGGCGACGCATGATCGATCTCCTCCCCTTCCTCATCCCGCTGCCGGTTCTGCTGCCGCTCATCGGAGCGGGCATTGCGCTCATCCTCTCCAAGCACACGAAGGCGCAGAACGTCGTGTCGATCGCGATCCTCGTGGCGGTCATGGTCATCGCCACGATCGTGCTCTTCGGCGTCGACGCGCATGGGCCGCAGGTCGTGGCCATCGGCGGGTGGGAGCCGCCGGCGGGCATCGTGCTCGTGGCCGACAGGCTCTCGGCGCTGATGCTCATCGTGTCCTCGCTGGTGACCCTGTGCGTGCTCGTCTACGCCCTGAGTCAGGACGCGAACGACGATTCGAACGAGACCCCGATCTCCGTGTTCAACCCCAGCTATCTGGTGCTGTGTGCGGGCATCGCGAACTCCTTCCTCGCCGGTGACCTGTTCAACCTCTACGTGGGCTTCGAGATGTTCCTCGTCGCCTCGTATGTTCTGCTCACTCTCGGTGCGACGGCCGAGCGGATCCGGGCGGGCGTGACCTATGTGATCATCTCGCTCGTGTCCTCGGTCATCTTCCTCACCGCGATCGGCATCATCTACGCCGCGACCGGCACGGTGAACATGGCGCAGCTGTCCGAGCGGATCTCCGATCTTCCGGCCGATGTGCAGATGATCCTCCATGTGCTGCTGCTGCTCGGCTTCGGCATCAAGGCCGCGATCTTCCCGCTCTCGTTCTGGCTGCCTGACTCGTACCCGACGGCGCCGGCCCCGGTCACTGCGGTGTTCGCGGGACTGCTGACGAAGGTCGGCATCTACGCGATCATCCGGACGGAGACGCTGCTGTTCGCCGATTCGTCGCTGCGGGTGCCGCTGCTCATCGCGGCGGGACTGACGATGCTCGTGGGCATCCTCGGCGCGATCGCGCAGTCGGAGATCAAGAGGATCGTGTCCTTCACCCTCGTCTCCCACATCGGCTACATGCTCTTCGGCGTGGCTCTGGGCACGAGTGTGGGCCTGTCCGCGGCGATCTACTACACGCTCCACCACATCATCGTCCAGACCGCACTGTTCCTGGCCATCGGGCTCGTGGAGATGCGCGGCGGGTCCACCTCGACGAGGTCGTTGGGCGGACTCATGGTGCTCTCCCCGGTGCTGACGATCCTCTTCTTCGTTCCGGCGCTCAACCTCTCCGGCATTCCGCCGTTCTCCGGCTTCATCGGCAAGGTCGCGCTGTTCCTCGCCGGCTTCGACGAGCATGCGTGGCTGCCGACGGTCCTCATCGTCGCCGGTGCCGTGACGAGCCTGCTCACCCTCTACGTCATCGGCCGTACCTTCAACCTCGCGTTCTGGCGCGATCCCGCCGACGTCGAGGAACCCAATGCGGACCTCGTCGACGAGTTCGCCGATCGGAAGAAGACGCTGCTGGCGGGGAAGAAGTGGAAGTCTCAGATCGGCGTGCCCCCGGCCATGGTGGTGGCCACCTCGGTGATCGTCATCGCCTCGATCGTGCTCACGGTCGCGGCCGAACCCCTGTGGGGGATGGCCGAGCGGGCGGCGGAGAATCTGCAGACGCCGCTTGACTATGTCTCCAATGTGCTCGGAGATGAGAGCTGATGAGTCCGAGACGATCGACGCGCTTGAGCCGTCCCGCCGATGCGACCCGACCGCGGATGAGCCGCGGCAGGGGATTCGTGCAGCAGCTCGTGCTGCTCGTCTCCCTCGTCCTGCTGTGGCTGATGCTGTGGGATTCGGTCACTGTGATCACCGTGCTCTCGGGCATCGTGGTCGCCTTCCTCGTCACCCGCGTCTTCTACCTTCCGCCGGTGGTGCTCTCCGGCCGGTTCAACGTCTGGCATGCGCTGGTCTTCGCCCTGTGGTTCATCTACTCGGTGCTCTACGCCTCGATCGAGGTCGCATGGTACGCGTTCCGGCCCCGCGCCGTCGGTGCCGGTTCGGTCGTCGCGTGCGATCTGCGCACGAGCTCGGACCTCGTGCTCACGCTCATCGCCGACGCCGCCAGCCTCATCCCCGGTTCGATCATCATCGACAGCGACCGGTCGATGGGCATCCTCTACCTGCACTTCCTCGACTGCGATTCCGAGGAGAAGGTGCGCAAGGCCAAAGCGCAGGTCTATCACATCGAGGAGCTGCTCATCCGCACCCTCGGTTCACACCGGGACCTCGCCGCGCTGCGGTCCCGGCCGGATCCGCTGGGCGAGACTGCGGGAGGCCGCGCATGAGTCAGCTCGTCCTCGACTTCCTCATCGTCGCCGGTTCGGTGCTGCTGGCCACCTCGGTGGTCCTCGCGCTCTTCCGCATCGTCCGCGGGCCTTCGATCCTCGACCGCATGATCGGCACCGACGTGGTGTTGGCCTCGATCATGTGCGGCCTCGGCGGGTACATGGCGCTGTCGGATCGCACTGATCTGCTGCCGGTGCTCATCGTGCTCGCGATGCTCGGCTTCGTCGGGTCCGTGAGCGTGTCCCGGTACGTCTCGAAGTCCGATTCGATGACCCCCGGCGCCGAGGCGGGGGCGCTGTCCGATTTCTCCAGCACCGACTGGCACATGCCGCGGGAGGCCCGCGATGAGACATCGTCGGGTGCCGGTGAGGTAGGTGCTGGTGAGCAGGGTGCGTCGGCGCAGGGTGAGGACACGGCCGCCGAGGCGGGGGCGCGCTCCGAGTCGCCCCAGCAGGCCGGCCCGATCACCGATGAGGTCACCGTGATCGAGGACCCGACCTACGACACCCACGCCGATGCCGGCGGGGAGGGTGAGGGCACGGGTCCCGACGCCGGACCCGATGACGCCGAGCACATGAGCCAGGGCTCGACGGACACTGGCAAGACCTCCGGGGAAGGGAAGAACAATGGTTCTTGACATCGTCTCGGGCGCGCTCATCCTCCTCGGCGCGATCCTGTCCTTGGCCGCCGCAGTCGGACTCGTCCGCTTCGGGGATCTCCTGTCCCGAATGCACGCGAGTGCGAAACCCCAGGTCCTGGGCCTGACCCTCGTGTGCGTGGCGGTCGCCATCCAGTTCCCGACGTGGGCGACGGTGACGACCCTGGCGATCATCATCTCCTTCCAGCTGGTGACGATCCCCGTCGCCACCCATATGGTCGGCCGCGCCGGATATCGCACCAAACACCTGCGTCGTTCTATGCTGTACCGAGACGAACTCGCCGAGGCGGTCGATCGTGCTGAGGCCCGAGAGCTTGCTTGGGAACGCCAGAGAGGAACCGGACCAGACCACCATGACGACTGACAATCACAACGAGCCCCAACCACTCGTCTTAGTCGCCGATGATGAGCCCGATGTCCTCGGGGCGGTGGTGCCCTTCCTCGAACGTTCAGGTTTCCGGGTCCTGCCCGCCAGTGACGGACTGCTGGCCCTCGACGAGATCCACCGGCACAAACCCGATGTCTGCGTGCTCGATGTGCTCATGCCCGGAGCCGACGGTCGGCAGGTGCTCAGGCGCCTGCGGCAGGAGGAGAACTGGGTGCCGGTGCTGCTGCTGACCCAGGTCGGTGAGGGCGTCGAGCGGGCGATGGCGCTCGAAGAGGGCGCCGACGACTATCTCAACAAACCCTTCGATCCGCACGAGCTCGTCGCTCGCATCCGCGCAGTGCTCAGACGCACCCGCAATGACGGGCCTCCGTTGGCGACTGCTCCAGTGCTGGTTTCGAGCTTCGGGCTGCGCGTTGACCGCGTCGGCCGGAGGGCGTGGCTGGGGCAGCGCGAACTCGTCATCACTCCCAAGGGCTTCACTCTGCTCGAGTACCTCATGGTGCACAAGGAGGAGCTCATCGAACGGTCTCGTCTGCTCGAGGTCCTGTGGGGCTTCGAGGAGGCTGTGGGCACTCGCGCCGTCGATTCCCGGGTCGCGGAGCTGCGACGGGTGCTCGGCGAGGACGCTGCCGAACCGCGGTGGATCGCCACCGTGCAGGGCCGCGGCTACCGCTTCGTCGGCGAGGTCCGCGGCGAGGACGGCCAGAGGCACGTATGACGAACTTCCTCGTTGTTGAGATCCAGGTCTGGCTGTTTCTGCTCCTGATCGTTCTCGTGCTCGCCGGTCTCGCCGTCGGTGCATGGTTCGGCTGGAGGTATCTGAAGAAGCGGGAGGCGGCGCTGCGGGAGTCGATCGAGACCGCGGCCGCAGAGGATTCGATGACGAAGCGCAACCGCATGCTCATCCGCCTCGACCACGAGCTGAAGAACCCGCTCACGGCGCTGCGCACCTCGGCGGCGAGCATCCGCGAGGTCGTTCGAGACGGGGGGACGCTGTCCGAGGTGGAGCCGGCCGCCAAACAGGTCGACGTGTCGTCGCGGCGGGTGGCTCGTCTGCTCGCCGATCTGCGCAAACTCGCCGACGTCGAGACCCGCATCATCGAATACGCTCGCGTCGACCTCGATGCGCTCATCCATCAGGCCGTCGAGGACGCCTCGACCGCGCCGGGTGCCGAGGACCGGATGATCGTGGCCACCGTCGCCCGGGCGCCGTGGCGGCTGCCGGACGTCGCCGGTGAAGAGGATCTGCTGCTCACCGCGATCCTCAATCTGCTGGGCAATGCGCTCAAGTACTCGTCTCAGGCCGAGGTCGTCGAACTGCGGGCGAACGAACAGATCATCGACGGTCACCGTTGGGTCGTCGTCGAGGTCGCCGACACCGGAAGCGGCATCCCGCTCGCCGAGCAGGAAGGCGTCTGGGACGAACTCTCCCGCGGTTCGCGAGTGCGCGCCGTCGCCGGTTCGGGAATGGGGCTCTCGCTCGTGCGGGCGATCGTCACTCGCCACGGCGGCTCCGTGCAGCTGTTCAGCCAGGAGGGCGTCGGCACCTCGGTGCGTATGGTCCTGCCTGTCCTCGCCGATGCCGCACCGGTGACGGTGCCGCAGATGTCCGAGCACATGGACCGGGTGGTCGCCGGATCGCACGCGGTGCAGCCCGTGCAGCAGGCGGATCCGCGGCAGGCGCCCGGGTTCCTGCCGCCACGTCAGCCGAACCAGGATGAACTCGACGGACGGATCCTCGGCACGCCGAGGCGGACGTCGAAGCGTCGTCTCGAACGCGTCGACGGTGCCCTGATCAACCGCACCACGGGCGAGTCCGTCTCCGGTGGTCTGCCGCCTGACTCCGGGCAGCATTCGCAGTTCAAGCCGCCGCGCGGCGGCTCGGGCGGTGGGCAGAATCCTCAGTTCGGTCAACCGAATTCCGGCCCGCAGCAGCCCTACGGCAGCCAGCCGAATCCCGCTGCGCAGCCGCCTCACCCCGGCTCCGCACCGAACAGCCCACCTCAGCATCCCGGCCCGGAAGCGGGGTACCCGAAGCGGCGCGACCGAGGTGACCAGCGGTGATTCCGCTGTCACCGAAGAGCATCGGCGGCCACAGGACCGCCGGTGCCACGAGACGCACATTCGGGACGCGGCGTGCCGTGGTCGCCGGAGCTCTCGCGCTGACCGTGCTGCTCAGCGGATGCTCGGTCCTGCAGATCCGCACCGAGGACAAGTCCTCGGGCCCCGTCCGAGTCGGCGTGCAGAAGACCGCGGGCTCCGAACCCACGGGCGAACCCACCGATGGCGGGATCCCTGAGGGGATGAAGAAGGAGACGGTCACCCTCGGTGACACCTGTCCCGTGAATGTCTCCTTCGCGATCGGTGACAATTGGACGGGCAGCACCGGCAGCACGGACCAGTTCCGTGTCTACGCCCGCTCCGACGACTCGACGCACTCGGACGTCTTCATGATCAACTGCACCGACGAATACGGTGACAGCGCACAGGAAGTCGTCGACCGGAAGAGAAAGTTCGGCTTTTCGAAGCAGGACTCGCAGGTCCTGGCAGAACGGACGGGATCGCTCAGCGCCGGCGAGTACTGGAGCTACCAGGCGGAACTCGGTGCCACGGAGATCCTCGCCATCGACCAGCAGCCCACCATCGCCTACGGGGTTCAGGTCGGGTACAAGATCAATGGGCGCCTCGTCAGCCTCATCATCGAAATGCGCGCCCAGAAGTCGAACACCGAGGCGGACGAAGAATTCAGGAAGATCCTCCCGACAGTGGTCATCGACGGCGAGAAGGTCCCCGCCCCCAGCTTCCGCTAGTCGGCCGGCGAATCGCCCGATCAGGCGCATCAAGGACTCCGGCGAATCACTCGCCTCGGAAGTCGGCCGGCTGATCACGCACCCCAGCGAATCCTTCGCTCCGTGTGCGTCTGGCCGACTAGGATGGGACGATGACGACCCCAGACGCTGTGACCAGACTCCTCGACGCCCGCCGCCTGCAAGGTCTCCTGACGAATCAGAACGGCCGCGTCATCGCCAAGTACTCATTCCTCGATTCCGAAGGCAGTTCGTCCCTCACCCACCTCGCCGACATCAGCGGCGAACAGGCCAGGCGCCTGACCCGCGGTGCCCAGTCGATCGGGCCGGCCGCGCTGAGCGACGACGGCACGATCGTCTTCGCCTCGAAACGCAAGGGCGAGGACGGCAAAGACACCGAGAGCCCGAGCCTCTGGGCACTTCCGGACACCGGCGAGGCACGCAAGCTCGCCGACCATGAGGGCGGATTCTCCCGCATCGAGATCAAGGGCGAAACCCTCATCGTCGAATTCCCGGTCCACACCTGGGCCGCTGACGAATCCGACCACCAGGAGTTCAGCACCGAACGCAGCGAGGCGAAGGTCAGCGGCATCCTCCACACCGGATTTCCCGTCCGCCGGTGGGACCACGACCTGGGACCGGGCAGACAGACGCTGGCCGTGGCGAAGCTCGACCAGGCAGGAGCCGACTTCCCCGAGGTCACCGACGAACTGAGTGCTCCGGCGGGCCTCGACTTCCGCTACCTGTCGCTGCCGAGCGGACGACTCGTCGACTGGGCCGTCGACGACGAAGCCCGATTCGTCCTCGTCGAGCTGGAGAAGCCGATCCCCGGTCAACTCGAAGCCAGCGAGATCTGGCGAGTCGATCTCGAGGGTGAACCCGAGCTGCACCGACTGACGAAACCGGCCGCCGATCACGGGTTCGGCATCGAGGCCATCAGCCCCGACGGCACGAAGGCGCTGGTCAGCCGCCAACAGTTCTGGACTCCGCAGGCCAATCTCGCCGTCGATCTCATGGTCCTCGACCTCGAGACCGCCGAGCTGGAACCGGTGTGGCCCGAGGCAGACTTCTGGTTCGCCCCGATCTGGGTCGACGATACGACGATCGTGGCCGCGGCCGACGATCACGGCCGCGGCAGCGTCTTCATCGGCAGACTCGACGATGCCGAGCCCAGGCGCCTCGTCGGGGGAGAGGGACAGAAGTATGCGTTCTCGGGGCTGGCACTGCGCGGGGACACGGTCGTGGCGACCGCCTCGGCGATCGATGTCGCACCCCTGCCGGTCTCGATCGACCTCGAAACCGGAGTGATCAGCGAGCTCGCGAACCCGGCGACTGTCCTCGATGAGGAAGGCACCCTCACCGAGGTGGAGGTCCGTGCCGAGGACGGGACACCGATCCGTGCGTGGCTGGTCCTGCCGGAGGGGGAGGGGCCGCATCCGCTCGTCGTCTTCGCCCACGGCGGACCGTGGGGGTCGTGGAACGCGTGGACCTACCGGTGGAACCCCGGGCCCTTCGCCGCCGCCGGCTATGCCGTGCTGCTGCCCGATCCGGCGATCTCGACCGGTTACGGCCAGGCGATGATCGATCGCGGTCAGCAGCAGCTGGGTGGGACCCCCTTCACCGACATCATGACGCTCACCGAGGCGGCCGTGCAGCGGGCAGACATCGACGATGAGCGCATCGCCCTGGCCGGTGGTTCGTACGGCGGATACATGGCCAACTGGGTCGCCGGGCACACGGGCAGCAGGTTCAAGTGCATCGTCACCCATGCGTCCCTGTGGAACACCACTTCGATGGGGCGGACCACGGACAACTCGTCCTGGGACCAGGCGATGCGGGAGCAGGCAGCGGAGTACTCCCCGCACCACTACGCCGGTGAGATCGAGGTCCCCATGCTCGTCATCCACGGCGACAAGGACTACCGGGTGCCGATCGGGCAGGGGCAGGAACTGTGGCTGGACCTGCTCACACAGGCGAAGACCCCGCTCGACGCCGACGGGGACACACAGCACCGGTTCCTCTACTACCCGGACGAGGGGCATTGGATCCTCGGTCGCGGCAATGCCGAGGTCTGGTACCGCACCGTCCTGGCCTTCCTCGATGCGCACGTGCTCGGGATCGACGCGAATCGAGTCCGCACTCTCGGCTGAGTGGCGGGGGCGGTTCCGGGGGCGCGGAACGCTCACGGTAATGATCGAACCACCGACAGTTCGTTCAGAACATCTATCGGCACGGCAGGAAATGTGTCATCATGATGATTGATTGACCAGAATTTCGATCAGGAGTGTGATTGATGTCCGAGCTTGGCCGGTTCATGGAAGCGGAGCTGCGCAGTCAGCCCGAGATCTGGCAGCGCGTCCTCGAGACGTCGACGGCCGCCTCGGCGCTGCCGCAGGACGGGGAGCGGATCGCGGTCATCGGCTGCGGCACCTCGTGGTTCGGTGCGCAGGTCTTCGCGTCGCTGCGAGAGGGGCTCGGCAAGGGGGAGACGGATGCCTTCACGGCCAGCGAGTTCCCCATCGGGCGCCGCTATGATCGGATCCTCGCGATCTCTCGGTCGGGCACCACCAGCGAGGTGGCTGCCGCTCTTGATGCGCTCGCCGGATCGACGCCGGTGACCTCCCTGCTCGGTGTTGCGGACTCTCCGATCGGGGCGGCCTCGACGCATGTCGTCGAACTCGACTTCGCCGATGAGCGCTCCGTCGTCCAGACCCGCTTCGGCACCTCAGCGATCATGGCGATGCGGTCGTGGCTCGGCCAACACGCCGAACTCGAGGCGTCCATCGCCGATGCCCGGGCCGTGCTCGATGGAATAGACGAGGACTTCACGTCCGCCGATGAGACGCTCATCGACGAGGGACTGCTCGCCGCCGAGCAGTACAGCTTCCTCGGAATGGGGTGGACTTGGGGCCTGGCGAACGAGGCGGCGCTCAAGCTGCGCGAATCCGCTCAGGCCTGGACGGAGTCCTATTCGTCGATGGAGTATCGTCATGGACCGATTGCGATCGCGGCACCGGGGCGGGTGAGCTGGCAGTTCGGTCCGGCTCCGGAGGGACTCGCTGCACAGGTCGAGGCCACCGGGGCGCGCTTCGAACAGGCCGACCGGGATCCTCTGGCCGACCTCGTCCGTCTCCACGCGGTGGCGCTCATGCGGGCTCGCCGCCTCGGCGTCGACCCGGACAATCCTCGCTCGCTGACCCGGTCAGTCGTCCTCGAGGGATGACCACCAGCGCCGAGATCATGCGCGTGGCCGGAGCCCTCAGCCTCGGTTTCGGCCCCGTGGCGCTGGCCGTCGATGTCGGCGGCACTGGACTCAAGGCGGGGCTGTTCGACTCGGACGGCAGCATCATCGACGCCCGCACCGCACCCACGCCCGTGGCTGCCTCCGCGGGGACTGTCCCGGTGCGAGCCCCAGGGAAGACCACGCCGAAGTCTGACCCAACGAACGCCACCGACACTCCCGCCCCGGAGACGGCGATCGTCGAGGCGGTGGCGGCACTGCGCGACAACCTCGCGGCAACTCATCCCGAACTCGAGGTCGGGGCGGCCGCCGTGGTCGTGCCGGGTATCGTCGAGGAGGACGCCGGAATCGCAGTGTACTCGGCCAATCTCGGCTGGCGGAATGCTCCCATGGCGGACCTGCTCGAGCGGCGCCTCGGCTGCAAGATCGTGTTCGGTCATGATGTGCGCGCGGCGGGTCTGGCGGAGTTCGCGGCGGCTTCCTCGATTCCGGATGACGCCGCGCTCATCACCATCGGCACCGGGATCGCCGGTGCCGTTCAGGTCCATGGTCGGATGGTTTCGGCCGGGGGTTATGCCGGTGAACTCGGCTTCCTCGAGGTCGCTGTCGACACTGCGGAGGGTCGGTTCCGAGGGCCCGTCGAGCATATCGCCTCGGCGGCCGCGATCGCCCGTCGGTACGCGAAGCGCAGCGGCAGGGACGCGGCCGGAGCGCGAGAAGTGCTCGAAGCGATGCGGTCCGGCGACGCGATCGCTGCGGAGGTGTTCGCCGAGGCGGCCGATGCCCTCGGCGCCATGTGCGCACAGCTCGTGACGATCACCGCTCCGTCCGCGATCGTCCTCGGGGGAGGGCTGAGCGGTGCCGATGAGCTCATCCCTGCGGTGGCGGCTGCGATGCGCGCGAGGTTGAGCTTCCACCGCGAACCGGAGATCCGTGCGGCCGGTCTCGGAGCGGTCGCGGGACTCATCGGAGCCGGTCTGCTCACCAGGCGCCGATACATTCACCAGCGGGCCGACGGCTCACCTCAGGCTGACGTTTCACCTCAGGCTGGCCGCTCATTTCGGGCTGACGGCTCACCTCTGACCAACGAGGACCGACGATGACCGGCGGTACGGCGAACAGCGCGCCGCAGGCGGTCACCCTCACACTCAGCCCTGCCCGTGACCTCACCATCGATGTGGACACGATCGAGCTCGGCACCTCGCATCGGGTGGCGCAGGCCGGCAGCCGCCTCGGCGGGAAGGGGATCAACGTCGCGCGAGTCCTCGCCGCGCTCGGTCGGTCCGTGTACGTGCAGGGGCCGGTGAATGCCGCGGACTGGCCGGAAGACACGGGATCGGACGACGGATTGCTGTGGGACCTGACTCCCACGCCGGCACAGCTGCGCCGCAGCTACGCGATCGTCGAGAGCGACGGCCGGGCCACCCTGTTCAACGAGCACGCCTCCGAACACCCGGCCGAGGTGTGGGCCCAGATCGAGGAGAAGCTGCGGCTGCGCCTTGTCGAACCGCAGGTGAGGGCACTGGCGATCTCGGGGTCGACTCCGAAGGATCTGCCGGAGGGACTCATCGGCCGAGTCGTCTCCGCCGCGCACGCGGCCGGAGTCATCGTCGTCGTCGACACGTCAGGTCCGGCGTTGATCACTGCGGCAGCGGCCGGGGCCGACTGGCTCAAACCCAATGTCGACGAACTCGCCGAGATCGCTGCCGGCGCTGCGGGAAGGGCTGTCGCCGGACCTGAAGGTGCGGGAGCCCGTGCCCTCATCGCGGCAGGGGCGGGCGCCGTGCTCGTCTCCCGCGGCGAGGAAGGTATGGTGCTCATCGACCGTACCGGAGAACGGTCGGCGGCGAGACTCGACGAACCGGTGCGGGGGAATCCGACGGGCGCCGGCGATGCCGTGGTCGCGGCACTGCTCAGCCGACTGACCGCACGTCCAGACTCTGGGCCGGACGAAGCCACACTCCTCCGGAAGAGCGACGCCTCGTCGGCGCCCGACGTCGAGCCAACGCTCTCCGACGCCGAGGTCGACACGGTCCTTCCCGACACCGAGGTCGAGGCCATCCTCACCGACGCCGTCGCGGTCTCGGCGGCTGCGGTTCTCATGCCGCAGGCGGGAGCGATCCACCCGAGCTGGAAGACGCTGCGCGATCACGTGCAGATCACGTCACCCACCGCCCGGACAGCGCACGTCGCCCCGACAGCGCACGCCGTCCCAACCGTGTTGCCCCGGCCGGCAGCACCCGCCGCCCCGACCCCGTCACCCGTCGCACCCGTTACCGACGCCACCAAAACCGCCGCCACCGATTCCGCCGACCACCTCGGAGAATGAGACCATGACGAGAGCCGCCACGATCGACCTCCTGCTCGATGCCGCCGAGCTTCCGACGGCGTCGGTATCCGCAGTCGGGTCGACGGCAACCCCTGCGTCAACGGCAAACCCCGCTTCCCACGGAGGTCCGTCCCCCGCACCCCAACACAAGCACTCCGCAGTCGGCGCGTTCAACGTCATCCATATCGAATCCGCCGAAGCCATCGCCGCCGGCGCCGAGGCGGCCGGGCGCCCGACGATCATGCAGATCTCCGAGAACTGCGTGAAGTACCACGGCCGGCTGGCCCCGATCGCACGCGCAACCCTGAGCATCGCGGAGTCCGCGAACGTTCCGATCGCTGTTCATCTCGACCATGCCACCGACCCCGAACTCGTCACCGAGGCGATCGACCTCGGCTTCGATTCTGTGATGTACGACGGCGCCCACCTCGACTTCGACGCCAACGTCGCGACCACCGCCGAGGTGGTCCGCCGCGCCCACGCCGGCGGAGTCGCCGTCGAGGCCGAACTCGGAGAGATCGGCGGCAAGGACGGCGCGCATGCTCCCGGGGTGCGCACCGACCCGGTCGAGGCCGCGGACTTCGTGGACGCCACGGGCGTCGATGCGCTCGCCGTCGCCGTCGGCAGCTCGCATGCGATGGTGCAGCGGACGAGCCGTCTCGATCTCGACCTCATCGCGGCGCTCGCGCAGCGATTGCCTGTGCCCCTGGTGCTGCATGGATCCTCCGGAGTCCCCGACGACGAGATCGTTCGTGCCGTCGCAGCCGGGATGCGCAAGATCAACATCTCCACCCACCTCAACAGGGTCTTCACCGAACGTCTGCGAGGAGTCCTCGACACCGACCCGGGGCTCGTCGACTCCCGGAAGTACCTCGGCCCGGCCCGAGACTCCTTCGCCGCCGAGGTGGCCCGCCTCATCACGCTCCTGGCCGTCGGTGAGGCTGCCGACGGGGTGGCCGATGGGGCCGGCGGTGGGGCTGCCGGAGAAGCCGACGCTCAGACGCACCATTCGTCCAGCGACGGGACCGGAGCATGAGCCACGTTTGCCAAACCCTGGCCCACGACCGAAAGTTGGCATATGAGCACGCGTGAAGATCGACTCGACGCGATCCTGTCGAAACTCGACCACGAGGGCACCGTCGGGGTCGAGGCCCTCAGCCACGAACTCGAGGTCTCCGTGGCCACAGTCCGTCGCGATCTCGACCTGCTCGAGCAGCGCCGACTCGTCGAACGCACCCACGGCGGGGCGACCCGGCGCTCCGTCGACTACGAACTGTCGCTGCGGTACAAGGAAGCCGCCGCCACCGAGGCGAAGGCCGCGATCGCACGAGCCGCCGTCGACCGCATCACCCCTGGATCGGTCGTCGGCCTGTCCGGCGGCACCACGACCTTCATGGTCGCCGATGCGCTGAGCCAACGCGATGATCTGCTCGCGGATCTCACGATCGTCACGAACGCCGTCGACATCGCCAACAAGCTCGCCATCCACCCGAATCTCAAGGTCATCGTCTGCGGCGGCGTCATCAACACCTCGAGCTTCGAACTCGTCGGCTCCTTCGTCGACAGCGTGCTGCGCGGCATCTGGCTCGACCTCGCCTTCGTCGGAGTCCACGCGATCTCCGCCGACTCCGGGGGAATGACCGCGAATGAGGACGAGGCGTATGTCAATCGGCTGATGGCCGAACGCGCCGAACAGGCCGTCGTCGTCGCCGACTCCTCGAAGTACGGGCGGAAGGCCTTCGCCGCCGTCGGCGGCACCGATGTGTTCCAGGCGATCATCACCGACGACCACCTCGGCGAGGACGACCGCGAGGACCTCACCGCGGCCGGCTACGACGTCGAACTCGCACCGCTGGAGCAGAGCCGATGACCCGGCCTGGACACCGTACGGACATGCCCATCGAGGCAGGACCCGAAGCTCGGGCGAGCACCCCCGCCGAGGTGATCATCCACAATGCGCACATCCTCGACGGTGCGGTTGGGACCCCCACAGCTGATGCCGCGGACACGTGGATCGCGTTCGGCCGAGGAACGATCGTCGACCGCGGACGCGGGGACGGCTGGAAGGGCACGCCCGCCTCGGCGGGGGTCGAGGTCATCGACGCGGCCGGCGGGTTCGTGTCCCCGGCATACGTCGACATCCACTGTCACGGAGCCGGCGGCGCGGCCGCTGAGGACGGGGCCGACGGGATCGAGACGATCCTCGCCGTCCACCGTGAGCACGGCACCCGCGCGCTCGCGCTGTCGTATGTCTCGGACACGATCGACGGGCTCTGCCGATCGCTGCGCAGCGGTGCCGAGCTCGTGCGCAGCCGCCCAGGTGTCATCGGCCTGCACGCCGAAGGTCCGTTCCTGTCCCCGGACTTCAAGGGCGCACACGCCCCTGAGGTGCTCATCGCCCCCACCCCCGATGCGGTCGAGGCGATCCTCGAGGCCGCCGATGGGACGCTCGCGCAGATCACCATCGCTCCCGAACTGCCGGGAGCGCTCGAGGCGATCGCCCGCTTCGCCGAGGCGGGGGTGAGGGTCGCACTCGGGCACACGGCCGCGGACTACGCGCTGACGGCGGCAGGATTCGACGCAGGTGCGAGCATCCTCACGCATGCGTTCAATGCGATGCCCGGAATCCACCATCGGGCACCGGGGCCGATCGTGGCCGCGGCTGAGAACAAGCACGTCACCCTCGAGCTCATCAATGACGGCGTCCACGTCGTCGCCCCGGTCGCGCGCATGCTCCACGAGATGGTGCCCGGCCGCATCGCGCTCATCACCGACGCCATGGCCGCGACAGGAATGAGCGACGGCGAGTACATGCTCGGTTCGCTGCCGGTGGTCGTCGAGGATTCCGTGGCCAGGCTCGTAACCGCGGACGGATCGGTGGGGTCGATCGCCGGGTCGACCCTGACGATGGACGAGGCCGTCCGACGTGCCGTCGCCGAGGTGGGGCTGAGCCCCAGCGAAGCGGTGCGGGCCGCGAGTCTCGTCCCGCTGCAGGCGTTGGGGCGGATTCCCATACCGGCACTGGTCCCGGTCGGGGACGAGGCACCGACGCCAGGGCGGGCACCAGACGGATCCGTCCGTGGGTCTGACGAGCTGCTCACGAAAGGAATGTCGGCGGACCTTCTGCTGCTGGAGACGGACATGCGCATCCGGAGAACCTGGTACAGCGACTGAACAGGAGCGGCCGGATCAGCCAGGTGTGGCCAGGGTGCATGTCCGTCACATGGCACAACGCAGGCCGTGAGGGGCACAGCTGTCCCCTGGAGCCGTGGTGCCGCAGTTAATCGTCGAAGAGCGTGTCGATGATGTCGTCCGCGATGAAGCGGGAGTGCAGGATCGGTGTGCGGGCGGGGTCGACCGTGGAGGGAGGCACCCAGCTGGGTCGCCCGTCGAGGAGCATGTGCGTCTCCCACTCGCTGCGGTCGAGCAGGTGGTGGTGATAGGAACACGCGAGCATGAGGTTGTTGATGTCGGTCTCGCCTCCGGCACTGTAGGGGACGACGTGGTTGACGTCGCACCATCCGGGCGGCGCATCACATCCGGGGAAAGTGCATCCGCGGTCGCGGGCGGTGATGACGGCGATCTGCTTGCGGTTGGCGAAACGCTGTTCGGTCGCGACCTGCACGGTCTTTGCAGTATCGCTCATGAGGTGGAAGAACACCGATCCGTTGAGGCCGTTGGCCGCGAGCTCACTGATGGGGACGGGGTTCTCGCTGCCTGTCGTCGCTGTGCCCTGTCCGGTCGCGACGTCCTCAGCCTTCGCCGTGATGACCAAGGCGTAGGGTGCGCCCGCGGCGGTGCGCTGTTTGTCGATCGTGGAGACGAGACCGGCGAACCGTTCGTAGATCCACTCGCGCACGGACGGCTGCTCGCCGCTCATGTCGATGACGCGGCCGTCGGTGCGGACACCGATTCCTGGAGTGTCGGCGGCAGGGCGTTCGCCTGAGGCACCTCGCAGCTCCGGCGTGGGCACCTTCACCGCGTCGTGGCGCTCGCCGGAGAGGACGGCGTCGACGATGTCGAGCAGTTCGTCGTCGGACTCAGCGGGAGTCGTTGCCTCGTCCGATAGAGTCGTCGTCGCCTCGGCTGCCTCCTTGGCGCTCTGGATGCGCGAGGTCAGCAGACCGTTGAGCGTGCCGCCGGCGACCGGGTCGAGCAGACCCGAGAGTTCCCAGTCGCCGTTGTTGCGGGCCTTGAGATTCACGCAGTACTTCGACCGGTCGGTGGGGTCGACCGGTTCGCTGCCGTCGGGATCGATGTGGCCCATGAGTCGATCGAAGATCTCCCGCAAGTCCTTCAGACGCACCTTGGGGGCGTTGGTGACCAATCGCTTCTCGATGTCTGTACGGACGGTCTCGTCTGCCCATGCCGGAACCTTCTTCATGCAGCTCTCGATGACGGTCGCCTGGCCGGCAGAGATCGTACCGGCGTGGAGCGCGTCGGCGACGAGAGGGTAGACGGGTGGGAGGGCCTGTCCGGTGAAGTCGACCCGACCGCCGAGGTTCTTCGCCATCTCGGTGCGACGGTGAGCCTCGGCTCCGCTGAGATTGAGACGATTCTCAATGAGGGCTTTGGTGGACTTCGCCCCGTACTCACTGGGAGTGCCGACGCGTTCGCAGACCGCGAGTGCCAGCGTAGAGAGAGCGTCGTTGATGCGGTTGAGTGCCTCGACGCCGTCGACGAGCATGATCGCCTGGTCGGGCCCCATTGCGCGATCGAAGGTGCGCAGTCCGTCTTTGAGATCCATCAGATGGGTGATCGCCTCGGTGACCTCGGGTGCAAAGCGCGTCAGATCTGCCCACTCCTCATCGGCGAGCAGGGGGTGTCCGCTGCTCTGTGGAGCCTTGGGGGCACCGCGATCCGGAGCGTCCTCGGCTTTGTCTTCGGGTGTGAGAGTCATCTTCAGCGATCCATTCACCAACATCGTTGTTGTTATGATCATTCTAATCGAACGAGTCGGATAAAACAACACGTCGTTCGAAAAAAATATGAAATAAATTAGAACGTTCGAGGGTATTCGACATATACGACAAGGCACGTCGATCCGAGGTCTGAGCGGCAAATCGGCGTTTCCGGTCGAGCCGAGCTCGCGATGGTCCCGACCGCCCCACTTCGCCTGAATCCGCGCGGCGTGGCACGATTGGTGTATGGATGCTCTGCTCCTCATCGACACCGACGACGCCAGCTACCCCAGCGATGACGCCATGGAGACCCTCGGCGACATCGTCACCCGCACACGAGCCGTAGGCGGAGTGCTCATCTTCGCCTCGACGAAAGAGGACCTCGCCGACACTCCGGACGAGGAACTGAGCATCTTCGTGCCCGACGACGAGGACCTCGTCCTCCGTTCGGACAACCCCGACATCTTCGAGGGTGTCAGTGACTTAGCCGCGGGGCTCCATGATATGGCCGTCGACCGCATCGTCATCGCCGGCGGCGACGATGCCCCGGGTGCCGTCTATGCTTCGGCGATGGCTGCTCTCGTGTGCAACTTCGACGTCATCGTCCTCTCCGATTCCACCACCGACCCCAAAGGCGAACCCGTCACCTGGTTCGATGCCGCCGAGGATGCCGGCGCGATGGTCAAGGAGACCGCCGACACCTGGCTGCGGATGTAGACCCGTCGCCCACCGATGACGGCTCCTACGAGGAGCGGTTCGACTCACTTCTACTTTGAGTAGAATGTGTGAGCGGGCTGTGCAATCAGCCCTCGACAAGTGATCGCTCGCGGGCGCACGTCGACTCGGCGGGCGCACATCGACCCAGTGAGACGATCCCGGTCAGGCAATCTCCGTGAGGCAACGTCGGTAGAACAACCTCGGCGGGGCAACCTCGGTGAAGGAGTGGAGGAGGGGACATGAGCGGATGGACGAAGTCCGTGCGTGCGATCTTCGCCGCCCTCATCACCACTCTCCTTGCGCTGCTCATGCACGTCGGCGCGGGCGGCGCTGCCTCACCGATCGGCACCGGCATCGTCTTCGTCCTCGTTCTGTGGGCGGCGATGATCCTGGCCGGTCGACGACTCGGATACCCTGCGCTGACCGCACTGCTCGGACTCGGGCAGGTGCTCATGCACGTGACGATGGGCTGGTCGGCCGGCGGTCATGGAGGCGCCCACACAGGCGGTCATGCCGCGATGACCGGAGGCGCCCACACAGGTGGGCAAGCCGCCTCGGCGGGGATCGGAACGGGTGCCCATGCAGGGCATATCGTCCCTGCCTCCGGCTCACTCGACCTCAGCTCTGCCGCAGCGGCGCTCGGCCACGCCGGCCACGGCGACACCTCGACGGGCATGCTCCTCGCCCACATCGTCGCCGTCGCGATCACAGCGGTCATCCTCAAGCGAGGCGAGGACATCGTCCTCAGCATCCTGCAGCTGGCCCTGGGCCCGGTGATCGGTGCCCTGCAGGCCCTCGCCGAGGCGGCCGGCATTTTTGCCGAGCATCCGTCCCGTTCGCTCGGCGATCGGTTCCGACTCCCGCATGCGGTCGCCTCGGCGGTGATCGGTCCGAACTATCGCCGCGGACCACCCGCACTCGTCTGACACCTCACCTGCGGCGACACAGTTCGCCGCCCACCACCCATCATCGGATGACCGCCCGCACAGAGGCGGCCGCCGATCATGTGGTGCAGTCGAGCATCCCGTAAGCGCGCCGTGCGCACCTGCCGGCAGTGACCCGGCCCTGCCCGCGCCGATACGAACCATGCTCGACTGCACCGAAAGACGAAAGTGCAGACATCATGCGAAAGAACATCACACTGGACCTTGCCCTGCCCATCGCCGTCGCGCTCGGCCTCTCCGGCTGCGGACAGTCCGACAGTCAGGCCTCTGGGACCGAACCGAGCGAGGTCGCCCCAACCCAGGTCGACGCTACGGGGCTCAGCCTCGACCACGCCTGGGTCAAAGCGGCCGATGACGGCATGACAGCTGTCTTCGGCGAACTCCACAACAGCACCGATCGCGACATCAACCTCGTCGAGGCGAAGTACTCGAACGCGGAGATGGTCCAGCTCCACGAGACGACCGAAGACGGATCGGGCGGCATGTCGATGCAGGAGAAGAAGGGCGGCTTCGTGATCCCGGCCGGGAAGAGTCTCAGCCTCAAGCCCGGCGGCGATCACATCATGATCATGGGCCTGAAGAAGGCGATCAGACCGGGCGAGCAGATCACCGTCGAGCTCGTCACCGCCGATGACCAGACCACCGAGGTCACGGCCGTGGCCAAGGAGTACTCCGGAGCCCAGGAGGACTACGCTCCAGGCGAGGCCGATGGCGCCGACGACGGAGACCACGGTGAACACTGAGCACGAACGGTCCGGTTTCAGCCGCCGAGGACTCCTGACCTCGACGGCTGCGGCCGGAGGCGTCGGACTCGTCGGTGCGACGGCGGGGTTCGAACTCGGCCGGTACGGGCCCGGATCGGCCGGCTCATCCGACGGTGACGGAGGGCCGCCTCGGCGGGATCTGAACGGAGCGAACGGGGCTGAGATCGAACCGTTCTACGGCACCCGTCAATCAGGTGTCGAAACTCCACCCCAAGCGCACGCGCACTTCCTCGCGTTCACGATGAAACCGGGGATCACAGCCGCTGAGGCCGTCCGCTGGCTCCGGCTGCTCACCGCGGACGCGGCCGCCCTGACCCAGGGCAGACCCCCGTTGGCCGATTCCGAGTCCGAACTCACCGCCGATCCCGCGCGGCTGACCGTGACCTTCGGCTTCGGCCCCGGCCTCGTCGCCTTGGCGGGCAAGCAGCGTGTGCCGGACTGGCTGCAGCCCCTGGAGAAGTTCCGGATCGATGATCTCGACCCGGACCGGTGCACGGGTGATCTGCTCCTGCAGATCTGCGGCGACGATCCGCTGACCGTGGCCCATGCCCGGCGGATGCTGTTCAAGGACACCCGAACCTTCGCCGAGGTGGCCTGGCAGCGCAGCGGATTCCGCCGCGCCTATGGTTCCACGGGGGAGGGGAAGACGCAGCGGAACCTCTTCGGTCAGCTCGACGGCACCGCCAACCCCGGGCCCGGATCCGAAGACTTCGCGCGGATCATCTGGGGGCAGGCCACGGAGAGTGCGGATCCGGTGTTCTCAGCCCGCGGGGAGCCGCCGGCCGATCTCGGATCGCACCTTCCGCCTTGGCTGGACGGGGGCACGACGTTGGTGCTGCGCGACATCGCGATGAACCTCGACACCTGGGACAAGGCCGACCGGCCGGCCAGAGAGTTCTCCACCGGGCGGACCCTGGACATCGGTGCGCCGCTGTCGGGCGCGGACGAGTTCGACGTCCCCGACTTCACCGCCGTGGACAAGCGGGGACTGACGAGGATCTCGAAGGCCGCGCATATCGCTCGCGCTCGCGACGGGTTCGGCCCGGAAGTCCAGATCCACCGCCGCACGTACAACTACGAGTCCGGTGCGGGGGAAGGGGCAGGGCTGATGTTCGCGTCGTTCCAGGCCGATATCGAGCGGCAGTTCCTGCCGATCCAACGCCGCCTCGCCGAGGTGGACCTGCTCAACGAGTGGACGACCCCGATCGGGTCGACCGTGTGGGCGATCCCACCGGGAACCTCGGACGGGGGCTACATCGGTCAGGGGCTCTTCGATGGGTGAACGGGCCGGGCGGGCCGGTGTTCAGAAAAGCGGCTGCGGCAGAGCGTCTTCGAACTCGAGGAGGCGCCGCTTGGTCTCGAGCCCGTGACCCGGCAGTCCGCCCGAATACCCGCCGAGTCCGTCACTGGCCACGACCCGATGGCAGGGGACGATGATCGGAATCGGATTGAGGCCCGTGATCCCGCCGACGGCGCGCGCCGGAATGCCTGTGCTGCTCGCCTCCGCGAGCTCACCGTATATCATGGTCGTGCCTGCGGGCACTCGTTCGGACAGGGTTGTGAGCACGGCGCGAGCGACGTCCGAGACCTGGCCGAAGTCGACCGGCAGATCGAAATCGCCGAGGCGGCCGTCGAAGTAGGCGCGCAGCTGGGCAACCGCCTCGTTGAGGAGGGGATTGCCGGGGTCGGTCGGTGAGTCCGCACTCGGTTCGGTTGGTTCGGTTCCGTTTCGGGGTGCGACGGTTCCGATTCGGGGCGAGACGGGGGCAGCGGGAGGCCCGACCGCCTCGGCGGGGGTGGTCCATTCGAGACCGACGACAGCACTGTCGTCACTGGTCACGGTCAGCGAGCCGACGAAGGTGTCGAGGGTGGCGGAGCTCGTCATTATGAGTCTCCTCCGGTCTGCCGTTGGTTCATCTCAGATGTCGGTGCCATTGCAGATGTCAGTGCCCCGCCCGGCGACAGTGCTCTTTGAGACGACAGTGCCCTCCCGACTCCGAGAAGCCGGGAGGGCACTGTCAGATGTGGCTGCCGCCGCAGAGAGGAGAAGGCGAATTCTCCGTCAGCGCGATGATCGCCGTGGCGCATCGATCACTTGTCGTCGGTCAATTCGCCGTCGTAGGCGTCGGGGTTGGCCTTCAGCCATTCGGCGACGGCCTTCTCGCCGTCGTCCTTGTGCTTGTTGACGACGAGGTCTTCGAGCTCACCGTACTGCTTGTCATCCATCTTGATCTTGCCGATGTAGTCGGCAGCGTCCGAGTTCTCCTCGCCGAAGCCCTTGGTTGCGGTGAAGTGAAGCTTCTCAGGATCACCCATCGCACCCTTCGGGTCCTTGAGGTCCTTGACCGGGTATTCGTTGTTGGCCCAGAACGGACGCCACAGGGTGACGACGATGTCCTCTTCCTTGTCGGTGGCATTGCCGAGCTCGGTGAGCATAGCAGCCGTCGACGAGGTGACGAGTTCGTACTCGCCATCAAGACCGTATTCGGGAATCATCGCCTTCGTGGCCTTGGTCAGACCGGCGCCGGGCTCGATGCCGACGATCTTGCCGTCGAAGTCCTTGCCCTTGCCCTTGAGGTCCTCGATGGAGTTGATGTCCTTCATGTACTTCGGCACGGCGATGGTGAGCACCGCATTGTCGTAGTATGCGCCAAGGTCCTCGAGGTCGTCGCCGTACTTGTCGATGTACTGCTTGTGTGTGACCTCGGGCCACGAAGAGGGGTAGATGTCGATGTCGCCGTTGGCGACACCGGCGTAGAGGACGGCGGCGTCGCTGAAGGTCTCGGTCTCGACGTTGTAGCCCATCTTGCCCAGCTGGTCTTCGAGCAGGAGTGAGAGGCTCTGACCGTCGGCCCAGCCGGTGACGTAGCCGAGCTTGATATCGCCCTTGTCTCCGCCTCCGCTGCCGTCGTCCTTCGAGGCTTCCTGCGAGCAGCCGGTCAGAGCGAGGCCGAGTGCTGCCACAGCAGCGACGATCGGGGTGAGGAATCTTCTCTTCATGGTGTGTTCCTTTTCTCTAGTAGTCGACTTGTCCGAATGTGTGCCCGACGCTTGAGCGATCACGCTTGGGCGGTTGCGGCCGCAGCCTTGTTCTTCGCGCTGCGGCGGCGCATGACGGCGACGAGCGAGGCCGGATAGTCCTTGGCGTTGCCCAGCGCAGCGGTCACACGGTCGAGGTAGACCGCGATGATGACGACGCCGAGGCCGGCTTCGACGCCGAGCGGCAGGTTCTGGGTGGCGATCGCTTCGACGACGTTCTTTCCGAGTCCGTCGGCGCCGACCATGCCGGCGATGACCGCCATGGCCAGGGCGAGCATGATGACCTGGTTGATGCCCGCCATGATCGTCGGCGTGGCCAACGGCAGCTGCACCCCGCGGAGGATCTGGCCGGGTGTCGCGCCGAACGACTGTCCGGCTTCGACCGTCTCCGAATCGACGCCGCGGATGCCGAGTTCCGTGAACCTCACACCTGGAGGCAGGGCGAAGATCACCGTGGCCACGAGGCCGGGCACGACGCCGATGCTGAAGAAGGTCACGGCCGGGATGAGGTAGACGAAGGCCGGCATCGTCTGCATGAAGTCGAGCACCGGTTTGATGATGGTCGAGGCCGTATCGTTGCGCGCGGCGAGGATGCCGACCGGGATGGCGATGATGACGGCGATGACAGCGGCGATGAGGACGAGCGCCAGTGTCTGCATCGAGGCCACCCACTGATCCATCGTCATGATGAAGAACAGTGTGATCACAGTGCCCAGGGCCATCTGCCAGGACCGCAGCACCCAGCCGAGCAGCGCGAGGATGAGGATGATCACCAGCGGGTGGAGGTCGACGAGCACATCCGTGAGGATGTCGATGAGCAGGCTGAACAGCCAGGTCACGGCGTCGAAGAACCAGGCGACATTGTCTTTGAGCCAGTCGAAGGCGGAGTCGACCCAGGTGCCGACGGGAATACGGATGTTCTCCATCAGAGGGCGCCCCTTTCGTTCGCGGCATCGGCTTCGGTCGCATCACCGGTTTCGGCGAGGACCTGATCGATGAGACCGGAGTCCACAGGCTCGGGCCACTCGGGAGCGGTCTCTTCCTGGGGTGCGTCGTCGTTGCCGTTCTGATTGCCGAGGGCCGCCAGCAGGGTCGCGCGGGGCACCACGCCCACCAGCTGACCGTCTTCATTGGTCACCGGCACCGGCAGCGGAGATTCTGAGGACGGCAGGAAGAGATCGATGAGCAGATCGTCGGGAGAGGCCGTCTGAGCTGCCGGTTTGATGATCTCGTCCAGAGTCGTTCCGCCCTTGCGGAGGTGGTCGATGCAGTCGCGGTCGTAGACCACGCCGAGGAACTTCCGGTGCCGATCCGTGACGTAGATCGCCGAGGAGTTGCTCTCTCGCATGCTGCGGAGAGCGACGCGAGGCCCGTTCTGGTTCGACACGGTCTGACGTGCCTTCTCCATGACGTTGTTGGCCGTGAGCACGCGGGCTCGGTCGACGTCGTGGACGAACTGAGCCACGTAGTCGTTGGCCGGATCGGTGAGGATGTCCTCTGGGGTGCCGACCTGAACGATGCGGCCGTTGCGCATGACCGCGATCCGGTCGCCGAGGAACATCGCCTCATTGAGGTCGTGGGTGATGAAGATGATGGTCTTCTGCAGCTCGGACTGGAGTTCGACGAGCTGTTCCTGCATTTCGCGGCGGATCAGCGGATCGAGCGCGGAGAAGGCTTCGTCCATGAGGAGGATGTCGGTCTCCGCAGCCAATGCGCGGGCGAGGCCGACGCGCTGCTGCATGCCGCCGGAGAGCTGCTCGGGGAATTTGTCGCCCCAGCCGTCGAGTCCGACGGCTTTGAGCCACTTGTCGGCGGCCTTGTCGCGTTCGGCCTTCGCCGTTCCGCGGATCTCAAGGGCGTAGGCGGCATTGTCGCGGACCGTGCGGTGAGGCAGCAGCGCGAAGTGCTGGAACACCATCGAGATGTGTTCGCTGCGAACCTTGCGCAGGGCGGCCGCATCGATCTTCGCAATGTCGGTGCCGAAGACCTCGACCGACCCGGAGGTGGTCGGCCACAGGCCGTTGAGCGTACGGATGAGTGTGGACTTGCCGGACCCCGACAGGCCCATGACGACGAAGATCTCGCCGGCTTCGACCTCGAAACTCGCGTCGATGACAGCGGCGGTTCCGAGCTTGGTCAGGTCATCACGGTCCGCGCCGTCTTCGAGGCGCTTGACGACCTCGTTCTGGCGCTTGCCGAAGACCTTGTACACGTTTGATGCTTTGACAACGCTCACGCGTTTCCTCCTTGCATTCTTGACCCTCCGCAAGAACGAGAGGCTTCACCCCCGTTTCGCGATTCGGCGAATGCGATTCCGGTTCATCGCACTGCGGCCCCACCGCGCACGGATTTCTCACTCCCCATTGTAGTTTTATTCAGGATTTTCAACGGAGAATTTTGTGCGGTTGAGTGGAGTGGCGAACTTGACTACCCGTCTGACCTGCGAAGATAAGAGTATGTACGTTACTTGATTGTTATAAAGATTGCTTGGACCATGTAGGTGTGCCCTTATTCGGTTTGTTACTCTCTGTCGATCTTTGCTGTGAAAGGCGCCCTTGCCTCACGGGGTGCGATTCGGGGTCGATCGGGCTGAAGGTCAGGAGCCGATGCCGAGCGATTCGGTGAGGAAACGCAAGACGGCCGGGGTGACCACCTCGGCGAATTCCTCGAAGAAGCCGTGGCGTCCTTCCGGTTGGATGAGCAGCTGCGCGCCGGCGATGCGCTCATGGAGGATGCGGGCATTGTCGACCGGGTTCATCCGGTCCTCGTCGCCGTGGATGACCAGTGTCGGAGCGGTGATCTCCGGCAGCCGGTCCCAGGCGTCGTGACCTGCGCTGATGCGCAAGTGGGCCGCGGACTCGGCGGCCGTCATCGAGTCATCGCCGAGCAGCTTGCTGTACTTCGCCGACACGGTCCATGCGGGAGTGTAGAAGAGGTCGAAGAGGTAACGGGTGTGCTCCTTGCCGTGCAGGCGGGCGAGGTTCTGTCCGACTTCGCGCGGGCGTTTGACCGCGTGCGGTCCACCCGGGGTCGTGCAGCCGAGCACGAGCGCACTCACCCGCTCGGGGAAGTCGAGGGTGAGCATCTGTGCGATCCGCCCGCCCATCGAGGTGCCGTAGACGCATGCGCGGTCGACACCGAGGTGGTCGAGCACCTCGGCGGCATCGGCGGCGAAGCTCGCGGTCGACAGTCCGTCCAGCTCCCCACGGCTGCCGCCCGTCCCGCGGTAGTCGAAGGTGATCGTGCGGAACTGCGGTTCGAAGTCCTCACGGAGGCCGTCCCACCACTCGTGCGAGTTCGCCTGGCCCTGGAGCAGAAGCAGGGCCGGAGCTGCGGGCGGGCCGCTGACCTGCACCGCGAGCGGGAATCCGTCGCACGTGCTGATCCTCATCTCCTGCCGCGTCTCCACCTGTGTCCTCCTGCCTGCGCGCGCCGCACAGCGCTTACGCTTGAGTGATGTTGCCTCTGCCGTTTCTCAATCCTGCCGCAGGTACGCCCGCCGTGCGCAATCCGCTACGTCCTTCCGTCATCGTGCCCACTCAGGCCGTCGATGCCGATGAGTTGAGTTCTGACTGTGCCGAGGCGGCCCGGACAAGCGTCGTCGACGTCGTGGAATGGCGCATCGATCCGCTGCTGGCAGGCAGCGATGGAGACGGTGCGGAGCGCGCCGAGGCGGTCCTGACCCTGCTCCCGAGCGCGGTCACGGCCGGCCTGCCGGTGCTCGTGACGTTGCGCACCGGGTTCGAAGGCGGGGCGGTCGATATCGCTGAGGATGAGTACGCCGAGGTGGCCCGCCGCCTCGTGGCGGGACTGTCCGGAGCAGGGTCCGTTCCCGTTGCCCTCGACATCGAGATCGACCGAGCCGAGGCCGGTGCCCTCATCGCCGAGGCGCGTGAGGTTGGAGTCCCGGTCGTCGCCTCCCACCACAACTTCGAGTCCACGGACTCACGTGAGGACCTGATCGCCACCTTCCGCAGAATGGCCGCATCCGGTGCCGATGTGGCGAAGGCGGCGATGATGCCGCAGACCCCGGCCGATGTCGCCCGTCTGCTGGGCGCGACCGCCGAGGCGCATGCGGAGCTGGGGTGCCCCGTGCTCGGCATCTCGATGGGCCGGCTGGGCCGGACCAGCCGGATCATGGGCGCGGACTTCGGCAGCTGCGCGACATTCGCGCAGATCGGCCAGGCCTCGGCTCCGGGTCAGATCGACGCCGCGCACCTCGCCGAGATCCTCGACCGCCTCTGAGGCCCGAATCGGGTTCGACGATATCCGAGGGTCAACCTGCCTCCGAGTGCGAAACTCCCCGGTGAGAGCGAACGAGAAACGACAACGGGACCCGCACCCGGTCGATGGGTGCAGGTCCCGGACTGTTCAGTCGGCGACGATCCGCCGACGAGGGTCAGTCGGTGGCCTCTTCGACCTGCTTGCGGAACTTCTTCGGCAGGGCGGCATCGCCGAAGTTGTTGCGCACGGTGTTCGCGGCGATGCGCTGCACGACGAGCTGAGCCACCGCGACGCCGACTCCTGAGACGATCGTCCAGGCGAGGGCCTCGGACATGGAGATCTCATCGTCGACAGGGTTCGACGGCGCCGGACGCTTCGTCGACTTCTCCCATGCGACGGTCAGGGTCTTGCGAGCGACGAACGCGGCTGCGATGGGCGCTCCCACGCCGATGATCTGCCAAGCGAGCTTTCCCATGCTCGTGTCCTTTCCTTGAGGCCAGGTCCCACGACCGTTCGAGTCGTGTGAACGTATTCCGTCCGAGTCAACACTAACTCAGGACGTGGCGCACGCCTCTCAGCGGTGCCAGCGTACCCGGGGAATAGTCAGAAAGTCCCTGAATCTCATACTTTTGGGGGATGCGCTTTCGGTCGTGACCCGGATAGCTTGAGAGCACGCTTCGGTCGGGGTAAGGGAAGACCCTCGCCGAGGCGGAGCTGAGAAAGGCGCGTCATGCTGAGGAAATGGAAGACTCGGGTCGTCACCGGACTGTTCGTCTGCGGTGCCCTCGGGTTCTTCCTGGCGCTGCTGCCCGGTCTCGCCGGCATCTTCTGGGTGCTGTGGCTGACCGGCTGCGCGGCCTGCATCCTCGGGCTCGTGCTCGCCTTCACTCTCCCCTCGTCGGCGAGAGCCGACGCCCTGCCCCGAGCCTGAGCGCTCGGGGCAGCGCATCCCCCACTTCAGAAGACCAGTTCGAACGTGCAGTCCACTTGCACTGTTCAGCTGCCCGGTTCAGCCACGAACGTCAGCCGTGTCGCACGATCTCCTGGAGGCGGCGCGTCAGGGCGTCGTCGACGGCGATCGCATTCCCGTCGAGTTCTCGCAGCGCCGCGGCCGTGCGTATCGATGAGACGTACCACGCGCCGTCGGCGGTCTTGACGTCTTCGAGAACGAGGTCGGCGTATTCGGCTCTCAGCCCCAGCTCCTCGGCACGATCGAAGATCAGCCGCTGGGTCGTTCCCGACAGCAGTCCCGCTGCGGGATCGGGCGTGAGCAGGCGGTCGCCTCGGCGGATGATGATGTTCGCGGTCGGCCCTTCGAGCACGATGCCGTCGTGGGAGACGAACAGGGCCTCGTCGGCGCCCTGCTGACCGGCATAGCGACCGGCCGCCTGATTGACCGCATAGGACAGGGTCTTGGCTCCGATGAGCAGCCAGGGAGCCTTGCTGCCGATATAGGCATCGAAGCCGCGATCGAGGCTGACGGCGGTGACGCCGTGTTCGCGGGCCGTGCGGATGTGTGAGTCCACGGGCACGGGGAATGCCCACCCGCGCGGGCGGACCGCCCCGGCGGCACCCACCTCGCCGCGCGAGAGTGCATAGCGGATCCCGAACTCGGCGATCGTCGGATCGGCGGCGGTCACCTCGGCGATCAGTTCGTCGAGGACCCGATCCCAGAGCGCGGGGTCGGGCTCGGGCAGATCCAGCGCCGAGGCGGACGTGCGGAAGCGTGCGAAGTGGCGGTCCCGCGAGACGACGGTGAACCCGTCCTCACGCGCGCTGACCAGCACAGTTTCGAAGATGCCGTCCCCACGGTGGGCGGAGAGGTCGGTGACCGGCAGCTGTGCGGCAGTGAGCTCGGTGAGCGCGAACGTCGCATCGGTCGGGTCGACGAGGATGAGCGGGTCGGTCATGCAGTGCCTCCGAAGAACAGGCCGAGGACATAGGTCACGGCGGCGGCGCCGAAGCCGATGCCGAGTTGGCGCAGGGCCCGCGGTCCCGGGGACTTGCCCGAGAGCAGGCCGACGATGCCGCCGGTGAACAACAGGGCGATGCCGACCAGGCCGGCGGAGAGGATCACAGCGGGCAGCCCGGTCATGCCGAAGATGTAGGGCAGGATCGGGATGAGCGCGCCGGAGGAGAAGAAGCAGAAGCTCGACAGAGCGGCACCGAGGCCCGTGCCGAGCTCATCGCGATCGACTCCCGAATCGATGGCCGGCAGCTTCGGGGGCTGCTGGTTCTTCGCCGCCGCGATCGCGCGATTCGCTCGGGCCTCGGCCTCGCGGGCGTCCATGCCGCGGGCGCGGAAGACGAGCGCGAGTTCGTTGGCGTCGATGTTGAGGTCGGCCAGGGCGTGCCGGGATTCGGGGTCCGGGGTCGAGGCGTCGAGGAGTTCGCGCTGGGACCGTACGGAGATGTACTCGCCGGCACCCATCGACAGGGCTCCGGCGAGGAGTCCGGACGCGCCGGTCAGCAGGATGACGGTGTTGGAGACTCCTGCGGCACCGACGCCGAGGACGAGGGCGAGATTTGAGACGAGTCCGTCGTTGGCGCCGAAGACGGCGGCGCGGAAGTTCCCCGACAGGCGGGCTCGGGATCGGGCGGCCAGCGCTCGGACCACCTCGGCGTGGATGCGTTCGTCGGCGGCCATCTCCGCCGAGGCGGCATCGTCGTCCTCATAGGGAGAGCTCGTCTCCGACTGCTGCGCGAGCGCGAGGACGAACACGGAGCCGAACATGCGGCCAAAGAAGGCCAGGCAGCGGGTGACGAGGTCGGCCGACCGACGCTTCTCCGCGTGCTCGCCCAGGAGCTCGATCCAGTGTTCCTGGTGGCGCGATTCGGCGGTGGCGAGGCTGAGGAGGATCTCCCTGTCTTCGCCTTTGCGGCGTTCGGCGAGGTCGCGGTAGACCCTTTCCTCGAGCCGCTCGTTGGCGAGGTAGCGCTGCCAGCGGCGAATGGTCCGCCCGTCGGGAGCGGCGGGCTGGGCGCCTCCTGCGGAATCGTTGGTCGTCACTGGTCCGAGTCTAGTCGTATGGTCGGACTTCGGCACAGGTGAGAAGCGCGAAACCATTCGGTGACCGGTTGTTATCAATTCGTGACATTAAACCCCGCAAATGTGGGCTAGATTAAAGCCCAATGTGAGTTGTGTCACCGTTTCGTCACAGTCAGATGTGATTCGTTACCAACGACGGATCGCGGCGAAACGTCAGAATCGAACTTCCCCGCAAGCGCAGACGAAGGGCCGGAGCCGGTGTGGCGACCATGCCGTGACGGTCGATTCCGGTGCGCCCGCCCAGCGATTCCTGCAGGCACATGACGGAGCGAAAGGAACTCCATGAAGTTGCGCACGAAGAGCTGGCTGGCGGTCACCGCCGCAGCCGGACTGGTCCTCGGAGGGGTGAGTCCGGCACTGGCCGCCGGCACCGCAGGGCCGACCGAACACACCGATATGGGCGTCACCGGCGACGCCGCGATGAAGCATCTGCAGAAGATCTCCGGCATCTCCACCTCCCATGCGGATGAGGGATTCCGCGCCCTCGGCACCCCTGGCTATGAAGAGGCGGTCGAGTACGTCGAGGACACACTCGAAGCCACCGGAGCCTTCGACGTGAAGCGCCAGTCGTTCGAACACGAACAGCAGAAGGACGGCACCGTCGAGGTCGTTATCGACGGGGAGAAGGTCGACGTCACGACCGCAAGCTACACCGAGGCGACCGACGAGCCGCTGACCGGCATCCCTGTGGTCCTGCCGGTCGATGACGACAACAGCGACCTGGCCGGAGGACAGCTCGGCTGCTCCGCCGACGACTACGACGATTCGGCTGAGGGCGCGCTCGTCCTCGCCGCTCGAGGTGAGTGCTCGTTCGGGGAGAAGGCGCAGGCCGCCACCGACGCCGGTGCCGCCGCGCTCATCATCTACAACAACGACTCCGCCAACCCCGATGAGGCGCTCAATGCCACTCTCGGAGAGCGGATCGAGAACGGCACACCGACGGTGACGGTCACCTACAACGTCGGCCAGGATCTCCTGTCCAAGGTCGAGGAAGCGGCCGAAGCCGAGGCGGCATCTGAGAAGGCCGAGAACGGCGACGCCGAAAAGGACACAGGACTCTCCGGCGGCGATGAGGCGACAGACGACGAAGCAGTCGACGACGCGACGGCCGACGACGAGGCCGCAGCGGCCGCCGCGCTCACTGCGGACTTCACCCTCGAGACCGAATACGTCACCTCGACGACGTGGAACGTCATCGCCGAGACCAAGGCCGGCGACCACGACAACGTCCAGATGTTCGGCGCCCACCTCGACAGCGTCGCCGAAGGCCCCGGCGTCAACGACAACGGCTCCGGTTCCGCGGCCCTGCTGGCCTCGGCCGAAGCGCTGGCGAAGCAGCCCACCGACGCCGACAACGCGATCCGCTTCGGATGGTGGGGCGCCGAAGAGGAAGGACTCGTCGGTTCGACCCACTATGTCGAGAGCCTCGATGACAGCGAACTGTCGAAGATCAAGGCATATATGAACTTCGACATGATCGGCTCCGACAACTACATCGTCGGCACGCTCGACTCCGACGGCTCCGATGTGCCGATCCCCGATGGGGTCAACGTCCCCGCAGGCTCTGCCGAGCTCGAGAAGGTCTTCACCGACTACTTCGCCGACAACGATCAGCCCAACGTCGGCACGGACTTCTCCGGACGTTCGGACTACCAGGCGTTCATCGACAACGGCATTCCCGCCAGCGGCCTGTTCTCCGGCGCCGACGGCACGAAGACCGCGGAGGAGGCCGAGATGTTCGGCGGCACGGTCGGTGCCAAGCACGATACGAACTACCATCAACCGTCGGACACCATCGAGAACGTCAACCGCGATTCGATGGACATCTTCGTTCCGGCGATCGCATTCGCGGTGCACACGCTGGCCTACGACCTCGTCGATGCTCCGACGGACCCGCCGACGGATCCCACCGATCCGCCGACCGACCCGACCGATCCTCCTGCGGGTGAGCGAGCGCTGAGCGTCGATCCGGAGACGATCGAGGCCGATGACTTCGTCGGTGACAAGGGTGTCCAGGTCACCGCGACCGGCTGCACCGCAGACACGACCGCGACGATGACCGTCGACCCGGGCAACGGCAATATCGAGAAGTTCGAGCAGACAGCCGAGGTCGGCGAGGACACCGCCGCACGGTTCGGCGTCCGCGGACTCGATGAGTCGCAGGCCGAGACCTACATCGGCACCTATGCGGTCACCGTCGACTGTGACGGCGGAGATCCGCTGAACGGGTCCTTCGAGGTCGTCGCCGCTGAGGACGGCTCCGGAGGCGGTGGCGGCGGAGGAGACCTGCCGCGCACCGGTAACGAGGCACTGCCGCTGGTCATCTCGGCCGGGGCACTCATCGTGCTCGGTGTTGCGATGACGATGGGCTCGCGCCGCCGCAAGCGCTGAGCGGCGGAGACGATCCATCGCCGAGGCGGGGCATCATCGCGATCGATTCCCGGATGATTCCCCCGCTGAGGTGAGGCCCTGATCCACGCGGGCCGGCGACTGAGAAAGCTTGCCGGCCCGTGTGCCCATTCACAGCTCGATTCACCTGGCGTGCCCTTTCAGCCGGTCAACGGGTCCACGCTCCGCACCGTGCTGAGACGCCCCCGCTCAGTCGGTGGAGGCATTCAGCGCTCACCCACCTGCACACGGCACAATGGTTGACCGTGACTCCCAAACGTTTCTTCAACTTCTTCGCCGTGGCCGAGGCCATCACCTGGGCGATGCTCATCATCGGCATGATCCTCAAATACGGGACCAAGACCACCGAGGTGGGGGTGCGCATCGGCGGCAGCGTCCACGGGTTCGTCTTCCTCTGCTTCGTCCTCGCCGTCATCCTCGTCGGTGTTTCGCAGCGGTGGGGGTGGGGCCGGTTCGTGATGGGGCTCGTGTCCGCGATCGTTCCGTTCGCCACCGTGCCCTTCGAGATCGTCTCGGCTCGCGCCGGGGCGCTCTCCGGCGGCTGGGGCCTCGGTGCCGACGGTCGCGCACCGCGTGGTCCCATCGAGAAGCTCGTCGCCTGGGCGCTGCGCTCTCCGTGGCTGGCGCTCGGTGTCGGCCTGGTCATCGTCATCATCGTTTTCGTCGTCCTGCTCACGGTCGGTCCTCCCGGATCCTGACCCGAACCGAGCTCGCTCCCGGTTCCGCCGGGCCGCCTCGGTGCGGGGTGGGTCTGCGATCGAGGCAGATGCGGACCCGGGGAAGGTGCCGGGCCGCCTCGGCGGAAGACGGCACTGTTCCGCGTCGACGCGCTCGCCTAGGATGAGTGGGACCGGCCGGTCATCGGCCGACTGCACACCCCACTGCAATGAAAGGCCCACCGATGGACCTGCTCTTCGGCGTCGGAGGAATCGGCGTCCTCGTCCTCATCATTCTGATCGTTCTGTTCGTGATCCTGCGCTCCTACAAGATCGCGTCCCCGTCCGAGGCGCTCATCATCACCGGCCGGAACGCCTCGGGGGCATCCGGGACCGGTCGCATCGTCATCGGCGGCCGTTCGGTCGTCTATCCGATCGTGCAGAAGGCGTTCATCCTCTCTCTGTCCTCGCGGCAGATCTCCGTCGAGATCGACGGCATCTCGATCAACGGCATCGCGCTGCGTCTGCGCGGCGTCGCTCAGGTCAAGGTCGGCGGCACCGAGGACGATGTGCGCAAGGCCGCGCAGCGCTTCCTCGATCAGCAGGACCAGATCGACCACTACTCGAAGGAGATCCTCTCCGGCACCCTGCGCGCCGTGGTCGGCACGCTCACCGTCGAGCAGATCATCCAGGACCGCGCCTCCTTCGCCGCTCAGGTGCAGGAGGAATCCGCGCACTCGATGAACAACCAGGGCCTCATCATCGACACGTTCCAGATCTCCGCGGTCGAGGACGAGGGCAGCTACCTGCGCGACTGGGGTCGTCCGCAGGCCGCCGAGGTGGCGAAGAACGCCGCCATCGCTGAGGCGAATGCCGGCCGCGCATCGGCCGTCGAGGAAGCCCAGCAGAACGAGGAGACCCAGAAGCAGCAGGCGCTGACCGACCAGGCCATCGCCGAACAGCAGCAGCAGCTCGCCCTGCGCCGCGCAGCCCTGAAGGAAGAGGCCGATCAACGGCAGGCTTCCGCGGACAACGCGGGCCCGCTCGCCGCCGCGGCCGAGAAGCAGAAGCTGCTCGAGAAGGACCGGATCGTGGCGAAGGAAGCCGCGGAGCTGCGAGCCGAACAGCTCGACGCCGAGGTTCGCCGTCCGGCTGACGCCGAACGCTACCGGCAGCAGGCCGCCGCCGATGCCCGGGCGTATGAGATCGAAGCCCAAGGTCGCGCCGAGGCTGCCGCAGAACTCCACCGCCGGTCGAAGGACGCCGAAGCGATCCGACTCGAAGGTGAGGCCGAGGCCGCCGCGATCCGGGCACGTGGTGAGGCGGAAGCCGAAGCGCTGCGGGCACAGGCCGAGGCCTACAAGCAGTTCAACGATGCTGCCGTGCTGTCGAAGGTGCTTGAGGTGCTGCCCTCCGTCGCCGGCGAGCTGGTGGCGCCGTACGCGAACATCAAGGATCTCTCGATCGTGTCCACCGACGGAGAATCCAAGCTCGCGAACTCGGTGTCGAACAACCTTTCGCAGGTCCTCGAGGTGGTCCGTGGGACGACCGGCGTCGACCTCACCGACCTCGTCGCCAAGGCGAAGAGCTCGGGCGGGTCGGGCGACAGCGGCGGTTCGGGGTCGAACAGTTCGGACGGCGTTGGCGGTTCGGACGGGCCCGATAATTCGGGATCGGGCGACAATGGCGGTACGGGTGGCCCAGGCGGTACGGGTGGCCCGGGTGGTGCAGGCTCGACGGGCAGCGGCTCCGCGAGCTCGGTCGGCGGTACGGGCGAGGTCGTCGACGGGGTCGTCTCCGACGGTCCCGGACGGAAGTCGAATCGAGGGAACTTCGATCCGAAGGCGTTCCTCGACGAGAGCGGCATCGACCTCGACCGGATCGGCGATGACGTGAAGAAGGCCACCGGATTCGACGTGCAGGGCTACATCGACGAGGCGAAGCGCCGCCTCGACGACACCGGAAGCAGCAACGCCGAACGTGGCGGTGCCGACGGATCCGGTCGCGGCGAGAACGGTCGCGGCGACGCTGGCGAAGGCAACGAGGACGGTCGGAAATCCGAAGGCTGAACTCAGGGCGTCCGTGTGGGAAAGTCCGCACCGCGCAACCAGCCTCCTGCACCACGCGGCCAGCCCCTGCACCGCGCATCCAGCCCCTGCACCACGCAACCAGCGGCCGTCGAGGACCACCTCGGCGGCCGCTGTCGTCATCGGTCAGGTCTCCTGCGGGTGGAACCACCGTGATTGTGGGATTCTTTGGTCGATCCACCGTGATTCTGGCGCGCGGATCACGGTGGATCGACCAAAGACTGTCCAGCAACCGGAGTCGCCGGGAGCACCGACGTCGCGTTCGCCTGCCCAGGCTCCCTCGCTTCTGCCGCGCTGGGTCACGGCAGGGCTCCGACTCTCCTTTCTCTCGAACCCTCACAGTGATGCATAAATAAATGTGCATATGTTAATGTGAGGGGGTCAGGAGGTTCCCATGGCTCACGATCATGCACATTCAACCGGTTCGCGGCGTCGCCTCGGCGCGGTCTTCGCCATTGTCGTCGCGATCTTCGTCTTCCAACTCATCGGCTCCGTCGTCACGGGCAGCCTTGCGCTGCTCATCGACACCGGGCACAACGCCGTCGACCTCATCGGCATCGGCATCGCGCTCTTCGCCGCCACCCTGGCGCACAAGCCTGCAGGCGGTCAGAAGACCTGGGGATTCCGGCGGGCGGAGGTGCTGGCTGCCGGTGCTCAGGCGACCCTGCTGCTCGGACTCGGTGTCTACAGCCTCATCGAGGGCATCCGCCGCTTCTTCGTGCCTCCCGAGGTGCCGGGCCCGGGGCTGCTGCTCTTCGGCGCCATCGGCCTGGTCGGCAACATCGTCTCGATCGTCATCCTCAGCTCATCCAAGGAAGCCTCTCTCAACCTCAAGGCGGCGTTCCTCGAGGTCATCGCCGATGCGCTCGGCTCGGTCGCGGTGATCATCGCCGCCGTGGCGATCTGGCTCTTCGGCTGGGACCGCGCCGATGCCGTCGCTGCTCTCGTCATCGCCGCGCTCATCGTGCCGCGTGCCTTCGCGATTCTCCGCGAGACCGGTTCGATCCTCCTCGAAGCGGCGCCGAAGGAGCTCGACCTGGAGAAGGTCAAGGAGCATATCGAAGGGATCGAGCACGTCCGGGAAGTCCATGACCTGCACGTCACCCGCATCGATTCGAACCTGCCCGTGCTCACCGCGCACGTGGTCCTCGCTGACGAATGCTTCTACGACGGGCACGCTCTGCGGATCCTCGGCGCCCTCCAGGAATGTCTGGCCGAGCACTTCGAGATCGCGATCGAGCACTCGACCTTCCAATTCGACCGAGCCAAGGACGCCGCACAGGAGACCCACACCCACGAGTGAGCCGGGCCGGCGGCCGCCTGCTCACTGAAGCGGCTCGGCGACCGTGTGCTCACCGAGGAATCGGTGAGCACACGGTCGCAGGTGCTTTGGCGCGCTGGTGCTTATGCGCTGACGGGCTGTTCGGCGTGGATGGCTTCGAGTTGAGCGACGATGGCTTGGGTCATCTCGACGGTGTTCGACTCTCCGCCGAGGTCGCGCGGCAGGATCCCTGCTCCGGTGGCCTTCTCGATGGCCTGGCGCACCCGGTCGGCCTCATTGTTCAGTCCGAACTCGTCGAGCATGAGCGCTGCCGAGGAGATCGCGCCGATCGGGTTCGAGATCCCCTGTCCGGCGATGTCGGGGGCCGAACCGTGGACGGGTTCGAACATCGAGGGGAAGCGGCGGTCAGGATTGAGGTTCGCGCTCGCCGCGAGGCCGAGGCTTCCCGCCAGTGCTGAGCCCAGGTCCGAGAGAATATCCGCGTGGAGGTTGGACGCGACCACCACCGACAGCTGCTCGGGGTGGAGGACGAACTTCGCGCTCATCGCATCGACGAGGACGCTCTCGGTCTCGACGTCCGGGTAGTCCTGAGCGACTCGGGCGAAGACCTCGTCCCAGAGCACCATGCCGAACTGCTGCGCGTTCGACTTCGTCACGCTCGAGACCTTCTTCACCGCTCGGGTGCGCGCAAGGTCGAAGGCGAAGCGGATGATGCGCTCGCAGCCCTTCTCCGTATGCAGGCTCGTCTGCAGGGCAACCTCGTTGCCGGGGCCGCGTCCGGAGAGGTTGCGACCACCCATGCCGGCGTACTCGCCTTCGCTGTTCTCGCGGACGACGATCCAGTCGAGTTCGGTGTCATCGGCTTTGTGCAAGGGAGACTGGACGCCGGGCAGGAAGGTGACCGGGCGGATGTTCGCCCACTGGTCGAAGGGCTGGGTGATCGCCAGGCGCAGACCCCACAGGCTGGTGTGGTCGGGGACATCGGCCGAGCCGACCGCGCCGAAATAGATGGCGTCGTGCTTCTGCAGCTCGTCGAGTCCACCCTCCGGGATGTAGTACCCGTTCTTCAGGTAGTACTCGGAGCTCCACGGAAACTCGGTGACCTCGAACTCGATCGCTCCCTCGGACTGCTTGGCGATCGTGTCGAGGACCCGAAGGCCCGCGGCGACGACCTCGCCGCCGATGCCGTCGCCGGGAATGGAGGCGATGGAGAAGGTCTGCGTCTCGGTCATGGTTCGTCCTTGCTCTGGAGTGCTGGTGTGGATGCCGAACCCGCACCATGTGGTGCGATTGCGGCTCGTGTCTCCATTGAGCGCCCGAATCACCCATAAGTCCAAGACTCATAAACGATCAGTCACATAGCTGCAACCTATACATCGGGTGCTGGGCCGGTGCCGGCGTCGCGGCCGGATCCGGACCCGGCCCCCGGCCGCGACGTCGGGTCATGTGTCGAGCTCAGCGGCGAGTTCAAGGAGTCGAGCCGCCGCCGGAGTGAGTCCCTCGGTGCGTGATACTGCCGATACCTGCAAGGCGGGGGCTCCGACGATCGGGGCGAGACCCACCTCTTCGGCGTCGGCGAAGGCCTGCCACGACGAGGGGAGGACGGCAAGGCCGATGCCGGCCCTGACCAGGGGGAGGATGGCGTTCCGGTGGGCAACCTCGGCGACGATCTCGATCTCGATTCCATCGGCGATGAGCTCATCGACGTACGACCGCATGAATGAGCCGGAATGGGAGACGATGAAACGGGAGCCGGACAGCGATGCCGGATCGACCGCCTCGGCGCCGGTGATCCCGGAGGTGAGAGGGCTGTGTGCGAGCATGAGCGGCTGGTCGGCCAGCGGGACGACGCGGAGGTCGGCGACCGACAGCGGACCCCGGCCGCCGAGGAGCCCGATCTCACTGCGGCCGTGCCGGACCGCCTCGATCGTCTCGTCGACCGTGAACGTGCCGTTGAGATCGAAGGTGATATGCGGGTGGTCGCGGGAGAAGGTCGACAGCAGCGAGGTGAGCGGTTCGATGCTCGGGGTGGGCATCGCAGCGATCTGAACCCGCCCGGAACGCAGTCCGCGCAGTCCCCGCACATGCGCCTCGGCGGTTTCGAGGTCGCGAACGACGAGCCGGGCCGGACCTTCGAACTCCCTGCCCGCCTCGCTGAGGGTGACCCTGCGTCCGACGCGATGGAACAGCGTGACCCCGAGCTCCCGCTCGAGTCCCTTGATCGTCTGTGACAATGACGGCTGCGCAACGAGGAGCGAGTCCGCTGCCTTGGTGAAGCTCCCGGTGTCGACGATGGCGAGGAACTGGCGGAGTTGACGGATGTCCATAGGTGCATCCTATCGGTGGCATTGAAAATCGGCCTTGGACTAATTGCCGGTGGTCGGTCAGGCTGAGACGACAGCGATGAAAGGACCAATGACGGTGAATATTTCGCAGAAATCCGGCAGTGGCGGCTCTTCAGGCGTCATGACCGACGTGCGTGAAGCCCTTCTCGGTGGCAAGACGTTCCGCAGTCTCAGCGAACAGAAGCTCTCCCCACGGGAGGAGAGGTTCGAACGCGCCCGCATGACTTCGGGCTTCGTCCTGGCGCCCCTCGTGGCGATCATCTTCGCCATCATCCCGATGGGGCTGACCTATCAGCAGCACATGCTCGCGGCGATCCTCCTCGGCGTCATCGTCCTCTGGATCACCGAACCCGTGCCGATCCCCATCGGTGGGCTCATCGGCGTCGGCGCCGTGGTCGTCCTCGGCATCGTTCCGGCAGAAGACGCGGTCGGGCCGTTCGGCTCCTCGACGATCTTCACGTTCATCGGCGCGTTCATTCTCGCCCAGGCGATGCTGCATCACGGCATCGCACAGAGGCTGGCTCTGACCGTCCTCTCGCTGCCCGGAGTCGGGAAGTCGGTCTATCGCGTGATCATCGCGTTCGGTCTGATCACCTGTGTGCTCTCGGCCTTCGTGTCGAACACGGCGACCGTGGCGATGCTCATGCCCACGGCGCTCGGCATCCTCGCCGTCATCGCCGAACTCATGCAGCAGCGCGGCATCGTCAAGAAGGACTTCGACCCGCTGCGGCTGCGGGTGGGTGCTGCCCTCCTCCTCATGCTCGCCTATGGTGCGAGCGTCGGTGGACTGCTCACGCCCGTCGGCTCTCCGCCGAACCTCATCGGCCGGGGGCTGATCGAAGAGGCCACGGGGGAGAAGATCTCCTTCGGCCAGTGGATGGCCGTGGCCCTGCCCATCTGCGTGGCGATGTTCGTCATCCTTGCGGTCGTGCTGTTCCTGCTCAACAAGCCCGAGATTCGGAAGATCGAAGGCGTCGAGGAGTACGTGAAGAAGGAACTGGCCGAACTCGGACCGGTGTCGCGCGCCGAGAAGAACACGCTCTTCGCATTCGGTCTCACCGTGCTGCTATGGCTGCTGCCGGCCTTCGCCGCACTGTTCACGGGCACCGATTCGCAGATCTATGACTTCCTCGATTCCCGCCTCGACGAAGGGATCGTCGCGGTCATCGGAGCCGCGCTGCTGTTCATCCTCCCCGTGGACTGGAAGCGTCGCGAACCCACCCTGACCTGGACGCAGGCGGCGAAGATCGACTGGGGCACGATCATCCTCTTCGGCTGCGGCATCATCTTCGGTGCGCTCCTGGCCGACACCGGTCTGGCCGAGACCATCGGCACCGGATTCGCCGACGGAATGGGCGTGACCAGCCTTTTCGCCATCACCGCGGTGTCCGTGGTGCTCGCGATCCTGATCTCGGAGACGACGTCGAACACCGCGGCTGCGGCCGTGATCGTGCCGATCGTCATCCCACTGTGTCAGGCGGCCGGAATCGACCCGTTCGTGCCGGCCATGGCCGCTACCTTCGCCGCGTCGTTCGGCTTCATGCTCCCGGTCTCCACACCGCAGAACGCGATCGTCTACGGCACCGGAGCCGTGCCGATCACGAAGATGATCCGCACCGGTTTCTCCTTCGACATCGCCGGGGCCATCCTCATCGTGGCGCTGGCGCCGGTGATGATCGGACTCGTCGGGCTGGGGAAGTAGGTGAGCTGCCCGACGGCTGATTGCTGGCCCCGCGGTCGGTTCGGCGGTCGGCAGCGGCTCGGACCAGTAGCGGTCGGTCCTGGTCAGTGGGAGCGGAAGGCGGCGGCCACCTCGGCGAGGGGTGCCGCCTTCCTCACTGCCCGGGCAGGATCTCCACTGAATCCGTGCGGAAGCGTTCGAGCTTGGCCGGGTCGATCGAGATGCCGAAGCCGACACCGGTGGGGACGTCGACCTTGCCATCGTGCATGACGATCTCCTCGGTGATGTCCTCGTGGAAGAAGCGGTTCGACCCGGAGATGTCGCCGGGCAGGGTGAAGCCCGGCAGAGAGGCCAGGGCCGCATTGGCCGCACGGCCCAGCCCGGTCTCGACCATCCCGCCGTGCCACACGGCGACACCGTGGGCGGCGGCGAGGTCGTGGATCTTCTTCGCCTCGATGAAGCCGCCCACCCGTCCGGGTTTGATGTTGATCACCGAGGTGGCTCCGAGCATGATCGCGTCCGCGGCCGCCTCGGCGGAGACGATCGATTCGTCGAGGCACATCGGGGTGTCCATGAGCTTCGCCAGCTCCGCATGCTGCCTGATGTCTGCCTCGCCGAGGGGCTGTTCGATGAGGAGGAGACCGTATTCGTCGAGGCGGCGCAGGTGTGCGGCATCGACGAGGGTGTAGGCGGCGTTCGCGTCGACCTGGAAGCCGAAGTCGTCTCCGAAGGCCTTGCGCACGGCGGCGACCGGGGCGATGTCCTTGCCGGGCTTGATCTTGAGCTTGATGCGGGCGTAACCCTCTTCGAGGTAGCCGCCGATGACCTTGACGGTCTCCTCGACCGAGTCCTGCATGCCCACCGACACTCCCGACGGCACTGAGTCGACGACCCCGCCGAGGTAGTCCTTGAACGACTGCTCATTGAGCTTGAGCTGGGCTTCGATGACCGCCATCTCGAGGGCCGACTTCGCCATCGGGTGGCCGATGACATGGCGCAGATGCCAGCCGACGGTCTCGGCAGTGAGGTCCTCGACGTCGAAGAGGATGGGAGCCAGCCAGCGACGCGTGACGTCGATGCCCGCGGCAACGTACTCCGAAGAATAGAGCGGGGCGATCATCGCCACGGATTCGCCCCACCCGGTGATCTCGCCCTTGGGCGTGTCGAAGACGGCCTCGACGAGGTAGCAGTCCTTCTCCGTCTCCCGCATGAACGAGGTCTCGAACGGGGTGACCAGGGGAATGGAGACCTGGTGGAGGGTGACTGACTTCAACTTCATAAGCCTGGCTCCTTCTGCACAGTTTCCGCGCAATCCCTGCGCAGCTCCTGCGCAACGCGGTCGATGGTTCTATCTCTCAGCTTAGGCCAGCGGCCTCTGGAGCCGCGGACCCGCGATTGATAGTGTGAACGAAAGTCTTCCTGTCGGCGAGGGGGCCACGTGATGAACGACTACCTGCGCACGCTCACCGCGCGCAGACAGTCCTGGTTCGGCCTCAAACTTCCGGTCAAGGCCGCCCTGGCCCAGCCGTTCCTCCACCCCGTTCTGCGCACGATCGCGCCCCGCGTCAAAGGGCTCAAGATCGGGCGCCTGCCCGCCCCGATCGAACTGACCGAGGTCCGCGGGCGATCCGGCGGCGCCGACTTCTACCTCGTCGAACCCTTCCGCTGCGAGATCGCCAAGGAGTTCTACTGGGGCCGTGGCAGACGCACCGAGCCCGAGGATGCCTTCGCCCTCGACCTCATGGTCGACCTCAGTACCGACGCCGAGGTGTTCCTCGACATCGGCGCCTACACCGGGGTGTTCACCATGGCCATCCTCGCGGCGAATCCACGGACCCGTGCCCACACCTTCGAGATCATTCCGGCCGTGGTCGCCGGCATCGAGAAGAACCTCGAGCGCAACGGTTTCACCGACCGCGTCACCGTCCACCCCACCGGAGTCGGCAGCCCCGATACGTGGATGAAGGTGCCCCTCGGCGACGGCGGGTCGGCCTTGCCGTCGTTCTACTCCGCCGATATGGATTTCGACTCCGACGCCGAGGTGCGCTTCACGTCCCTCGATGACCTCCTTCCCGAACTCCTCGAGGAGAATCCCGGGTTGGACAGGGCCGTGGAGCCAGCGACGGAGTCAGGTGGCGCGTGGGCGAAGACGAGCGCGGCAGGGATGAATACCGACGTGCCCGATCACTCGCGGGTGACCGTGAAGATCGACGTCGAGGGCGGCGAGAACGAGGTCTTCGCCAATGGGCAGGAATTCCTCGACACATTCCACCCCGACATCCTCTGTGAAGTCCTCGACGACCGGGCGAGACCACGCGAACTCATGGGCCACCTCGGCGGGCACGGTTACCATTACTATCTCGTCGGCGAGGATCGGCTCTTCGCCCGGAGGACGATCCGGCCCGATCCGCAGCTGCGCGACTGGCTGTTCACGCTGAAGTCGCCAGACCAGATGCGTGCCGCCGGATACCCCGTGGACTAGCGGCATTTGTCGTCGGCGCGAGGGGCGAACCTGAGCGGAGGGCCTTCAGCCAGTCAGCTGGGCGGCGGCCACGGCCAGTTGGGCGTGGGCAGAGCGCACATCTCCTGCTCGAAACTGGCAATCTGAGCACACTCAACTCTCCTGACGCCGCAGATCCGACGCTCAAAGCAGCCCTTCGGCCTCTTCCGACGCGGCCAATGCACAGCGCAAGCACCGTAGGTGGTCGTTTTGGTCGGGTCCCGCGGCATCAGAACCCGACCAAAACGACCACCTAAGGGCCCGGTGCAGGCCCCCGCCTGCGCTCGCCTCGTCTGTCAGCCCTTGAGCTGGTCGGCGATGAGAGCGGCGAGTAGCGCCGTCCGTGGCGCGATCTCGTCGATGACGGCATGTTCGTGCTCGGCGTGCGCACCGTCGCCGACGGCACCCAGGCCATCGAGCGTAGGGATTCCGTCGCCGGCCGTGAAGTTCCCGTCCGACGCTCCGCCCACGAATACACCTTCCGGTGCTGGCAGCCCGAGCTCACCGGCCAACGCTGTCGCACGGTCGAACAGGGCCGCCGACTGCTCGCGCTCGAACGGCGGTCGATTGATCCCGCCGAGCACCTCGGTCCTCGAGCCCTCCACCTGCGGTTTCTCCGCCAGCGAGCGTATCGCGGCGTCCACGCGCTCGAGTTCGGCCGCGGTCTTGGCCCGCACATCGATGTCCACCCGCGCCTCGGCCGGCACCGTGTTCGACGTCGTCCCCGCACTGATCACAGTCGGTACCACTGTCGTTCCCGCCTCGGCGTCGGCGAGGTCGGCCACCAACGGCAGGGTCAGCGCCAGCGCCATACCCGCGTTGATCCCCTTCTCCGGTTCGAGCCCCGCATGCGAGGCTTTGCCCGAGAACTTGAGGACGTAGTTGCTCGTGCCCTTGCGCTCGAGCTTGAGCGCACCGTCGGCGCTCGCCTCCATGACGAACACGGCTCCGGCGTCGGCAGCTTCGGCGCGGATGAGATCGGACGAGGTCAGGGAGCCGATCTCCTCATCGCCGGTGACGAGGATCGACAGACCGCCCAAGGCGCCGTCGCCGAGGCTGTCGCGCAGGATCGCAGTCGCGTGCACGCTCATGATGGCCCCGGTGAGCATGTCGAAGCTGCCGGGGCCCCGCAGGATGCCGTCCTCGGTGGAGAACGGGATGCGCTCGAGCGTGCCGTGTGGCCACACCGTGTCCTGATGGTTGAGGAGGACGACCCGGGCGGGACCGGTGCCGAAGCGCAGACGCAGATGGGTGGTGTCCTCGATCTCGAGCAGCTCCGCCTCGGCGCCGAGGCGCTCGCGCAGCAGGTCGGCGAAGTCCCGCGCGCCAGCGGCCACCGCTTCCTTGTCGCTCGACGGGGTCTCGAGCGAGATGACGCGTTCGATGTCGGCGAGGATGTCGGGCAGGCGCTCTGCGGCCTGTTCGATGAGGTCGGCGGGCTGGATATCGGATGATGTGGTCGAAGTCATAGGGCGATTCTACGAAAGGCGATCAGTCGTGGACGGTGGCGTCCGGATGGCGCGACCGGCTCGGGTGGGAGTGGACAGTCGGCTGCGGTAGTTGCGGACTGTCGTCCGCGACTGTGCGAAGTGTGCCGGGACCGCGCACAAACCCGGCCGTGTGTGGTTTGCTAGTTCCATGGGTGAGGCAGTCAGCTCCAAGCGGTACACGCCGGAGGAACGAACACTGTATCGGGAGAAGCTCGCGGAGAATCTCGAGCTCTTCGATACCTACCTGCGTCACGCGGAGTTCAAGTCGGCGGGCACGATCGGGCTCGAACTCGAGCTCAACCTCGTTGACGGTGAGAATCAGCCGACCCTGCGCAACAAGGAGGTGCTCTACCGCCTCGACGACGAATTCCAGTCCGAGATCGGCGGGTTCAATCTCGAGCTCAACCATCCGGTGCTTCAGGTCGCCGGACGCGGGCTGAAGACCCTCGAAGCCGGTGTCGCCCACCGGCTCGAAAAGGCGCAGAACGCCGCCGAGGCGGACGGGCTGAAGGCGGTGTCGATCGGGACCCTGCCGACGCTGACCACGCAGTTCCTCACCGACGAGTCGTGGATGACCGAGGAGAATCGCTACGAGGCGCTGAGCAACTCGATCATCGATGCACGCGGGGAGTATGTGCGCATCGAGCTCGGCCGGGACGAGCGGTACCGGGCGGAATTCTCGGATATCGCTCCCGAAGCGTCCTGCACCTCGATGCAGCTGCACCTGCAGGTGGCGCCGAATCGGTTCGCCGATGCGTGGAATGCCTCGCAGGCGATCGCCTCCGCCCAGGTTGCGATGGCGGCGAATTCGCCGCTGTTCGTCGGGCGCAAGCTGTGGCACGAGTCCCGGATCCCGGTGTTCTCGCAGTCCATCGACACGCGTACGCCGGAGCTGGTCAATCAGGGTGTGCGCCCGCGGGTGTGGTTCGGCGAACGGTGGATCACGAGCGTGTTCGACCTGTTCGAGGAGAACGTCCGCTACTTCCCGCCGCTGCTGCCCGAGATCAAGGACTTCGTCGAATTCCGTGCCGCCGACGCCCCGAAGCTCTTCGAACTCAACCTGCACAACGGCACCGTGTGGCGCTGGAACCGGCCGATCTACAACTCGGGTGACAGCGGCGCGCACATCCGGGTGGAGAACCGACTGCTGCCTGCCGGTCCGACCCCGGTCGACATGGTCGCCGATGCCGCCTTCTACTACGGGCTGGCCGAGTTCCTCGTCGGGGAGAACCGTCCCGTGTGGTCGCGGATGTCGTTCGAGGAAGCCGAGGAGAACTTCTTCGCCTGCGCCAAGGACGGCATCGAGGCGCGGGTGACGTGGCCGAAGATCGGTCGCATCGGCGTCGCCGACCTCGTCACCGACGTGCTTGCCCCGCAGGCCAGGCGCGGTCTGGCGAGACTGAACATCGACAAGGACGTCATCGACGAATACATGTCGATCATCGAAGGCCGCGCCGAGCGCCGCGTCAACGGTGCGACCTGGCAGCTGCGGGCTCTGGAGAGCCTGGCCCCGGGAAGTCGGCAGGACTCGCCCGAACGCGCCGAGGGGCTCCAGGCGATGATGGATGCCTACCTGGCCAATCAGGCCTCAGGCAAGCCCGTCCACACCTGGGAGATCCCTGCCGGCTGAGAGGTCTGGCCACCCGCGGAAAGGCCGGAGCCACGGCCTGTCGCCCTCAAGTCACACATCTGTTCGGGCGCAAGCCCTTGGGTGGGCGAAATAGTCGGAACTCCGGGCCTTGGGTGGGCGAAATGGTCAGGCGGTCGCGCGGCAGCCCCGACCATTTCGCCCACCTACGCGACTCGTGCTCGGGCAAAGAGAAATTCCTCCGAAGGCCCCAAAGCCTCAGAGGCGCTCGACCTCGACGAAGACGACGTCGGCGCTGCCGCCGGGGTTCGAGACTTCGTGTTCGGCCCCGGCCGGCCGGGTATAGGAGACTCCGGCTTCGAGCTCGGCGTGGATCTCGGTGCCGTCCGCGTTGCGCACGTGCATCGTGTCGGTGACCATCGGCACGACGACGTATTCGTGCTCGTGCTTGTGCATCGGGATGACGCCGTCGGGCCTGATCGTCCACCTCGTCACTCGGAACACACCGTTGTCGAGCTGGATCTCTCCGGTCGAACCAGTGTCTGCTGCGCTGTCGTCGGTCATGGTGATCTCCTTTGATGCTCGTGCGGAAACGTGAACGAACGTACCGATCTCACTGTATCTCTCGCTCGTGCCGGGCGGGTTCGCGCGCTGAACGCAGGGCATCCCGTCTCGCCGACGCGGTGCTGCGCGCACCGCAATCATCCGTCCCAGCCCGCCGTAAACGGGCTCGACTCGAACCGGCTCACCCGGGCTAGCATGAGGGATATGCGATACCCACTTGCTGACATCGACGACGTCGACGATGACATCCGCACTCAGATCCTCGAAGTGGCCGAGAAGTCCGGCTTCGTGCCCAACGTCTTCCTCTCCCTGGCCCGCCGGCCCGCCGAGTTCCGCGCGTTCTTCGCCTACTACGACGCCCTCATGGAGAAGGAGACCGGCAGCCTGACCAAGGCCGATCGGGAGATGATCGTCGTGGCCACCTCGGCGGAGAACAACTGCCTCTACTGCGTCGTCGCACACGGGGCGATGCTGAGGATCTTCCAGAAGGACCCCTTCATCGCCGACGTCGTCGCCACGAACTACCGCCAGGCAGACATCAGCGCACGTCAGAAGGCGATGCTCGACTTCGCCGTGAAGATCTGCAAGGAACCGTGGACCGTCGACGATGACGACTATGCCGTCCTCGCCGAACACGGATTCGACGATGAGGACGCCTGGGACATCGGTGCCATCGCCGGCTTCTTCGCCCTGTCCAACCGCATGGCCCACGTGGCGCAGATGGTTCCGAATCCGGAGTTCTACACCCTCGGCCGTGTCCCGCGTGAGGAGAAGTGAGCCGATGACAGCCCACACCCCCGCCCGAGGTCAAGCCACCCCCGCCGAGGCGGCCCCCGCCAAGTACACCCCCGACGACAACAGACCGGCCGCCTCGGCGAGGTCCGGACTCGTCCAGCCCTTCGCGGCGATGGGCATCGTCGCCACCGTCGGTCAGATGCAGCGGGCCGGCCGCGACACGATCGCCATGTGCCTGGGCGAACCGACCCAGGGCGCACCGAGCCCCGTGCTGGCCCGCGCCGCCGAGGTCGCCCGCGCCGGCACCGGACTCGGCTACTCGCCGATCTTCGGCATCCCCGAACTGCGCGACGCCATCGCCGGACACTACCGCGACTGGTACGGACTCGACATCCCCGTCGAACGCATCGCCGTGACCACAGGATCCTCGGGCGCGTTCCAGACGACGTTCCTCACCTGTTTCGACGTCGGTGACCGAGTGGCACTGGCCCGGCCCGGGTATGGGGCGTACAAGAACATCCTCGCCGCGCTCGGCTGCGAGGTCGTCGAACTCGACTGCGGACCCGACGAGGGCTACCAGCCCAATGTCGACCTGCTTGCCGCCGCTCATGCCGAGGCACCGCTCAAGGGGCTCATGCTCGCCTCCCCGGCGAATCCGACGGGCACGATGATCGGCGCTGAAGCGCTCGGCGAACTCGTCGACTGGTGCCGGGACAACGGGGTGCAGGTGATCTCGGACGAGATCTACCACGGCATCAGCTACATCGGCACCCGCGGAGAATGCGCACTCGCCCACGACGACACGGCGATCGTCATCTCCTCGTTCTCGAAGTACTGGGGCATGACCGGATGGCGGCTGGGCTGGGCGATCCTGCCCGAGGAGCTCGTCGCCCCGGCCCAGAACGTCACGGGCAACCTCTCGCTGTGCGCCCCGGTGCCCGCCCAGTACGCGGCCGTCGCGGGCTTCACCGATCAGTCCTATGCCGAATGCGAAGCCGCCGTGGCCTCCTTCGCCGGAGCCCGCGACCACGTTCTGACTGCGCGCGATGACCTCGGTTTCGGCGAGATGGCTCCACCCGACGGCGCCTTCTACATGTACGCCCGCATCGACGACATCCTCGACCGGGCAGGACTCGACACCGCCGGCCAGTGGTGCGCGCAGGTGCTCGACGCCACCGGCGTGGCTCTCGCCCCGGGCGATGACTTCGATTCGATCGACGGGCCCCGCTCGGTACGTCTGTCCCTGGCCGTCGGAGCCGACCGGACCGCCGAGGCCATCGACCGCATCCTCGACTACATGGGATGAGTCCCGCCGAGGTGGCCGGACCGGGCCCGACCCCCGCCCCGCGCGCCCTGCCGGTGCTCGGGGTGATCGTCGCGGCCGTGCTACTCGGCTCGGCCGGTCTGTTCGTCATCCTCGCCGAGGCGACTGCCCCGACTGCCGCCTTCCTGCGGTGTTGGATCGCCGTGGTTGTGCTCGCGCCGTTGGCCTTCCTCGAGATCCGCAGGCATGGGAAGGTACCGCCGCAGGCACTGGTCATCGCCGCGGTCTCCGGTGCTGCTCTGGGGATGGACTATGTACTGTGGGCGCAGAGCGTGCTCGACGCCGGGCTCGGAGTCTCCACCGTGCTCATCAGCGTCCAGGTCATCGTGTTCCCGGCGCTGGTCTGGATCTTCGGCGGGAGCCGCCCCGGGTGGCTGTTCATCGGCTGCATCCCGCTCATGATCATCGGCATGCTGCTCACCGGGGGAGTCCTCGGTGTCGATGCCGCCGCGGCGAACCCGACGCGAGGCGCGGTCTTCGGGATCCTCTCCGGCATCCTCTACGGCGTCTACATCTTCGGCATCCACCACTGTCGGAAGCTCGCCCCACAGTTCGTCGTCGCTCCCGTCGAGGTCGGCACCATCGCGGCCGGGGCGATGACGGCAGTGGCCGGGCTCGCCCTCGGCGGACTCGACTTCGACCTCGGCTGGGACGGGTGGGCCTGGATGCTCGCGCTGGCCGTGTGCGGGCAGGCCCTGTCCTGGGTGCTGCTGAGCATCTCGAGCCCGTTGGTGCCGGTGCCCACGACGGCCGCGCTCATGCTGCTGCAGCCGCTGTCGGCTGTGGTCCTCGGTTCGCTCATCGCCGATGAGCGTCTGCAGCCGGCCCAGTGGATCGGTGCTGTTCTCGTCGCCGCGATCGTGTGGATCGTCGGGGGAGGTCCGGCGGCGCTGACGAGGAAGAGGCGCTGATCAGTGCTCGTGAGCCTCGACGGTGTGCGCGATGGCGTCGATGATGATGTGGGCGACGTGGTCGTCCTTGAGCGAATAGTAGGCTTCGCGTCCGATCCGATTGACCCCGACGAGGTGGAGCCCGCGGAGGAACTTCAGGTGCTGGGACACGAGCGGCTGGGACAGACCGGTCGATTCGACGATGTGCGTCACCGTCGCCTCACCGTGGGTGAGCACGAGCAGCATCTTCAGCCGCGAGGGGGTCGCGAGTGCCTTGAACAGGTCGGCGGTCTCGGTGATGGCTTCGAGGTTGTCCTCGGGGTTGAGCAGGAGCTGTTCGACCTCGTCGTCGACGTGTTCGGGTTCGGTTGTGGAAGCCATGAGTGCAGATTACCGGAGAACCGCGACCGCTCGCCGCATCCGGGCCGGCGCCTCAGCTCAGTGCTTCGACGTCGTTCTGTGTTCCGAGGAGATCATCGGCGAGCGATTCCCACTGTCCGTAGGCGTCGGGCAGGGCCGACCGCTGCACGGATTGGGCCGCCTCGGTGGGCGACATCGTGGTCCAGCCGTCGATCTGCTCGAGACCGGGATTCTTCACCTCGGGGTTGATGCCGTAGAACGCCTTCGCCGCGTAGATGGGGTCGGTGAGCTTGGTCGGATCTCCCCAGCCCTGCGAGGGGCGCTGCTGGAACAGGCCGACCGAATCGCGGTCGCCGGAGTCGAGGTTGCGCAGTGACGACTCCTGAAGAGCAGTCATCAGGGCGATGCGGATCGCCTCGTCGCTGAAGTCGCCGCCGCGGCCGACGCCGATGATGAGGCGCGCATTGTCGATCTGGTGGTCGCTGAGCTGGCTGACCGAGGCCATCTGCATCTGCCTGATCTTCGTCGAGCCGAACGAGAAGGGTGAGTGAACGATGACGACGGCTGCGAGAACCAGTGCCGCCACAGCTGCCCCGAGCCCGATCAGGGCACCACGAACGGCGGACCGGCGGCCCGTGCGGTGGCGTGTCTGTCGAGGCATGAATATAACGATAATGCAACAAACTGAGGACGCAATGGACCCACGCCGTGCCTTTTGTCACAGGAAGGTCACGGCGGCTCGGGGTGAGCGGCGGCATCGCCGGTGTGCGGTGGCGGAGCCGACATAGGATCGGACCATGGATCTCTTCCAGCGGCGAAACCGTCGACCTCCGTGGGTCAGCTGCCTGATCGTCGCCTTCGTGGCCGTTTCGGTCACCACGACAGTGCTCATCACCGCCGTGGTGGTGATCCTCGTGGTCGCCGATACCGCGAGCTCCGGAGACGAGGGCAGCACCCCGGGAGTGAGCACGACCGCCCCGGTCGAGGGCGGTTGGTCGGGCGAAGGCTGAAGGGCTGCACGCACCCCGGACCTTCCCGCCCTTGACCCCGCCCTTGACCTTGCCACGATGTCAAGGTCTTCACTGGGTGGCAAGGAGGTGGAGACCATGACCAATCCACACACGCACCACCCGACACATGAGGTCGACGACTCGGATGTCCGGTCGCTGGCGGGACCGAATCCGCAGCAGCGGCTGCAGGCCGCCATGACGATCGGCATCCGAGCGGAGCCCCGCGACCTCGATGTCCTCATCGACCGGAGCCGGATCGAACCGGACTTCTTCGTGCGCGACATGCTCACGTGGGCCCTGACCAGGCTGCCCGCCGACGAGGTGGTCCCGCGGCTCATCGTCGAACTCGACTCCGCGCACCCGCAGGGGATCAGCCAGGCACTGCACACGCTGTCAAAGATCGGAGACACCCGGGCCTGGGGAAGTATGGATCCGCAGACGGTGGGAACGCGGTTCATCGCCCATCCCGACACCGAGGTGGCCCGCAGTGCGTGGCGATCCGCCGTCGCGCTGGTGCCTGAAGAGGATCGTGAGAACTTGGCATCAGCTCTGGTCACGCAGCTGGGCCGTGGAGATGTCGACATGCAGAAGAGCCTCAGTCGAGCGATCGTGACCCTCGGTGAGGATCTCGTGTCAGTGGTCGATGAGAGGCTTCATGCAGAGGACGACACAGTGCGAGCTTACGCCATGGCGACCAGGGACATGTTCGATGACCCGGACGCCGGCTTCGCTCACGCCTTGGACGCAGCCAAGCGGGTGGTCGCACTGGGGTTCGAGTCTTCGGTCTAGATCGGTTTCAGGGAAGTGCCGGTCGATCCGGTGTCGTCGAGTGGGGCAAGCTCGACGACACAGGGCCGAAGTCTCGGACTCCTTCCTCCGAACGAGCACGTCGTGGGGACGCCTCCGGGGAAGGAGCGCGCCCGCGGGAGCGCCCCAGAAAATGTGTCGAATGCAGGTGAATCGGGCTGGGTGAATCGGATCGCGCCTCCACGGGCCGGGCCTATAGTGATAAGAGAAGCGAGGTGGATATGCGCATCGGCGAGGTCGCCCGGCGCTCCGGCGTCAGCGCGCGGATGCTGCGTCACTACGAATCCATCGGCCTGCTCGAACCCAGTGATCGGACATCCGCCGGATACCGCGAGTATTCGGATACCGACATCGGACGGATCTTCCATATCGAGGGCCTGCGCCGACTCGGAATGAGTCTCACGGAAGTCGGAGAGGTGCTCGCTGACCCGAGCTTCGACACGACGCGGCTGCTCGGCGACCTCATCGCCGAGACGCGCGAACGCATCGCTGCCGAAGAGCGCCTGCTCGCACACCTCGAACGCATCGAGCGCCTCGGCCGAACCGATGCCGAGGCACTGCTGTGGACCGTCGATCTCATGCGGTCCCTCGAATCATCCGATGTCATCCAACGCCACAAGGCGGCACTGGGCGGAGGTATCGACGGCAGTGTGCCGATCGAAGCGCTCTCGTCGGCCGTTCTCGACGAACCTGCGCCGAATGCGGCCGGAGCCATGCGGTGGGCTCTCGCCCAGGCTGGTTCCGCCGCTGTCGCGCCGCTTCTGACCGGAGTCGACGACCCCTCTGCCGCGGTGAGGGTCCGAGCGATCCGCGCACTCGATGAGATCCGCCGCACGACTGCGCGCGAGGACCTCGGCGAAGACGCGGTCGAGGTGATCCGTGAAGCCCTTCGGTCGCGCCTGAACGATGAGGATGCCGAGGTGAGGGGACTCTGCGCCTTCGGACTGACCGGGCTGGACGACGCTGCTGCGGTGCCCGAGCTTCTGACGATCGCGATGAACGGTCCGCGGGACATCGACGCCGCCGAGGCTCTTGCCGGGTTCGTCTCTGCGGGCTCGACGGCCTCCGGGGACATCATGGCCGCGCTGGACCGAGCCGCTCGATCGCCTCGGGCCGATGAGCGCTTCCGCGCACTCCAGGTCCTCATCGAGATCGCCGACGAACGGGTTGACCGTGACCGGGTCGGCCGGGACCGGATCGGCCGGGACCAGTCCGGCCGTGGTCTGGGCAGCCGTGATTCGGCGAAGTCGCACCGGGAGCAGGCGGCAGAGCTGCTCGCGCGGCTGGCCGAGGACGATGATCGCCAGGTGGCCGTCACGGCCACCGCGGAACTGCGGCGACGGTCGGGCCGCCTCGGCGAGGGGAATTCGGGTTCTCCGCATTCCGGCGCGTGAAGCCGATTGTCTAAACTGGCACCCATGACTTCGGGAGGAACGGGGGACGGATCCGCCGCCGCAGATGCGCAGATCGGGCAGAAGAGGCGGCTCAAGCAGTCGTTCGTCTACCGCCGTCACCACTTCACACCGACCGGGATCCTCGACTATCTGTTCTTCCTCTTCGGCGGGGCGGCCTCGACCTGGCTGGCGCTGCTGATCCTCCTCAAGGGCTTCAGTCTCGGGTGGTGGCAGGTGCTGACCCTGCTCGTGTTCTGGGGTGTCGTGTCCTACCTCGCGCTGCCCAGGCTGCACCGCATCCTCTCTCAGATCTACGTGCCGAACTACTTCATCGGCCGCACCCGCACCTCCGACGGACTGCTCGGCGACCCGGTCAACCTCGCCTGGCGCGGTGAGGAAGCGCAGATCCACCACGCGATGAGAGCGGCCGGATGGATCCTCGCCGACAGCATCACACCCGCGTCGACCTGGGAGATCATCCGCTCGACGGTGACGAAGCGCAGCTACCCGCAGGCGCCGGTGTCGCCGCTGCTGCTGTTCGGTCGGCGACAGGACTTCGCGTACCAGCAGGAGGTCGACGGCGACCCGGGCCAACGCCACCACGTGCGCTTCTGGAAGTGCCCGAGCGGTTGGCTCATGCCCGGCGGGCACCAGGCCGACTGGCTGGCCGCAGGCACCTACGACAAAGCCGTCGGGATCTCACTGTTCACTCTGCAGTTCACGCACAAGATCGAAGAGAACACCGACGTCGAACGCGACCACATCGTCAGCACCGTCACGGCCGCCGACGATTCGGTCACCGTGGATCGGATCAAGGACTTCTCCACCGGCTACCACTCCCGCAACGGAGGTGGGGACGCGATCATCACCGACGGACACCTGCCGATCGTCGACGTCACCGCGGTCGTCGCCGATGAGGACGACTACCCAGAGCGCTTGGAACTGGCGCTCGATGCCACCCAGATCTACTCCGAATCGCGGTCGGTGGCCGAAGTGACGAAGACCCTGTGGCGGCGGCGACCGCTGCAGACCGTCGTCGGCGCGGCCCTTGTCCTCGTGCTGCTGCTCTTCCAAGCCTGGGACGTGATCGGCACGCTTCTGGACTGGAACGGACTGCGCTCGGAAGTCACCGACTACAGCGCGGACATCGCGGCGCTGAGCGACGACACGGCTACTCGGATCGCGGCGGGAGTGCTCATCGGGGTCAGCCTCCTCATCGGCTGCCTGCAGGTGATCGCCTCGGCGCGGGTCTTCCGCGGCAGCAACCGGGCGAGGCTGTGGATCCTCACCCTGTCGACGATCTCGGTGATCGTGTCGATGACGAACTACTTCACCGGCGACCGCGACCTGGCGACGAACATCTATGCACTGACGACGATCGCCATGCAGGTCGCTGTGCTGCTGTCGCTGTCGAGCGACTCCTCCCGAATGTTCACCCGGTTCAGCACCGCTGCACTCCGAGCGGAACGCCAGGACCGAGCCCTCGAAGACTGACGACGGCGCCGAGGCGGCCAGGCCGGAGTGCACGAGACGGTAGAGCCGCATGGCCATGCTGACGCCCGACCTCTCCGTCTTCGACTCGATCGATCCCGCTCTCAGGGGCGTCGACCGGGATCGCGCCGGGCAGGCTCATTTCGGCCACGCATTGGCCAGGCGCGTGAGCAGCTCGGCCAGCAGGGCGCGCTCATCGGCGGTGAACTCGCTGAGTGCCTGATCGACGCTGTCACGCTGGGCGCCGCGGAATCGATTGACGATCGCCCGCCCCTTGTCGGTGAGAGCGATGAGGGTGCGCCGGGCATCCTCGGGGTCCGCCTCCCTCCGCAGCAATCCGAGTTCGACCCCCTGAGAGACGAGTCGGGACGCGCGTGGCTGATCGACGCCGATCGCTTCACCGAGAGCGCTGACCCCGAGCGCCGTGCCCGCCTGCACCAAGGCGATGAGCAGCTGCCACTGCGCGCGGCCGCCGAAGTGGCCCTTGAACTTCTCGCGCCAATCGAATCCAGGATCGCCGTGCCCCTCGCGGCGGCCGGGACCATGCTCCGGCCGGCCTCTGCCTTCCGCGCCGTGCCGCCCGCCGAAGGGGAACTCACCGTGCGACGGATCGGCGAAACCGCCTCGCCCGCTGAACCCCCGCGGAGGCCCGAAGCCGCGCGGGCCGCCGGGGCCCCGCCGCCACTGCAGGCGCGTCAGCGCCTCCGCGATCGTCTGGATGTCATCGTCTGAGCTCATACTCGCATTTTACATGTTACTTGACATGCTCCTGCACTGCATGTCATTCTGCATATACATGTCAGATAACAACTAAAGGAGATGACATGAGTACCCACGACAACTTCAGCAATGACAATGACGACGTCGAACGCTCCGCGTCGAACGAGAACGTCGAGTCGAACTCCAGGACCGAGGCCGTCGACCAGTCAGAGTCCACGAACGACGGATCGAACGATGCGTCGGGCGCTCCGACCGTCGGTGCCGACGACACCACGATCGGCCCGGCCGCGGATGATGCGACCGATGGAACCGTGCTCGACGACACGCACGACGACCCCGAGAGCGACAATGCCGGTGCGAGCGATTCGTCGGAGCGTGACGATCCCGACGTCGACCTTCCGCAGCTGCTCCGCCAGGTCAGCCGCGTGATGCGTCGCGAATTCCGCGCCGCAGCGAAGGACAGCGGTTTCGACCCCCGAGACTTCGGTCGGATGCGGCGCGGGCGCCGAGGCTGGGACGACGACGAGATGGTCGCCGACGGCGCCCCCGGCCCAGAAGAACCCGTCACCTACGGGCCTCCCCGCGGACGCCGCGGCTGGGGACCTGCCGGAGACGTCAACCCTGAGGAGCTGCGCCGCCGGATGCGCGACCTGCGCGACACCGTCGGCGACAAGGTCGAAGACGTGCTGTCCTCGGAGGAGTTCGAAGACCTCAAGGCCTCACTGTCGAAGATCGTCGACGCCTTCGGTGCCGATCGCTGCGGAGACGACTCCCGCCGGGACGACTCCCGCCGAGGCGGCCGCCGCTTCGGACCCGGGTTCGGTCCCGGACGCCGAGGATTCGACCCCTTCGGATGGGCCGAGGATCGGCGCGACCGGGAACGCGATCACGACCAGGAGGTCCAGGACGCCTTCGAACGCGGCTTCGCGGCCGGGTTCGAACAGGGCCGAAACTCCTGACCCATCTATGCGACAGGCCCAGCCGCGCGAGTGACTCACCCGCTCGGGTGAATCACCTTTCCGAGTGACTCACCCGCGGGAGAGCACCGACGAGAGATCGTCGAGCACCGTGCGGTCCTCGATCGTCGACGGCACTGCCGGATTCTCGGCGCCGTCGGCGATCTCGCGCATGGTCTTACGCAGGATCTTGCCCGACCGGGTCTTCGGCAGCCCCGCCACGACGTCGACCTGCCTGAACGCGGCGACGGGACCGATCTCCTTGCGCACCAACGCCACGAGTTCGTCGGTGACGGTCGCGGGATCGGCCGCCTCGGCGGAGTCACCGAGCACCACGAGGGCCCGGGGGATCTGACCCTTGACGTCGTCATGCACACCGATGACAGCCGCCTCGGCGACGGCGGGATGAGAAGCGACGACGGCCTCGATGATCCCGGTGGACAGGCGGTGACCTGCGACGTTGATGACGTCATCGGTCCGTCCCATGACATAGACGTAGCCGTCCTCGTCCAGATAGCCCGAATCGCCGGTGAGATAGTAGCCGTCGAACGCCGCGAGATACGACGAGATGAACCGGTCGTCATCGCCCCACACCGTGGCCATCGTGCCCGGAGGCAGCGGCAGTTTCATGACGATGAGCCCTTCCTCGCCTGCCTTGACGGGTGTCCCGGCGGGGTCGAGGACCTCGATCCGATAGCCGGGCACCGGCTTCGTCGGTGATCCCGCCTTGAGTGGGAACCGGGTCAGACCCAGCGGATTCGCCGCGATCGGCCAGCCGGTCTCCGTCTGCCACCAATTGTCGACGACGGGGATGTCACGTCCGGTCGCCTCGGCGAGGGTCTTCGTCGTCCATTCGTACGTATCCGGGTCGAGCCGTTCGCCGGCGAGGAATTCCGCGCGCAGACTGGAGAGGTCGTACTTCTTCATCAGCTCGCCGTCCGGATCCTCCTTGCGCACCACGCGCATGGCCGTCGGGGCGGTGAAGTGGACGTTGACCTGGTGCTGTTCGATGGCGCGGAAGAACGCTCCGGCATCGGGGGTGCCCACGGGTTTGCCCTCGTAGAGCACCGAGGTGACGCCGGCCAGCAGCGGCGCGTAGACGATGTAGGTGTGCCCGACGACCCAGCCGACGTCCGAGGCGGTGAACATCGTGTCGCCCGGGTGGAGGCCGAAGATCGCGGGCATCGAGAACGCGCCGGCCACGGCGTAGCCGCCGGAATCGCGGACGATGCCCTTCGGCTTGCCGGTGGTGCCGGAGGTGTAGAGGACGTAGAGCTCATCGGTGGCCTTCACGGTGACCGGGTCCATGCCCACGGGGGTCTGGGCGAGGAGCTCGGCGTAGTCGACGTCGGCCTCGCCGAGATCGCAGCGGTGCTCCTTGCGCTGGACGATGACGGTGAAGTCCGGCTTGTTCTCAGCGATCTCGACGGCTTCGTCGAGCATCGGCTTGTATTCGAGGACACGGTTCTTCTCGACGCCGCACGATGTGGAGACGATCGCCTTCGGCGCGGTGTCGTCGATGCGCACGGCGAGTTCGTTCGGGGCGAAGCCGCCGAAGACGACGGAGTGGATGGCGCCGAGGCGGGCACAGGCGAGCATGGCCACGGCCGCCTCGGGGATCATCGGCATATAGATGACGACACGGTCGCCCTTGGTCACGCCCTTGTCCGACAGCGCGCGGGCGAAGCGAGAGACCTCGTCGAGGAGTTCGGCATACGTGACCCGGCGGACCGTGTCGGTCACCGGCGAATCGTAGACGAGGGCGGCCTGGTCGCCGCGGCCGTTCTCGACATGCCGATCGAGCGCGTTGTAGCAGACGTTGAGTTCGCCGTCGGGGTACCAGCGGTAGATCGGGGCGTTCGAGTCGTCGACCGCGCGGGTCGGTTCCTTCACCCAGTCGATGAGGTTCGTGGCCTGGTCGAGCCAGAAGCCCTCGGGGTCCGAATCGATGCGTGCGACGACGTCGTCGTAGCTGGGGGCGGTGGTGTCCGGTTGCGTATCCATGATCCCATTGTGACGCACAGCACAACTGCGCGCCGAGGTGGGTTAGGCGATCGCGGCCGACCGGAGCCCGATGTTCGAGGCTTCGAGCAGGCAGTCGACGAACCCCTCGACGAGGGCGGGCGGCTGTGTGTTCGGCCCCGTGACGGCCAACAGGCGAGTGACGGGGGAGCCGGCGAGCGGCACCGCGACGATGGACGGAGGCAGCAGATGCCGAATCGATTCGGGGAGGATGCTCGTGCCGACACCGGCCGCCACGAATCCCAGAGCGGTCTCCTGGTGGATGACCTGCTCGACCACGGTCACCGCGGCGCTGTGCTCGCCCAGGGCCATCGACACGCGATCGACGAACCCGGGCATGAGCTCCCGGGAATAGGCGATCATCGGCACGCGGCTGATCTGACGGGCCGTCACCTCCGCCTGCTGCGCCAATCGGTGTCCCTTGGGCAGACAGGCGACCAACCGCTCGTCGTAGACGGGCACGGACGACAGTCGACCACGACCATCGGCCGTCCGAGCCTCGGAAGCCACGGTGGAGACGTCATCGCGGACGATCCCCACGTCGAGCTGACCGGCGGACAGCCGATCGAGCTGCTCACCGGAGGCCAAGGGCACGAGGTCGAGGGTGACCTGAGGGTGGCTCTGCCGGAACATCGTGACGACCTCGGGAAGGAACGTATATCCGGCCGAGCTGACGAAGCCGACGGTGAGCCGACCAGCCCTGCCTTCAGAGAAGTCGCGCAGCTCCTCCACTGCATGATCGAGGTCGCCGAGCAGGCGCGAGGCGCTGTCGAAAAACCGGGAACCCGCCGCAGTGAGAGAGACGCTGCGAGTGCTGCGGTCGAAGAGCTTCACCCCGAGCTCGCGTTCGAGCTTGCCCACGTGGAGGCTCAGCGGCGGCTGCGACATATGCAGCCTCTCCGCGGCGCGACCGAAGTGCAGCTCGTCCGCGACGGCGACGAAGTACCGCAGCTGTCGAAGTTCCATGGGCCTACGATAGCCAGTCGCTGTGGTGCGGAGATTTCTCCGTTGTTTCCGCAATATTTCGGGCGTTCTGCCTGGTCAGATTGAGAGCGATTCGCTCACAGTCGGCCCTGAAAATGTATTGGACGCCGGTCTGCTGCCCGGGGTTGTCTGGAAAAGGTCCGACCCCACCGCAAGGAGCAGCCATGAGCGCAGTCACCATGATCCCCACCGCCGACACCGTCCCGACGACCGCACCGACCGGCACCACGATCGACATGCTCTACCTCGACGAACCGCAGATGATCGCCGCCGGCGTCAAGGACATGGAATCCTGCATGGAGGTGATGGAGGAGGTCCTCGTCCTCGTCGCCGAGGGCGACTACCGGATGGCCGGGAACTCCGCGAACTCGCACGGCGCCCAGATCTCCTTCCCCGCCACCAGCCCGTTCCCCACCATGCCGGTCGACGCCTCCGACCGGCGCTTCATGGCCATGGCCGCCTACCTCGGCGGACGCTTCGACACCGCCGGAGTGAAATGGTACGGATCGAACGTCGACAACCGTGACAAGGGGCTGCCGCGCTCCATCCACCTCATCGTGCTCAACGACAAGGAGACCGGTGCCCCCTTCGCGATCATGTCGGGCAACCTCGAAAGCGCGTACCGCACCGCAGCCGTCCCCGGAGCCGCTGCGAAGAAGCTGGCCCCCGTCGATGCCGCGCGATTGGGCATCATCGGTCCCGGAGCGATGAACAAGTCGGCCCTGCACGCGATGACCCTCGCCCGCCCGAGCCTCACCGACATCGTCATCCACGGTCGCCGTCGCAGCACCTCGGAGTCCTTCGCCGACTACGTCCGCGCTCACTACCCGCAGTTCACGACGATCGAGATCAGCGACACCGTCGAGGGTGCGGTGAGCGACTGCGACATCGTCTCCGAAGCCGTCACCGGACTCGTCGGATCGGAGAACTACCCCTACATCGACGGCGACTGGATCAAACCGGGAGCCTTCCTCAGCCTCCCTGCGAACCTGCGGATGGACAAGGACTACACGCTCTCGGGCCGGGCCCGACTGCTCGTCGACGCGAAGAAGATCTACGAGGCCTGGGCCGAGGAATATCCCGCGCCCTCCCACGAAACCGCCTTCGGAATGATCGGACTCTACTGGCAGGACCTCATCGACGACGGCGCACTCGACGAGAGCCGCGTCGTCAACATCGGCGACGTCTTCTCCGGCAAGGCGCCGGGACGCGAATTCGACGACCAGCCCATCCTCTTCAGCGTCGGCGGCATGGGTGTCGAAGACGTCGCCTGGGGAAAGACGGTCTACGAGAACGCCGTGCAGGCAGGCCTCGGCACCGCGCTCAATCTGTGGAAGACCCCCGACCTCGCGTGACCACGATGCGCGGGCACCACCCCGCACCCCGTTCACCTCATCGTGCATGCCTCATTCGGGGCACTGAAGATCGGATTGCAGTGACAACAGAAATATCGCAGATCGTCGTCATCGGGGCGGGCCTCTCGGGTGCGGCAGCCGCCTGGAGACTCGCCGAAGCCGGCGCCGAGGTGCTCGTCCTCGAACGCGACCGGCCCGCCTCGGAGTTGGGCAGTTCGCACGGATCGGCCCGCATCTTCCGCTACGCCTACCCGTCTCGGGCGCTGACCCGACTGGTCGCCGAGTCACGCAGCGGGTGGACGGGACTCGAGGCCCGATGCGGCAGGAAGCTCATCACACCCAGCGGCGCCCTCGACTTCGGGGCCGTCCGCGATCCGCACGGCTTGGCCAGGGTGCTCGAGGCTGAGGGGATCGACTGCGAACTCCTCGACCGTCAGGCCGCAGCGGAGCGGTGGCCGCAACTGGACTTCGACACCGATGTGCTCTGGCACCCGGATGCCGGCGTCATCGATGCTGAGGCGGCCGTGGCCGCGATGCTCGAGAGTGCGGAAACGGCCGGTGCGCGCATCCTGTCGAACTGGGAGGTCGCCCGGGTCCACCGAGGCGGTTCTGCCACGGGCTCCGGTTACACTGTGACCTCGTTCGACGGTCGCAGCGTCGAATGTGAGCAGGTGGTCGTGGCCGCCGGACCGTTCCTGCCGGCGCTGCTCGAAGGTCTCGACATGCCCGCCGACTTCCGGGCCCGGATGCCTCAGTTCCAGGTTCGTCAGGAGACGGCGTTCCACTTCCCCTACCGCGATCCGCGCGACGTCGGGCAGGCGGAGCCTGGGCAGTCGACGTCCTGGCCGACGTTCATCTACAAGGGTCCGCAGATGCAGGTCTACGGCCTGCCCGGGGGACGGGACGCCGACTTCCGCGGACAGAAGGTCGCGGAGTACAACGGTGGACGCGTCATCCACTCAGGCTACGAACAGGACGGAGTCATCGACCCGGACCATCGCCGCCGAGTCACCGGGTTCGTCGAGCGGACGCTGCCGGGACTTGCGCCCGAGGCCTACGCGGAGACGACCTGCCTGTTCACGAACGTACCCGACGACGACATGATCATCGATCGCGCCGAGGGGATCACCGTCGTCTCGCCATGCTCGGGGCAGGGCGCGAAGTTCGCGCCTCTGCTCGGAGACCTCGTCGTCGACCTCGTTCTGCGCTCCGAACGCCCGCACCGTCAGTTCCGGGCCACCGGGCAGCGCTTCGACGGAGGAGAGTCCTCGAACACGGCGGCTCCCGCTGTCGCGACGGCGACCGAGCTCCTCGACGAGATCTCTGAGATCGGCGTCGATGAAGAGCGAGGAGGATACACCCGCCCCGTGTTCTCTCATGCCGAACTCGAACTGCGCAGATGGTTCATCGACGCCGCCCTCGCCCGTGGTCTTGATACGACGACGGATGAGAACGGTGTGATCTGGGCCTGGTGCGAGGCGCGGGCCGCCGTCCCGACCGGCGGCAAGGGCAGCAACGCCGTCGGACCGGATGTGCTCGACGGCGACCGCGAACTGCCGCCGAAGGCGATCGTCACCGGCTCCCACCTCGATTCGGTTCCCGGCGGGGGCGGCTTCGACGGTCCGCTGGGCGTCGCCAGTGCGCTCGCGGCCTTCGACGACCTCCGCTCGCGCGGTGTGCTCCCGGCCCCCCGCCCCTTCGCCATCACCGTCTTCCCCGAGGAGGAGGGATCGCGTTTCGGCGTCGCCTGCCTCGGATCACGTCTGATGACCGGTCAGGTCTCGGCCGAGGCCGTGCGCGATCTGTGCGATGACGCGGGCCGGTCCTACGCCGAGGTGGCCGCCGGTGCCGGATTCGACCCCACCCGGATCGGACCGACCCCCGACCGGCTCGACCAGATCGGTGCCTTCGTCGAACTCCACGTCGAGCAGGGCAGGGGACTGGCCGAACTCGGCCAGCCGGTGGCCCTGGCCGGTGCGATCCTCGCCCATGGGCGGTGGCACATCCGGATCTCCGGATCCCCCGACCATGCAGGCACCACGACGATGCAGAGCCGACACGACCCGATGGTCGTCGCCTCCCAGATCATCACGCAGCTGCGCGCTGAGGTGCTCGACTGCGATGACGCCCGCGGCACCGTTGGTCGTCTCCAGGTCACCCCCGGCGGGACGAACGTCATCGCCGCGACGGTCGATCTGTGGCTCGACGTGCGCCATCGAGACGAGGCAGTGGTGCGGAGCATCGTGGGGAATATCGCCGAGGCGCTGCACACGCTCGCCGCAGACGAGGGATGTTCGGCCACGCTCGTCGAGGAATCGTTCGCCCCCGAGGTCGACTTCGACGACGGGCTGCGGTCTCGCCTGCAGACCGTGCTGCCCGATGCTCCCGTCCTCGACTCCGGGGCGGGCCATGATGCCGCGGCGCTCGCCGGGGCAGTTCCGACGGCGATGCTCTTCGTCCGCAACCCGACCGGCACGTCGCACGCACCGACGGAGACCGTAGCCCCCGAGGACGTTCTGGCAGGGCAGCGCGCCCTCGCCGACGTCCTCGAAGAGCTGCTCGTCGGCTGATCGCCCGCGCCGGACCTCCACTCACCCTCCACCAACCACCGACGAAGGACACCACGATGGACATCACCTCACAGGTCAACACCGGCTGGATGCTCACCGCCACGGTCGCTGTGACCTTCATGCTCCCGGGCCTCGCGCTCTACTACGGCGGGCTGTCCCGCACGAAGAACATCCTCAACACCGTCATGGTCGTCTTCGGCGGATTCGCCGTCACCGCCGTGCTGTGGGTGCTCTACGGCTATGGCCTGACTCTGGGCGACTCTGCCGGTGGGGCGGGCATCATCGGCAACCCCTCGGGACTCTTCGGCCTGACGTCCCTGCTGGGAGAGCCGACACCGGAGGGAGCCGTGCCGGCGATCCTCATCGCCGTCTTCCAGCTCGTCTTCGCCGGACTCACCGTCGGCATCATCGGCGGTGCGGTCGAGGGGCGCATGAAGTTCTCCGCCTGGCTGATCTTCTCCGGGCTCTGGGCCACTCTGGTCTACTTCCCGGTCGCCCACTGGGTGTTCGCCTTCGACTCCGACGACGGGTCGACGATCGGCGGGTGGATCGCCAATCGCGTCGGCGCGCTCGACTTCGCCGGCGGGACCGCCGTGCACATGAACGCCGGTGTCGCCGCCCTGGTACTCGCCGTCTTCCTCGGCCGACGGCGTGACTTCCCCGCTGTGGGGCGACCGGGGAACCTTCCCATCGCCATCCTCGGCGGCGGTCTGCTCATGGTCGGGTGGTACGGGTTCAACGGCGGCTCCTCGGGAGGCATCGACGAGAGTGCCGGTGTCGCGCTGACGAACACACTCATCGCCGCCTGCTCGGGGCTGCTGGGATGGCTGATCGTCGAACGTCTCCGCCGCGGCTCTGCCACCTCCCTCGGCGCGATCTCCGGAGTCCTCGGCGGACTCGTGGGAATCACGCCTGCCGCGAACTCCGTGTCGCCGGTCGGCGCGGTCGTCATCGGTCTCGTCGCCGGAATGATCGCCTTCTTCACGCTCGGTCTCAAGGAGCGCTTCGGCTACGACGACGCCCTCGATGCCGTGGCCATCCACATGTTCCCCGGCATCTTCGGCACCCTCGCGATCGCCGTCCTCGCCGATCCCTCCTCGCCGGCCGGGGCTGCCGGCCTCCTCTACGGCGGCGGGCTCGGACTCCTGGGCGCTCAGGTCCTCGCTGTGGCAGCGGTCTTCGTCTACACCTTCGCCGTCACTGCGCTCATCGCGTGGGTGCTCACGGCGACGATCGGTCTGCGGGCGTCCGAGACGCAGGAGAGAGCGGGCCTTGATACGAGTATCCACGCCGAAACCGCATACGAAGTCGACGACCTCCGCTCCTGACGCCACCACCGCACGAAGTCTTCGGCGCCAAGGCCGGAGACGCATGATCTCTGAGAAGGGAACGACGACATGAAGCTCATCACCGCAGTCCTCCAGCCCAGCGCGCTCGCCCCGGTCAAAGCGGCACTCGCCGAGGCGGGAATCACCGGAATGACCGTCTACGAGGCCAAAGGACACGGCGCTCAGGCAGGGAAGGTCGAGGTCTACCGTTCGCAGAAGATCCTCGTCGAGTTCCTGCCGAAGATCTCAATCGAGGTCATCGTCACCGACGCAACGCTCGATGCCGCGCTTGCGGCCATCAGCGAAGGTGCGCATACCGGGCAGATCGGGGATGGGAAGATCTGGGTCTCAGAAGTCTCCCATGTCATCCGCGTCCGCACCGGAGAGACCGACGAAGACGCCGTCTGAGACATCGGCATCGGCGAAAGATTCGGGGTCTTTCGCGGCAAGCGCGGGTGAACAAGGCACAATGGGGATATGAGATTCCTGGTTGCACTGATCCTCGGCCTGGCCGTCATGTTCGGTCTCAACGCCATCTTCGACTTCTTCTCGATGTCGCGGCCGTTGGGTTCGATCCTCATGGGCGTGACCGTCGGTGTCACGATGCTCATCGTCCTCCTCATCTGGGAGGCCGTCCGCCCGACCCCGCCCAAGGGCGAGTCGGCGAAGGCGAAAGCGAAGGCACAGAAGAGCGAAGAGGAACGGGCGCAGGCGCGAGCCGAACGACGTGCGCGTCTGGCCGCCGAGGCGGGGGTGAGCCTCGAAGGCATCGACGGGGCCCTGCCCGGTTCGTCGGCGAAGCCCGGCGAGACGACCGGCCCAGGTGACACGGCCAGCGCTGGGGACACTGCCGACGCTGGTGACACTGCCGGCGCAGGTGAGGACGGCACAGATGCCTCCGCCGACGAGGCTGCCGCGACCGGTGCTGACTCGGCCGAGGGAGCCGACCCGTCGGATGCATCCGACGCATCCGACAGCTCCGGTTCATCCTTGGAAGTCGGAACCGACGAGAACGCTGGTTCGTCGGATGACTCGGAGGCTTCTGCGGTGTCGACGTCGACTGCTGAGTCGGCCGAAACGTCCGATGCTGACGCTGCTGAGAACACTGCACCCGGTGCACCGGCCGAGACCGAAACACGCAGGCGTGCCCGAGGCCGACACAGCGCCGAACCCGACGATGTGGGTGAGCCGACGTCCGAGGCCAGGGAGCAGTCAGAGGAGCGCGCCCCGGAAGCGGCCGAAGCTGCCGCCACGACGAACGACACTGCCGCGGAAACGGACGAAGCCGCGGATGCGGGCTCTGCCGTCGACAGCGCTGAGAAATCATCCATCGAGACGACAGGAGACGACGACACGGAATCGCCGCGTCCGGCTCCGGTGATGCCTCAGGCGGAGTCATCCGAGAAGTCCGACCTGCCGGCGCCCCCGCCATTGCCGCCGGCATTCCCCGCGCGACCCGACACCGCCCCGCAGGGTTCTGCCACCGACAGCGACTCTGCCGCGCCGAAGTCCGATCCCACTCCCGCGGCACCGCCGGTGCCCGACGTGGCACCCTCGGTCAGATCCGAGGATCCGACCACGCCGACGACAGCCCCTGCCGAGGACACCACCGCGCAGCCCTCCGAGGGCGCCGATCCGGAGACTGCCGGTATCAGTGCTGAGAGAGCCGCTGAGGCAGAGTCCGCCGAGCCCGCTGCGGAGAAGGTCGACGTTCCCGCGACCATCGCCGACGACACCCCGACTCTCGACCCGGAGGACTTCGACGAGTCAGCCGGTGGATCCTCGCTCGAGACCCCGCCTGCCGGCGAACCGGGAATGTCATCCGATGACCTCTCCGGAACCGAACCGGAGACCGATGACTCGGGCGACGGCGACGACGATGAGGGTGCAGACGATGACCAGCCCACCCGCAGAGGACCCTCGGCGGAGGAGAACAACCAGTACCGCCTCTGACCGCAGAACAGCTCTGACCGGGCGGCCGCTCAGTCGCGACGACGAGCGATCCCAACCCGGACGGCCAAGGCCCCGCTACGCGTAGTGCGCGGCGAGGATCTCCATGCCCTCTTCGATGCTGACTCGGGGAGTCCAACCCAGCACCTCCTGCGTCCGCCGCTGGTCGAACCAGTGCGCGGTCGACAGCTGCTCGGCGAGGAACCTCGTCAGCGGGGGTTCGTCATCATGCTCACCGAGTGCCCACACCTTCTCGACCACGGATCCGGCTGCCAGCGCCGGGGCCAAAGGGATGCGCAGCTTCGGCTGTCCGGCTCCACCGGCGATCGCGATGCGTGACATCAGCTCGCCGATCGCTCGCGGCTGACCGTTCGTCACCACGAGCGACTCGCCATGGGTGGTGTCGACAGCGGAGACCGCGGCGACGATCGCCTCGACGGCATTGTCGACGAAGAGAGTGTCCACAAGAGCCGCGCCCGAACCGAGGACAGGCATCCGCCCGGCCCGCGCACGGTCGATGATCCGCTCGGTCAGCTGCGTGTCCCCGGGACCCCACATGAGATGCGGCCGGAGGACGAGCACACGGAAGTCCGGGGAATCGGCACCGAGGGCGATGCGCTCACCGGCCCCCTTCGTCCGCGCATACTCGCCGCGGGCGAACTCGGGGGTC